>CBFGRJ010000188.1:0-13247 GCA_965651135.1 uncultured Myxococcales bacterium
TCCAAAAACCCGGGTTCCGGTGGCACACAGCCCATGTTGCCGGCAACTGGCTCGACGATGACCGCGGCGATCTGGGAACCTTTCTCCGCGAACAGCGCGCGCAGTGCGCTGGAGTCGTTGTAAGACAGGGTCGCCGTGTGCTCCACGGTCGCTCGCGGAACACCGGCGGAGTCGGGGTTGCCGAAGGTTGCTGCGCCGCTGCCGGCAGCCACCAAGAGCTCGCTGGCGTGTCCGTGATAACCGCCATCGAACTTGACGATGATGTCGCGACCGGTGTAGCCGCGCGCCAACCTGAGTGCGCTCAGCGTGGCCTCGGTGCCACTCGACACACAGCGCAGCATTTCGATGGAAGGGTAACGAGCCACGATGGCTTCGGCGAAGCGGACTTCGAGCTCGGTGGGAGCACCGAAGGACAAGCCCTTGCCGGCCACCTCACGCACGGCGAGAACGGTGTTCGTGTCGGCGTGTCCGAGAATGGCAGGGCCCCACGAGCACACGTAGTCGATGTACTCTTTGCCGTCGGCGCCCACGAGCCTCGAGCCATGCGCCTCCTTGACGAAGACAGGCTTGCCTCCCACTGCGCGAAAGGCGCGCACCGGGCTGTTGACCCCGCCGGGCATCAAGCGTTCCGCGCGTTCCAAAAGCCCCTTCGAGATGGCGTCACTCATGCGTCCTGGTTTACTCGAAGGGTGAAGGCGCGCCAAGTCGAAGCGCTCGAGACAGAGCGCTCAGTTCGGCAATTTGCCGCGATCTTGCGGGGCGTGTCGAGGCCGTTGGCCGCGATCAGCGAGCTTGGAGCGCCACTCTTGGATGAGCCTGCGCCCGCCGTCTTTCCAAGGATAGCGGGCAAGCCTTGCCAAAAGGTGAATCGTGTGGTCGCCGACTCTGCGCGGAGTATCGAAGACCTGACTGGCGGATTCGATGGTCTTTTGCGCTCGCGTCATGTCCGAGAGCTCGGCTTCGATCCAGGCTCGGGTCAACAAATAGTGTTGCCTCGGTTCCGGTTCCTCCACCACGATGTCTGCGCACTGGTCCAAGAGGGTGCGAGCATTGTCGGTGTCGTGGTGTAACAGCGCAATCTGACAGCCGAGGAGCGTGGCTTCCATGATTCCCCATGGATCGTCCATGCCGCGGTACAGCTCGCTGGCGTAGCTGGCGTTTTCTTCGGCCATTTCGCGATCATCCGTATCGATGCCGATCATCGAGAGCAAGCGGCGGCAGGCGGCCTGACCCCGTGGCGCTCTCAATGATTCGAAGGCGAGCAACGCGTCGAGCGCCCCGATGGCCGCGCTGTGATAATTCATCAGGCGGTGCTCGACGTGGGCCAGCGAGGCGTTGGCCTGCGCTGTGCCCAAGCGATAGCCGGTGCGCTCGAACTCTTCGCGAGCCTCCAGCGTCAAACGCCGCGAACGCTCCGGGGCTCCCTCGGAGTGCTCGATCCAGCTCAGGAGCAGCAAGCATTGACCGCGCCCCAGCGGGCGATCGAGCGCGGCGAAGTGGCGTTCGCCACGCACGATGCTCTCGCGTGCTTCATCGTAGTTACCCAGTAGGTAGAGAATTTCGCCAATGACCGCCTCACACTGCGCTTGGCCCAGCGTGTGATTCAGCTCGGTGAACATGGCCAATGCCTGCCTGCTCAGCGCCAAGCCCTCTTGCGAGTTTCCTCGTTCGGAGCTCAGGTGGCCCAACAGGCGGTAGCAGTGCGCCAGGTTTTCGCGGTCTCCCAGATCTTCGAAGGCATCGCGCGCGATTTCTGCCTGTTCGGTGGCCTCCGCGGTCCGCCCCACGTGGCGCAGCGCTTCGGCCTGCCAGCGATTCTTCTGCGCCAACATGCGGCCCTTGAGGCGCCCCTTCAGAAGCTCGAGATCGGTCAGCGCTGCCAAGGGCTCACGCGCGCCATTCCAGCTGTCGGCCAAGAAATCGAAGAGCAGCGCTGCAGCGTCGTCTGCAGCTCCGGCGTGCAGCAAATTGATCACGCGCTGCCGAATGATGCGCCGCGTGTTCGCGAGAGGATGCTTGACCAGCGCATTGGCGGCGGCTCGGTAGATTTCTTGCCGGTCGTCGCGCGTGAGCAGCACTGCGAACAAGTGCTCTTGCAACAAGGCGTGCGGCCAGGAGTAGCGGCCGGGACCGCGTGGGATGATGATCTCGGCGTTTTGCAGACTGACGATGCAATCGTCTGCGGCGAGACCGATGCTGGAGAGCAGCTGGTGCAGCACTTCCCTGCGCAGGTCGCTGCTCAAGGTCGCGGCCGCATAGGCCGCCAAACGCTGCTCGGTTGGCAACGCGGCGACGCGGCTGTCCCAGAGCTCCGCCGTGGTCTTGGGTCGCACTTGCAAGACTTCGTGCGGCACGTGGTATTTGCCGTGGCGAAATTCGAGGTTGCCTCCCAAGGCCCAAGCGTGGAGCTGCTGAAGCGCGAACAAGGGGTTGCCCCGGCTGCGTCTGGCGGCTTCTTGGACGGCCTCTTCTTCGAGAGGTAGCGAGCGCTGCAGCAGCTCGCAGGTCGTTTCGGGGCCGAGCGGCGGAACATCGACCACGACCCCGTCGAGCCGCTCGCGCAAGTGGCGTAGCCGCTCAGCGGCAGACGTCCCCAGATGGACGTCTTCTTCGCGCACCGTCGCGACCATGACCAGACGCTGATCCCCCTCATTTTCATGCATCTTGAGCAGGCCTTCGAAGGTGGCCTGCCCAGCATGGTGCAGGTCGTCCAGCCACAGGAGCAGCGGACGACCGTTAGCGATCTTGCGCATGACGTAGCGGACCACCATGCGGCGCGTTCCCAGCGTGTCGAGCGTGAAGCGAATTCCCGCTGGCCCGAGCGGAGCGTTGGAAATGGGACCCAGCGGCCTGAACCATTCGGCGGCACCCGCGACCCAGGCACGGCCATTCTTGTCGCCGCGGCTCACCTTCCAACGATCGAGCAACGAGCGCTCGATCGTATCGCGGTCCGCGCGTTCGAAGTTGAGGTACTGCGTCGCTGCGCCCAGCATCCCGTCGAGCGGCCCGTGTACCGGCCGATAGCGAGCCCTGAGCGGTACCATCGACCCTTCTTCGTGAACGACTTCGCAGAGCCATTCGACGATTCGGCTCTTACCGGAGCCAGCAGGACCCACCAGGATGATCAGACGGTGTGGCGACCCCTCGCCGTCCACGACTTCATCGCAGGTATCGCGAAGCAGCTGTCGGATCTGTTGGCGCCCCACCAAAGGGCTCGGGCGGATGCTCAACAGGCCGGGGGCGCGCTCGGGAATCGCTGACAAAAGCGGATTGCGCCCGCGCCGCCCGACGCGCGCGGTTTGCGGTGTGTTGCTCGACTTAGGGGGACTTTGAGTGCTGGGCAGCTTCCAGATCTCCGGATCGCTCTCTGCGGGGCGGAACTTGGCCCAATCGCTGCGAGCCTCGGCCGCGAATTCCCAGCGATCCCATGGTTTTTTGGCGAGCAGTCGCATCACGTAGTCGATCACTCCCAGCGGAGCGTCGATGCGCAGCCTGAGCCGCGCCGGTTCGGTAAAAGCGTGGCTCTTCAGAAGGTCTTTGGATTCGCCGCCGAATGGCGCCTTCCGGCTGAGCAACTTGTACAAGATGCAGCCCAGCGAATACAGATCCGTAGCCCCGCAGACGTGGTGCATTTCGTGTTGGATCTGTTCCGGCGCCATGTAGCCCGGGGTGCCGGCACCCGCGTGAGGTGCGAACTCCATGGCTTTTTCGCCGTCGAGCCGCTCGTCGTGCGGGTCTTGCTTCAACCACGCCAGGCCGAAGTCGAGCACGTGGACCAGGGGAGGCTCGCCCGGCACGTCCTCGACGAGAATGTTCGAGGGCTTCAGGTCTCCGTGGATGATTCCCCGGGCGTGCGCATGCGCCAGCGCGTTCAACACCTGATCGACAACCGACCAAATGACTGGGAACGTCAACCCAGCATGCATGAGATCGTGCAACGACACGCCCGTTGCGAGATCCATGGCCAGGTAAGGTGAGCCGTCACGCAGCTGTCCGAAGTCGCGGGCGCGGACGATGCCGGGGTGGCTCAGCGCCGCCAGTGCGCGTGCCTCCTTGTAGAACCACATGACGTACTCGTCGGCGTGGCTGCTATCCGGCACGATCACGCGCTTGACGGCGACGAGCCCCTCGTCGAACAGGTCACGGCACTTGTGAACGATACCCATGCCGCCTTCGCCCAAGATGTCGATGACCTCGTAGCGATCGGCGATCAGATCACCGGGCAGCACCGGAGTGGCTACCGGTTTGATCTCTGGGGCCGCTGCGTTCAGGTTCTGACTGGCGACTTCCGCGGCGGATGGGATGCTGGGCGGTGCGCTATCGGGCTCGGCCGGCGCGTCGGAGCTCGGCCCAATGGACTCTGCGGCACTGGTCTCCAGCTCGACGACTGGCTCTGCTTCGAGCTCCCTAATCTCGACTTGGTCGATGACGTCCGCTGCCAGCTCGGCGGTTGCGCCTGCGCTGGTGGGAGCTTCGTTGGCAGGTGTGCTCAGCCGTTGGCCACTCGGGTGCTGGGCGCTGCGAACGCCACCCACCGAAATGGCGGCGAGTGTGCCGCTGGGCGCTTTTGCCGTGCCGTCTTTTTTTGCGTCCGCCATCTGCGCTTCGGCGAAGTTTAGTCGGGCTACCGGGTGCGTCGACAGTAAGCATCGGACATTTTCTGGCGTCCGGCGCAATTCGGTCAAACAGCCGCGTGCGGCCCGCGGCGCGCGCACGAGGGTTGCCCGAACAGCCGAAGCGCTCCGGAGCCCGAAGCGAGATCTCTGGTTTCGTGGGGCGTTGTGGCACCGCCTCCGTATGAGATCGACGCTCCAGCCACGCAGGAAACGTGCCGGACAGCTTTGGATTCACCGGCTCAAAGCACTAGATTTGCTGAGAAATCTTGAGTCACGCAGAGGACCGTCTCGAGCCAAGGGAGCAGATTGCTCTGTAGCTTTTGGGGCACTAGGCTCCGCGCCATGGTTCGAGCAACTCAAGACCCTGCCCTCCCCGATATCGATCCCGAAATTGCTGCGCTGATTGACGAGGAGGCTCGGCGCGAGACCGACAAGCTGCGTCTGATCGCCAGCGAGAACTATGTTTCGAGAGCAGTACTCGAAGCCACCGGGTCCATCCTGACTAACAAATACTCCGAAGGGTATGCGAACAAGCGCTACTACGAAGGACAACAAGTCATCGATCGTGTCGAAACACTCGCTGTCGACCGACTGAAGCAATTGTTCGGTGCGGATCACGTCAACGTGCAGCCGTACAGCGGTAGCCCCGCGAACCTGGCTGTTTACCTGGCATTTTGCCAGCCGCACGACCCGGTCGTGGGCTTGGCATTACCGGCCGGTGGCCATTTGACCCATGGCTGGACGGTCAGCATCACCGGAATGTATTTCAAGAGTTACGGCTACGGCGTCCGAAAGCAGGACCACCGCATCGACTTCGACGAGGTGCGCGCACTGGCTCGTGAGCACAAACCCAAGCTCCTGTGGTGTGGCACGACGGCGTATCCCCGCATCCTCGAATTCGACAAGTTTCGCGAAATTGCGGACGAGGTGGGCGCCATATTGTGTGCCGACATTGCGCACATTGCGGGCCTTGTGGCAGGGGGCGTGCACCCGAGCCCGATTGGCATTGCCGATGTCGTCACCAGCACGACACACAAGACACTGCGCGGGCCACGCGGTGGAATCATCATGTGCAAGGGCGAGCACGCCAAGACCATCGATCGCGCGGTCTTTCCAGGACTGCAAGGAGGGCCTCACAATCACACCACCGCCGGCATTGCGGTTGCTGCCAAAGAGGCGCTGAACCCGAGCTTCAAAACCTACGCAAGCCAGATCGTGGCGAACGCCAAGGCATTGGCAGAGGCGCTCTTGAGCCATGGTTTCGCGCTGGTGACCGGTGGCACCGACAACCACCTGATCTTGGTCGACCTCACGCCGAAGGGAGTCGGAGGCAAGCCCGCAGCGCGCGCCCTGGATAAAGCGGGCATCGTGTGCAACTACAATTCGATTCCCTTCGACCCGCGCAAGCCTTTCGATCCGTCCGGAATTCGCCTCGGCACCGCTGCTCTCACCAGCCGCGGCATGGGACCCAGCGAAATGCAACGCCTGGCGAGCTTCATGAACCAAGTGGTGAGCGCGCCCGACGATGAAGCCCTGCTCAATCGCATCGCCGCCGAGGTCAAGGAAATGTGCGCCTCGTTCCCGCCTCCGGGTATCGACTTGACGCGCTGAAGCATTCGAGAATCGTGGGGAGCGCCAATACTCTGCCTACTCGAGCAGCATCACGATACTTCGGTCCATGACCAGGTAGTGGTCGCCCGTTACCGGCTTGGCCTGACTGGCAAGACAAATGTCGTCCGGAGCGTCCAGCGACGTATCGAGAAATCGTCGCCACGGCAAGGTGTGCGGCGGCAGCTCGAACCGTAACGGCTCCCAATAGGCGTTGAACATCGCGTGAACATGGCCGCGGGGGCTCGACAGCGTGAGCGCGAGGCTGTGCGAGTTTTCACCCCAATCCGGCTGGTTCAGCCGAATGCCGTGCCACTCGATCCTCGAGCTCTTGAGAAACTGAGAAAGGGTAATTTTCTCGTCGCGCTTCGGCCCGGTGGAAGTGCGCCAGTGAATCAGTTCCTTGACGAAGCGCAACACGTCGCCGTGTTTCTTCAGGAGGCGCCAGTCGAACCAACTGATCTCGTTGTCTTGACAATAGGCATTGTTGTTGCCGAGTTGTGTACGGCGCACCTCGTCTCCCATCGTGATCATCGGCACGCCCACCGCGATCATGGTCAACGCATGGAAATTCTTGACCTGGCGATTTCTGAGCCGTTCGATGGCGGGGTCATCGGTCGGCCCTTCGACGCCACAGTTCCAGCTCAGGTTGTGGTCGTGCCCGTCGCGATTGTCTTCTCCGTTGGCCTCGTTGTGCTTTCGGTTGTACGAGACCAAGTCATTGAGCGTGAACCCGTCGTGGCACGTGACGAAGTTGATGCTCTGCTCCGGTTCTCGCCCCTCGTGCTCGTACAAATCGGGGCTGCCGAGCAGCCTGTTCGTGAGCGCCGACACGGTGTTTTTGTCCCCCTTGAGGAACGCGCGCACATCATCGCGAAAGCGGCTGTTCCACTCTTGCCAACGATCACCAATGAACGACCCCACCTGATACAAACCAGCGGCGTCCCAGGGTTCCGCAATGAGCTTCGTTTCCACGAGCACTGGGTCGGTCTCGATCGAGTACAGGGCGTGCGGTCGTTCGAGAGGCCTGCCCTTTTCGTCGCGAGCCAAAATGGAGGCCAGGTCGAAGCGAAAGCCATCCACGTGCATCTCTTGGACCCAGTACCTGAGGCTGTCCTGGATCATCCGGAGCACCACCGAGTTGTTGGCGTTCAAGGTGTTCCCGGTGCCGCTGAAGTTCGAATAACGCTCACCCTCCAGCATGTAATACGTAGGGTTGTCGAGCCCGCGAAAGCAGATGGTGGGGCCAAAGCGATTGCCCTCCCCGGTGTGATTGTACACGACATCGAGAATGACCTCGATGCCCGCCCGATGCAGCGCTTTGACCATGTCGCGAAACTCGTCCAGAGCGGACGTGACGCCCGAGCCTGCGGCGTAGGCGGCATGCGGTGCAAAAAAGCTGATGGGCGAGTATCCCCAGTAGTTCTTGCGCCCTATCGGCGCGTCTTGTTCATCGAA
This sequence comes from uncultured Myxococcales bacterium, assembly GCA_965651135.1. Classification (GTDB taxonomy): domain Bacteria; phylum Myxococcota_A; class Polyangia; order Polyangiales; family Polyangiaceae; genus JAICQQ01. The sequence goes on from CBFGRJ010000188.1 coordinate 7,683, forward strand.
CGCAAACACCGGCAGCAGCTCCACCGCCGTCACGCCCAGCTCCTTCAAGTAGGGAATTTTCTCGATCAGCCCCAAAAAGGTGCCACGGCGCTCCGGAGCAACGCCCGAGCTCTCGTGTTTGGTGAACCCCGCCACGTGCATCTCGTAAATTACCGAGCCGCCAAATGGGCGACAGAGCGGCTGATCCCCTTCCCAATCATACCGAGACGGATCGACCACGACGCTTTTCATGGCGTCGGCCATCCTCATCCCTGGGCTACTGGCGGCTCGCCGGTCGTAACCCGCAGGGGTCACGACCGCTAAACCATACGGGTCCAACAGCACCTTTTCGGGATCGAAGCGCAGCCCGACATCGGGCATGAACGGCCCGTGAACGCGATATCCGTAGATCTGACCAGGCGTTAGGTACGGTACGAAGACGTGCCAATAGTGAAAAGAACGGTGCTGCGATGGTTCGAGCTCGATCACCCGCGATGGCTGATGCGCGTCGGGCACATCGAACAGCAGCAGCTCGACCGCCGTCGCGTGCTTGGAATACACGCTGAAATTGATGCCATTGGCCACCATACTCGCTCCGAGCGGAGCACTACGCCCTCGCCCCAGCCCGGCGATGGGCTTGAAACTGCGCGGAATACGGTCCATCGGCCGAGCATGCACGCTTTCTCCGGCGACCGCCACCAGGTCCCACCGGGTGGCTTACCGGATTCAGCGCCGGGCGCGCAGGCTGCTCGTGCCCAGATCCTCGAACTCTCGCAGGTTCTCTCCGGTGTAGATCTGTCGCGGGCGGTGAATGCGGTTGTCCGCGCTCTGGCGCTGCTCCATCCAATGGGCGATCCACCCCGGTAAGCGGCCCAATACGAACATGACCGTGAACATCTCGGTCGGTATACCCATGGCGCGATAGATCACGCCGCTATAGAAGTCGACGTTCGGGTAGAGCTTGCGCTTGATGAAGTACTCGTCGTTGAGGGCCGCTTCTTCGATGCGTTTGGCCAGCTCCAGCAGCGGGTCGACCGTACCAAGCTGAGCGAAAATCCGATCGGCAGCCTCTTTGAGCAACTTCGCTCTGGGATCGAAATTCTTGTAGACACGATGGCCGAAGCCCATGAGCCGAACTTTGCTTTTCCCGTCCTTCACTTGGTCCAAGAACGTCTTGTAGTTACCGCCGTCGGCTTGAATCGCATCCAGCATTTCGATCACGCTCTGGTTGGCCCCGCCATGACGGGGACCCCACAGCGCGCAGATCCCGCCTGAGATAGCTGCGAAAAGATTGGCATCGCTGCTACCGACCATGCGCACCGTGCTGGTACTACAATTCTGCTCATGATCGGCGTGTAGGATCAAAAGCAGGTTGAGCGCATCTTCCATCACCGGTGAGACGTGATACTCCTCGGACGGAACCGCGAACATCATGTGCAAGAAGTTGCCCGGCCAGGACAAATCGTTGCGGGGGTAAATGAACGGCTGCCCAATGGACTTTTTGTACGCGAACGCAGCCAAGGTTTTCACCTTGGCGAGCAGGCGGATGATGTTGCGGTCGAGGGCATCTTCGGTGTCTGGATAGAACGTGGAGAGCGAGGCCATCATCGCCGCCATGATGGCCATGGGGTGCGCTCCCGGGGGATAACCCTCGTAGAACTTCTTCATGTCCTCGTGGATCAGCGTGTGGCGGGTCATGCTGGCACGAAACTCTTCGAGCTGTGCAGCAGTGGGGCGCTTCCCGTAGATCAACAGGTAGCAAACCTCGGTAAATCGAGCGCGTGTCGCGATTTGTTCAATCGGGTAGCCGCGATACCGCAAGATGCCCTTGTCGCCGTCGATGAAGCAGATCTTGCTCTCGCACGAGCCCGTGTTGGCGTAGCCCGGGTCCAACGTGATCAAACCCGATTGTGCACGAAGTTGCCGTATGTCGATCGCAACTTCATTCTCGGTGCCCTTGACTACGGGCAGGGCATACTCGGTACCTTCGTACACTAGCTTCGCATCACTCATTTCCAGAATGCTCCTTGTCGCTCGGGTTGCCCATCTGAGCAGAGAAATTGGCCTCTCGCCGCAAGATTCGACCGTTCGTCGGAAGGTCGACCAGCATTCCGAACAAATAGCACGGCCGTGGTGCAAGCCCGGACACCCGCGGACACCCTGCGGGCGCTAGCCAGCCCTAGCAGTACGCCGGATTTGCCGCTGCCGGACGCTCTGCCCAGCGTCCACGGTGACGGCAGGAGGCCGGCACGTCGCTTGCAGTCTGGCATTCAAGATGATGACCGTGACCAACCGAAACCTGGCCCTGAGCCATGGCAACCTTCCCGAAACCTACAGCCCGACCGTCATCGCCGAATGCGCGGTCCGTACGCTCGAGCCTCACGCCAAGCGTCCCTCGATACTGATCGCCAGCCACGATGCAACGCTCGTCAATCGGGTCGTCGGGTTGGTACCGGAGCATGCCATCGAAGTCGACCGCATGACCCGAGCCGTTGTCAATGGTGAGCAGCTGCAAGCGATGACGCGCAACGCGGCGCTGATCGTGTTCGTCGGATCTCCGCTAGGCTTCCCCTGGAACTGGGACCAACCCTGCGACAAGCCGGTGTTGTGGCTGCCCGTTCCCAGCGGATACCCCCTGCACGAAGCAGGCAGGTCGGGGTGGCATCAAGCTTCCGCCCTCGCGCTCGAAACGGCGATCGCACAATTGCGGGACGATGGGCGCCAGACACGGGGCCTCGACCGAGACCGCGACCTTTGGCTCGAACCCGTGGCCATCCCGCCGCGCGCGAGCAGCGAGGCGGCACCCGATTTGGATCCCGAAGCAGGCGAGCTGCGCCAAGGCGATCAAAGCGTCCGCGTGACACCAACGGAGTGCAACTTGCTCAAGGTGTTGCTCGCCAACCGCGGCCAGTGGGTGCCTGCACACGAGCTACGGTTGCAGGCGTTCGGCCCCGCTCACGCTTGCCACGATTCGCTGATCCGCGTTCACGTGTACAAGCTGCGTCGAAAACTCTGCTCTCTGCGCGCTCAGATCCGCTCGGCCAAGGGCAGAGGATATATGCTCGACTGAGCTACATGATCACGACCGTCTTGCTGATGGTCACGTGCTCGCCCTCGAACGCCGGCAGACTCATGCCGCGCATCGTCTTGGCGATGCAACTACCCGTAGAGGTGCCGGCAAATGGGGGGCCGCTGATGGTGGCCGACGTCACGCGCCCCGAAGGTGCAAAGGTGACCGCGACGCGGGCAACTCCGGTGGGATCGCCTGGTTGACGGCATGCTGAAGCTTCCTTCACGGCGAGTGAGAGCTGCGCCTCGGCCGCCTCGGGGCTGAACGGTCCAACAGCTGTGGGAGCAACGGCGGGTTCGGCCGCAACCGCTTGGCGGGGGCGCGCCGGGGCCATGCGCTTGGCGGACGAAATGCGTACAGCCGCTGGGCGCTCTTTAGGGGCTGTCGTGAGCTCGGCGTCCAGATCGATCGGCTCGGATTCGGGGCTCGCTTCCGGCTCCGCGGGCTGTTCCGCCGGCAGGGTCGCGGCGCTCTGCGTTTCTTGCTGACGTTGTACGGACTCGCCTGCCTCGGACGAGGATGGAGAACGGTCGAGCCCAATCCAGACGGCACCGCCCACGAGCAATGCCGCTAGCCCCCACACTGCCGAACCGACACCACTGCGACGCGTTTCGGGGGTGTTAGCCTCCGGCTTGATGGAGCGCGCCACCGGCCGGTCGGTGATCGATGCGCGCCGCGGCTGCTCCACCGGCATCGAGCGTTCTCGAAAGCTCGGCGCAGGCTCGACCGCATGCGCGCTTTTGGCTGGCGTACCGAGGCGCGAGAGCTTGTGCGCCGCTCCCGCCGATTGTTTGTGCCGTTCGTTTCCCACTGACTTCGGCTCAGCGCCACGTTTGGCCACCTTGCCGAGCGCCGGGCCCGAATGGCCGGGGGCCTTTTTGCGTGCTTGTGCCTGGCGTGCCCGCCTGCTCGTGGGTTGCTTTCTCATCGATCCAGCGGTTTTTCTCGTCCGTGTCATTGAGAGTACCTTTCGGTGAGCCCGACCCCTGCAGGTGCGCGAACACCTGTGCACACCAGAGCCCACACAAGCATAGCGATCTTGGCCTCCGGCTCAACGTTGGCCAGTGCCCCAGTCTGAGAATCAGGCCTTCGGGTGCCGCCAGTATCGAAGGAAATCAGTCCAGACGGAAAGCTGGGGTGGGCCGTGACGTGGGAGAGCCAGTGTTCATGCGCTGGGTCTGTCGCAGACACGCTGCTGCTCGGACAACTTGCGCAGCACCCTGATGACGTCGCTTTCGGGTCTATCGCCGGGCTGGCGTCCAACCCAGCGCGCCACCTCGGCGCCACAGCGATCGAAGAGCACGATGGCGGGCAGCGGGTGCTGCTCTCGCGGCAGCCAGAGGCCGAGCCCTGACAAAACCTCGTGGGTCCTGTCACTGAGCACGGGGGTCTCGATGCCTTCGTCCTCGACCAGCTTGCGATTCGATTCGGGCGCATCGGCGTTGAGGCCCACCACGCGGGCGGTCAGCGATTTCAGCGTCGCGGAGAGCTCGGCCAAACGCTCGAGCTGCGCAACGCAGACCCGACACCAGTGACCCTTCATGACGACCACGACCAGGTGCCACCCGTTCGCCTGCACGGCAAGCGAGGTTTGCTTGCCGTCATGTGTGACGAGCACCCGCCGGGCGTACACGTCGTTGCGGGCCAAAGCCAAGCTCGGCCACAACCCCATGCTCAGAAGAGCGAGGACCGTTCGCCGGTGCATCGCCTCGAGGCGCGCGTGTTCGAGCGGCAGAGCTGGTCGCTGCATGATTGCTTCGAATGTGAAACGGGCAACAGAAGCAGGCAACCAGGAATGCGAGCGGGCGACGCCACCAGCGCAAGATGCCGTAAGGTTCGCTTCAATGATACTGCATTTGATCCAAATTGACGTGAATCCGAGAGGCCCTACAAATCCCAGAGCTTCCTGGTTCCGTCGTTACAAACGGTTTCCATTATTCCCGGGCGCAGCCTAACGTTTGGGTGAGGTGATCATGCCGGCCAACGATTTGCAAATGCTCGTACAAGACCTGATGACCCACGATGTGTTCACGGTCGACCGCAACGAGGCACTATTGACTGCCGACCGTGTGATGACGCTGGGCCGGGTGCGCCACGTCGTGGTGTTAGACGAAGACGGCAAACTGGCAGGTGTCGTATCGCAACGCGATCTGTTCCACAGCGGCCTCTTGAAGGCTCTGGGTTACGGCACACACGCGCGTCTGAAGACTCTCGATACGCTGCTCGTCAAAGAGGTGATGGTCACCAACCCGATCACGACCACCCCCAAAACGCCTCTCGCGCAAGCAGCGAGCATCATGTTCAACAAGAAGATCGGGTGCCTGCCCGTCTTGGACGGCGACAGAGTGGTTGGTATTTTGACCGAGGGCGACTTCGTCAAGCTCCACGCCGGTTAGGCAGCCAAAACCCGCGGGCTTCGCTCGCATGATCCTCTGGCATGCCGGCCATACAACGTGCTGCCGAGCGACAGACACATCATCGTGGGCTGGGGTCGAGACTTCAGCGACGTTAGTTAG
>CBFGRJ010000189.1:0-13226 GCA_965651135.1 uncultured Myxococcales bacterium
CAGACGACTCGTGACCAGACGACTCGTGACCAGACGACTCGTGACCAGACGACTCGTGACCAGACGACTCGTGACCAGACGACTCATGACCAGCCAAGCTACCCGTGACCGGCCAGGTTCCCCGTGGCCAGCTGACTCGTGTGCCGCACCTGGCTCGACGCAATCGCGCTTGCCCGGTTCGCGTTATATGCTAATTCAAGTGCACTGTGACCACCGGGGTCGAAAGCAACGTAAACGCGCGTCGTTCAGGTGCTGGCTCGGGCACAGGCCACGGCGGGGCGCGAGCCGGGGCCGGTCGCAAGCCCAACGGCAGCCGCGCCGGCGTCCCGCACCTGCGCCGGCCAACGGTGAGCTGGCGCGTTCCAGTGCACGTCACCGTGCGCGTGCGGCGCGACGTTCACAGCCTGCGCACCAGAAAGGCTCTCCGATGTATTTGGTCTTGCTTTCACCAGTGTGCGGTGACGGCGGAGTTTCGGGTGGTCGAGTATTCCGTGCAGGGAAATCACATGCATCTGCTCGTCGAGGCCGGCAGCACCCGGGCGCTGTCGCGCGGCATGCAGGCTCTGAGCATCCGCATGGCCCGAGGCTTGAACCGCATGATGAAGCGCCGGAGGCGCCCGGTATTCGCCGATCGCTTCCATAGCCAGCCGATTCGCACTGCGCTGCAAGCCAGGCGCGCGATGCGCTACGTGCTCAACAACCGCCGCCGGCACATGCGCCAGTTCACCAAGCTAGCAAGCCCGCGCTACGTCGACCCATTCTCTTCCGCGTGGACCAGCGGCGCATTCCGTGAAGCATTGGATCCCTCGTACAATCCCGGAATGGCGCTAGGCGCGGAGTTCGCGAGGCCACCACCAATCGCGCGCGCGCGCTCGTGGCTCCTGAGCACGGGCTGGAAGCGCGGGGGTCTGCTCGAGCTCGCTGAAACGCCCGGGCCCCTGCAAGGCTAGCCCACTAGCAATGAACATAGCGCAAGGAGCTCGGTGCAAACGAGGCGGGCCGTTCAGTCGCCCGGGGCAATCGCAACCGCCATGGTCTTCCATGGCAACCTTAGGGTGAACTCCCCAGCATCGATTTCGAGACGCTCCGGGCCTTGTATTTGTGTCGTGAATTCGCGATTCTCGATCGGGGTCCGGCAGCTGTCTCGGTCAGGGCGGTCCGGCGGTTCGGGCTGCCCGAACGGATCGTAGCGGTAGACCTCCGCTTCCGCGCTGCCGCCGAAACCCGAAACCGTCACGTTGACGGTGCGATACGGGTGGCTGTTCATCAGCATGAGCGCCCGGCGTCCATCTTGGCGCTGGGAGGCGTGGGCCACGACGATGTCTGGCTCGGACGACGTGGTCGCAACCAACTCGTCACCCACCTCGGCCACCAGATGCGCCATGCGAATGCCCTGAAAGGCTCGCCCTCGCCAGCCATCACATTCGCGTAGAAAGCTACCGTTGTGAAGCTCGAGCCACGCCACATTGGCCGCGCCTTGCTCCAAGAAGGTCAGGTATGCGTCACCCGCGAACAAACCGCTGACCTCCATCTGGCTGCCCGGCGCCCCCGGCGGTGGACCGAGCTCCGTCACGGCAATATCCAGTTCATCCGCGCGCTCGCCGGCGTGCTCGGCGAAGCTCGCGCGAAGCTCGTCGAACATGATCGGTATAGTGCTATGCGGCGCCGTCAGCAGGTCCTGTCGATTGGGGTACCAGTGCACGATGCCGAAGTCGATGTCCATCGCGCATTCTTCCAAGACCTGGTCGTTCCAATCGGGAGCCCATGTGTAGTCGTCCGGAGGCGTCACCAGCACTGCACCGATCTTGATGGTCGAGTCGACGGCCCTCATGGCACGCGCGTACTCGACGACGCCCTGGCCGTAAGTTCGCCCGGATAGCTCCAAAAGCCCGCGCCGCGGGCGGCCATCGTAAGGCACATGCAGATCGAGCTCGAACCCGACGTCGTCTCCGCTCGCGTAGTGACCGTTGCCGAACACCTCGTTGCCGATCTCCCAATACTGGATGCCCAGCGGTTCCTCGCGACCGATCCGCAAGAAATTCAGGCCGTCGTCCTCCTCGAGCTCGCGGGCTGCTCGCAAGCTGGCCCAATAGCCCACGGTGCGCCAATCCTCCCCGGTGCTGTCCAGGCCGATCACGCGGTCGTCGTCCGGCTCGCCGTTGGCGTACGCAACCCAGGCGGCTGCTTCGTTCGGTTCGCCAGGTCCCGTGCCGGACTGGTTCGAGCCATAGTTGACCGTGATCATCAACGCGACATTCGAAGCCAGCACCAAGCTCATGTAGCTACCAAAGTCACTGCGTTCTGCCAGGTAGCCCCGGTCACCGTTGCTCCACGGAGTCATGGTATGCGTCGACCAGTGATAGTTGTCGGAGTAGCCGCCGCCCGGGTAGCGCAGCATCGTAATCCCCGCCGCTGCCAATTCGTCCGGCACACGCCTATCGTGCAGTGCGTTGTCGTAGACCGAGGTATGCATGCCAAAGCCGTAAGGGGGCACGCGAGCGAGAACACGCTCGGTTTCGACTTGCACGTTCACCGATAGCGGAGCAACCGGAGCTTCGTCTGCCGCAGGCAAGCTATCGTCGACGCAGCCGAGCGCTAGCACGAGCGAGAGCGATCCGCCCGCGAGGTAAGGAGCTCGTGAAAGCATGACCCTGTTTGACATAACCGCGGGCGAGCAACCATCCCGAGTGCCATCAAAAAGGCCTGCTGTGGCGAGCGCGCGCTCTCAAATTAATCTGAGCCCGCGGGCGACCCTCAGGCAACGTTGCGGGGTCCACCCAGGGGATCGCGCAGGGGAATTGTCTTCGCCACGCTACCAGCTTAGGTAACCGGCGGTGCCGAGGCGTCAGCAACTTCGTGAAACCATTCCGTTCAACAGCGGCTGGAAGTTCATACGCGGCGATGCGCCCGACGCGCGTGGGCGCTTGAGCTACGCAAAGCTCAGGCCTTGGCTCTTGGCCCACACTAGTGATTTCGTGCTCGGCGCGCCTGACCCCAAGCCGCAAACCGGCAACCCCGGCGCGCGCGTCTCCTATGTCGATCCCGAGTTCGACGACGCCGCTTGGCGTTCGCTCGAGCTTCCCCACGACTGGGGGATCGAGGGGCCGTTCGACGGCGCGTTGCCTGGCGAAACTGGAAAGCTGCCCTGGCAAGGCGTGGGTTGGTACCGGAAATCATTTCATGTCTCGCCTCGGGACAAAGGCCGCCGGCATTGTCTGCGAGTCGACGGGGCCATGGCGTTTTCGTCGTTCTGGCTGAATGGCAGCTTCATCGGGGGCTGGCCATACGGTTATACGTCGTTCTTGCTGGACCTAACCCCACACCTGCACATCGGTCGGCAAAACGTATTGGCGGTGCGCCTCGAGAACCCTCCCGATTCGTCGCGCTGGTACCCCGGTAGCGGTTTGTACCGCAATGTCTGGTTGCTCAAGACGAGCCCCGTCCACATCGCTCACTTTGGCGTGTTCATCCAAACGCCGCGCGTGAGCCGCTCGGCAGCCGTGGTCCACATCGATGTCACCGTCGAGCATCACGGAACGGAGGCGGCCGAGCTCGAGCTCGCCACCGAAATCTACGCCATGGATGAGAGCGGCCGACCCCAGGGACCCCTTCTCGCGCGCGCCCAGTCGACACGGCAACCGTCGGCAAGATTGAAGCTAGCTCGAGGCGAGCGAGGGCTCCGAACCCTGACGGCCACCTTGAAGCGTCCCAAGCTGTGGAGCCTCGAACGACGCCATCGCTATGTCGCGGTGACTCGCCTGTCCAGTCGTGGCAAGGCGATCGACGAGGTGCATACGCCATTTGGCGTTCGAACGGTCGGCGTGGATCCCCATCGTGGCTTTTTGCTCAACGAACGGCCGGTGAAGCTCAACGGCGTCTGCTTGCATCACGATCTGGGCGCTTTGGGCAGCGCCGTACACGAGCGCGCCATCGAGCGCCAGATCCGGATTCTGCAGGCCATGGGCGCCAACGCGATTCGCACCAGTCACAATCCGCCTGCACCAGAGCTATTGGAGTTGTGCGATCGCCTGGGCATGCTGGTCATGGTCGAAGCCTTCGACTGCTGGCGCCGAGGCAAAAAGTGGCCGAAAGAAGTGGAGCACCCGGACCTGACCACCCCCTACTTCGATTACGCGCAGTTGTTCGACGACTGGCACGAGCGGGATCTCCGGGCGATGGTGCGTCGCGATCGGAATCACCCATCGGTCGTGATGTGGAGCATCGGCAACGAAGTCATCGAACAATGGCTCCCCGATGGCTGGCCGCTCGCCACGCGTTTGGCTGGCATCGTCCGTGAAGAAGATCGCACGCGACCGGTAACCGCGGCATTCAACGGCGAGCAGGCCGGCTATAGCGGGTTCCAAACCGCGCTCGACGTCTTGGGCTATAACTACAGACCTTGGGCATACGAGCCGCTCCACGAGGAAAACCCTGGGTTGCCGCTGCTCGGCGCGGAGACCGCCTCGACCATCAGCAGCCGGGGCGAATACTTCTTTCCGGTGAGTAGCGACAAGCTCGAGGGTCGCGCCAATTTTCACGTCAGCTCGTACGACCTGTGCGCCACCGAGTGGGCGACACTGCCGGACGAAGAATTCGCAGCGCAAGATCGTTGCCCCTACGTGGCTGGTGAGTTCGTTTGGACCGGGTTCGATTACCTCGGCGAACCCACACCTTACAACTCCGATGCCACCAACCTGCTCAATTTCACCGACGAGAAACAGCGACAACGAGCCTCTGCCGAGCTCGAGGCGTTGGGGCGAATCCAGGTCCCTTCTCGTAGCTCGTATTTCGGCATTGTCGATTTGGCGGGGTTCCCCAAGGACCGCTACTTCATCTATCAAGCGCGCTGGCGCCCATCACTGAAGATGGCGCATATCTTACCCCATTGGACCTGGCCGGAACGTGTGGGCCAAGTCACCCCGGTCCATGTTTACTCCTCCGGCGACGAAGCCGAGCTCTTCTTGAATGGCAAGAGTCTGGGTCGAAAGCGCAAGAGGCAGTATGAGTACCGGTTTCGCTGGGACCACGTCGTCTACCAACCCGGAGTGCTCAGAGTGGTGACTTACAAGGCGGGCAAACGCTGGGCGGTGACCACGCGGCGCACGGCTGGTCCCGCCTCGCGGTTGAGGCTCGAGGCAGACCGCCACGAGCTCAGCGCCGATGGTCGCGACCTCGTCTTCGTTCGAGTCGAGGTGAGCGATGAACGAGGTGAGCTCGTGCCTCGCGCATCGAACCGCATTCAGTTCGAAGTCACCGGTCCTGCAACGCTGGTGGGTGTCGACAACGGCGATCCCACCAGCTTCGAGTCGTTTCAGGCGCGCGAGCGACGAGCCTTCAATGGGCTAGCCCTGGCAATCTTGAAAACCGTCCGCGGCAGAGCCGGCCGCATCGTCTTGACCGCACGTGCCGACGGTCTGGTCCCAGCCCAGCGAGCGTTCCTCTCTCGGCGGGCAGGCGCATCAATGCACTGAGAGCAGAAGCCACCCGGTGACGCTGGTAACGATTTTGCGGCTGGAACAGAGGTCTCGAATGTCCCTGCAAAGCCCGAGCGCGCATAGTTCGGACTCTTTCTTTATCAGTTTGTAAGTGCTACAAACTGGGCCGCGCTTATAGCGGCCACGGGGTCGGACGCGTTTCACAGCCCATGTCGACCTGCCTGTCACAGCAGCCAAACGAGCCGGATGAGAAACGATTCCAAGCATGCAGCGCGGGCCCCGTGACCCAACGAAACGAGGATTGGCCATGAATCTCCACCAGCTCGCATATTCCGTGCTCCTGGGAGCACCGCTTGCGCTCGCCCCCGTGTTGAGCGCCTGCGTCAGCTCGGAAACCGATGACCCTGCCGCAGATTCGCAAGCCAGCAGCGAGAGCTCGAGCTCGAATGCAAGCAATAGCGGCAGCGGGGGTTCATCGGCCTCGACCAGCTCGGAAACCAACACTACCGGCAGCGAACCCGATTGCAGCGCTGCACCCACGATCTCGACGCCGCTGATCACGGACTTCGAAACCTACGACGGCGACACGCCGGCGGACGAGTGGAACTTTAGTTTCAATGGCGAAGACGGCATGGGAGCGGTCTACGCTGGCCCGTTCGAGCTGGAAGACTCTACTGGCGACTATTCGTTGACCTTCGTGACGGGCGCCGACGGCAGCACCTGGGCGCTGAGCGCACAAAACTCCATGGTGGAGGACTGGGGCGGCGGCATCGGCTTGTGGATGGGTTGTTTCGATGCGTCGAGCTATACCGGCGTCGAATTCATGATCAAGGGCTCATCGCCTCCCGGTAGTGGCGAAGTCAGCCTTGGCCTCAGCGGCGACATCAGCGTTTCGTCCAAGTTCGACATGCCTGCCGATTGGACCCTCATGCAGGTTCCGTTCACCAACTTCAGAAACGACGCCGGAGGCACGACGAACGGCAGTGGTATCATCCGGATGAGCTTCCAAGCACATATGACGTATGTGCAAGACAGCACCGGTGAATGGGTGCCCGAACCCGGAGAGTTCGAGATTGCGATCGACAATCTTGGCTTCTACTGACACCGACAAGCCCGTGAAATCAATCACCCCGATCACCCCGGCCGTGCCGGCAAGCTTCCGCGTAGCCTTCGAGCGGCATTTCGGTAAAACGCCACGCGTCTTTTCAGCGCCAGGTCGCGTCAACTTGATTGGCGAGCATACCGACTACAACGACGGTTTCGTGCTTCCCATCGCCATCCAACAACGCACCATGGTCGCCGCTGCTGCGAGCGATGATCCAACTCTTCGAGTGGTGGCCAGCGATCTGAATGCGGAGGGCGCTATCGACCTCGGCAGTCCCCACGTCGAACGGCGAGGAAACTGGCTCGACTATGTCGAGGGCGTGGCCCGTACGCTGGTGGCCAGGGGCGTTCCCGTGCAGGGCGCCGACCTGATGATCACCTCCGAAGTACCTCGTGGCGCAGGGCTGTCTTCTTCGGCAGCGCTGGAGCTCGCCCTCGGGCTCGCGCTCTCGTCGCTGGCGGGGTCCGTGTTGCCAGCGCGTGAGCTGGCCCTGGTCGGGCAGCGCGCAGAGCACGATTTCGTCGGGGTCAAATGCGGCATCATGGATCAAATGGCGAGCGCCATCGCCAAAGCCGGTCATGCCCTGTTGATCGACTGCAAGAATCAGGAGACAAAGCTCGTCGAGCTACCGCTCGACACGATGGCGCTGCTGCTCTGTGACACCGGCGCGCGACATAGCCACACCGTAAGTGGCTACAACCAAAGGCGTGAGGAGTGTGAATCGGCGCTCCGCCTGCTCTCGACTCGACGCGGGCTGCGTAGCTTGCGCGACGTGACTCCGGACGAGCTGCCCCAAGACGCGAGCTTGCTTCCAACACCGTTGTTCGAGCGTGTAAGGCACGTGGTCTCCGAAAACCAACGGACGCTCGACGCCGTCCAAGCATTGCGATCTCGCGACCTCGTTTCACTAGGCAGGCTCATGCTCGCTTCGCACGACTCGCTGCGCCGCGACTACGAGGTTTCTTGTCCAGAGCTCGACCATGTGGTGGACGTTTCCCAAGGCCACGATGCCGTACTCGGTGCGCGCATGACCGGCGGTGGCTTCGGCGGCTCGGTGATCCTCCTGGTGCAACAGCGTTCGCTCGTCTCGGTCAGTGAGCTGATTGCTTCACGCTTCGAGGCTACGTTCGGGTACGTGCCGGAGCTCCGCGTGGTCGCTCCAAGCGACGGCATGCGCGAAGAACTCAGCTAGCTCACGCCGGGCTGGCGCGGTGCGGAAAGAGATTCGGCACCCAGCAGCACCCACAGCACCCACACGCCGTTGGCCAGGGCCAGGTGCAACACCTGCATCCAGCCCGGAGCGCTCAGCCAGATGTTCAGCACTCCCAGGCCGAGTTGACCCCAAAGGGCGATGCTGACCAGGCGAGACCAGCGCCCCGACAGCGAGCCTAGCTTGCCCAAGCTGCTCGCCACGGGCAACAGGTACAAGACGGAGAGCAGCGCCAAAATCGGATGCAGCGATCGCATGCGTTCGAACAAAGTGGGCCCAAGGCGAGCCTCCACGACGCGTTCGCCCAGCGAGGAACCTTCCGACACCGGGTACAACGTGTCACCCAATGCCGTGACGGCGCCCGTTCCGGAAACCAGCACCAACAACAGCAGGCCACCGAGCAGCAAGAAAAAGGCTGCTCCGCGTCGCACGAGCCGAGGCCGGGCGCGGGCGCTGGCCCAAGCCGTCAGGGTCAGGCTCAACATGAGCAGCAACGTATTGGTCAAATGCGCCGGCATCATGAGAGCGCGCCCCCGCGACGCGTCGTCTTCTACCAGCTGGAATAGGACCAAACCTGCACCGAGCAGCGCTTCGATCACCAAGAACAGCAGGCTGAACCCCGCAGCTTTTCGCGCGAGATGCCCAGCAGGCAGCCGCCTGCGGCAGAGCGCCCACAGCGCAATCACCAGAATCAGACTCAGCCCCGAAGTCAGGCGATGGCTGAATTCGATCGCCGTTTCGACGCGTTGGGGCAGGTGAACGATCTCGCCGTGACAGGTCGGCCAATGCTGGCCGCAACCAGCGCCGGAGCCCGTGATGCGCACGACCGCCCCGAACAAAATCACAAGCAACGTGTAGCCCACGACGGCCCAGGCGTACTTGGTGAGCGGAGTCATTCGATGACCCGCGTGGATACGGGGAGCCTCGGAGGCGTGTGGATCCAGAGCCGCGCCGGTGGTCATGGGCCCGCGTGATGTGCCACGTTTCACGCCTTGCGTCGACTCGCCCGGGCAGCGATGCACGCTCCAGCGCTATTCAGAGGTCGACGCGCCAGGCCCGCGCGCCTCCACGCGCACCAGCCGCCGCATTTCGTCGAGGTAGAGGCACAGGTCAGCCACGCGCGGCAACTCACGGAGTGCGTGCTGGGTCAAGCGCTCGAAGTGCGCCAAAAAGTGCTCGAGCGCCTGGTCCGTCAACAGCAAGCGGCGCTCGACCTCCTGCGTTTCGTCTAGTGACGCTCGAAGCGCTAGCTCCTGCTGGCGACGCCAATCGAAGACCACGTCGAAACTCGGTGCAATGAGCGCGACGACCTTGTCGAGCTTGGCCCAAAGATCGCGGTACTCGGTCATCAGCGCCCGGTTCACCTGACGGCGCCATCGTCCTTCGGGATCGGCTGAACGCTCTAGAGCGTTGACCGGCTCCTCGAGCTGAGCAGGCGCCTGGGCGGGCACGGCGAGACACCACCCCTCCAAAAGGACCAGATCGAGCGGTCCCGGGGCCACGGTGATCCATTGGCTCGCCGGGGCGCGATCGTCCAACGACTTGTCAAAGCGCGGCAGCGTGGCCCCCAACCCCGAACGCAGGCGTGCCAGCGTGCGTTCGAGCAGGCCGAGGTCGTGCGTTCCCGGTGGACCGCGCGTCGCGAACAGCGGGTGCTGCTCCTCGGCAAGCCGCAGCCGTTCCCGCCTCGTCAAATAAAAGTCGTCCAGCGAAAGCACCACGGTGCGCAAGCCCTCGGCCACGCTCAAACGTTCCGCAAGCTGATGACATAGCGTGGTTTTCCCCGACCCCTGAGCGCCGCTCACCCCGAGCAGCACCGGCTCCCTCTCACGGACCCAACGGATCACGTGGCACGACAGGACCTCCAGAATGGACTCGGACACCTACCGCCCAGCTTAGTACAGCGACGTGCAAGGAAAGTGTCCAGAGCGCGTGCGCTGGCACGGGTCATTCACATGCCGTGTTCCTAGTTCTTTGATTCTGTTTTCAGATGCTTTCGTCCAAATTTGGCGGTTTTGCCGGCCTATCTGCGGGGGTATGGAACGACGAACTGAACAAAGAACTAGGAACAGCGGACAGAGGACCGGTGAGCGGGTCTTTGGTGAGGCGCAAAGGCGATGATATTGCCGAGCGGGTGCTCGATGCTGGGCTCTGCTTGAAGGGCGGCCGCCAACCACGTTTCCCAGCTGGCTCGGGCCCGATTCGACCAACAGCTTGCTCAACGAACTCGACCAGCTCGTCGCTTCGCGATTGTGAGGCCCCCGCCCGCGCACTAGCTTCCGTCCATGAAGATCACGAACCCCGCCACCGGAGAGCTCATCACCGAAATGGACGAGGACTCGGAGGCGAGTATCACGGAAAAGTTCCGGCGCGCCCAGCGGGCGCAGAAAGACTGGTCTCGCACCAGCTTTTCCGAAAGAAGCACGTGCATCAAGAGCTTCGGGCGTCTCGTCGAGGGCGAACGAGATCGCCTGGCCGAAACCTTGACGCGCGAGATGGGCAAGCCCCTGCGGCAAGCGCACAACGAGCTGAGCGCCTTTCAGGAGCGGGTCGAGTTTTTCGTGAGCCATGCACAGGCCGAGCTCGAGTCTGAGGTCGTGCTCCGCAGCGAACACCTCGAAGAAGTCATCAGCCACGAGCCGCTCGGGGTGGTGGGCAATATTTCAGCCTGGAACTACCCCTACTTCGTGGGGGGCAACGTGTTCTTGCCGGCGCTGCTTTGCGGCAACGCAGTGCTCTACAAACCCAGCGAGCTAGCGACGCTCAGCGGGCTTGCCATCACTCGCCTGTTGCACGAATCCGGCGTACCCGAAGACTGTTTTGTCAGTGTCGTAGGAGGCCCCGACGCGGGGCGCCTGCTCTTGGATCAACCACTGGACGGGCTGTTCTTCACCGGCTCCGTGGCGACGGGACGCCAGGTCGCCGCCCAAGCCAGCCAGCGGTTCATCCCCGTGGGCCTGGAGCTCGGCGGTAAAGACCCAGCCTACGCGGCGGACGATGTCGATGTAGCCAGCGTTGCCGCTGCCATCGCCGACGGCGCCTTCTACAATGCCGGCCAAAGCTGTTGCGCGGTCGAGCGGGTCTATGTCCACGCCCGAATCTGGGACGAATTTCTGCAGGCGTTCTTGCAAGCCGTGCGAACGCTGAAGACCGGAGACCCCATGCTGCCCGAAACCACACTTGGGCCGCTGGCTCGTGGCGAAGCACAGCTCGAGCATCTGGAGGCACAAGTCCAAGACGCCAAGACACGCGGCGCGCGTGTGCTCACCGGCGGCTCACGACTGAGCGGTCCGGGATTTTTCTTCGAGCCCACGGTGCTGGTCGATGTAAACCACGAGATGCTGGTCATGCGCGAAGAGACCTTCGGGCCAGTGATCGGGTTGATGAAGGTCGAAGACGACACGCAAGCGCTGGAGTTGATGAACGACACCGACTACGGTCTGACCGCAGCGGTGTACACCAAAAGTCCGCAACGCGCGGAGCGCTTGCTTTCCGAGCTGTCTGTCGGCAGCGCCTATTGGAACTGCTGTGACCGCGTCAGCCCGCGCTTACCGTGGAGCGGGCGGCGCAACTCCGGGCTCGGCTCGACGCTGTCGACGTACGGCATCGAGGCCTTCACTCGACCCAAAGCCTGGCACAAGCGCCTCGCGTGACCTCAGGGGCGCGCCTCGGGCTGCTCTGCGGCGCCTGGCGCGACCTCCAGCGACTCGATCTTCCAGACATCGTCTCGTTGGACCAGCCCGAGCTCGGCAGAACGGCGCTGGGTGACGGCCTCGTCGCCCTTCGTCGCCTCGAGCTCGAAATCAGCCTTGACCCGAGCCCGACCCGGCTCGACGACGGAGACGCTCGAGTGCCGCATGTTGATCACTGCCGTGTCGAACTGTTCGAGCAGGCGCGCCCAAATGAGCAAGCCACGCCGTCCCGGCCCCGTCTTGGGTAAATCCGCGTGACGCAGCGTGACTGGGTCGGTGAAGTAACGGGCGACCGCTTCTTGAACGCGCTGATCTCGGCGTCCGGGCGTTTCGTCCGAGCGAACCGCCACATCGTTCAGCAGGGCTTCGAGCGTTCGCGCGATCTGGCGCTCGCTCGGATCACCACCCCACACCGATCGATAGACGACCCAGCCGAACGCGGTGAGCAACACCAGCCACGAGAGGGTTTGCAGGAGCCGGCGCCTGTCGACCACGCGTCAAGTAATCCGAACGCCGAGGCGATCCCGCAGCTTGGCGTACTCGTCGCTCACGGAAAAGCACATGATGTCGGAGACCTGGTCCTGCTCCGGGGTTTGTCCCCGGACCGGGTGGCGCCGGCAAAGCTCCGTGGCGACCGCCACATCACCGCAAGCCAACAACCCTGCCCGGCCTCCCGCCAGCTCGACCGTCTTCAGCCAATGAGCAACACGCTCATCGAGCTGGTGGGGTCGAAATGAGCGGCACGCTGCGCGCAGGCGCTCGTACGAACCGGGGTGCAGCTTCTTGCGTAGCTCTTTGGCGAGCTTTCTGATTTCGCTGGTGGTGGCTTCGGCCGAAACCCCGGGGCATTCGCCGCACAGCAGGCTGGCCCTGACGAGCACGCCAAGCTCCTCCACCGTCGGGTAGAACACGGCCAGGTAGTGCTCGGGCCGGAACAGCGTCAAGTGTCTGCCCCACAAGAACGCGAGCTGCGCGAGGCTCAAGCCGCGCGCCAGGGACTTACTCGCCAAGGCGCTGGGAGCATCGACCGGCACGGCGCTGAGCTCGCCCGGCACCTCGTCGAGCACATAGAGCTGCGGGGGGGCGACGCTCAGGAGTTTCGACGTCCACAGCAGGCTTTTGGCCAGCGTCGTGGTGCTCGTGTGCGGATCGTGGCGCTTGTCGGCCTCCAATTTGGGAACACGCTTCTTTTTCTTCAAGAAGTGGGCTCTCGATTCGATGGCCACGTCGGCCACGGCCGCGAGCAGCTCCGAAAGCTCGGCTTCGCGTTCTGGCGAGAACAGGTTATGCCCCCACAAGTCGTCAGGAACGCTGCTCTTGGGGGCCAAGAGACCGTTGGGGCGATGCGCGTCAGCCACCAGCTGCTCGTTGATGTCCGCCTCCCCTAGACAATCGAGCACCATGGCGGCATTCCATGCCGCGTCCACTTCGCCCACCTTGTCGAGCAGGGCGTAGACCTTCCGGTAAAGCTCGTGATCGTGAGGACTGGCTTTCAAAGCACGCCTGCAATGTGAGAGCGCCAGGGCATATTCGCCGCGAGTGGTGTAGAGCTCCACCAGCTGGCGCCGCAGATCCACACGCGTCGAGTCCTCTTCGAGCACGCGCTCGTACGCCGTGATGGTCCGCTCGGGCGCATGCAGCTTGTCGCGGTAGAGCTCGCCCAGCTGGGGGCCGATGGCTAGCTGGACATCCGGGTGGCCGTTGCTTTGGAGCACCTGCTCGTAGATCCGAGCCAGGTCGCTCCAGCGCTCTTCGTTTTTCAGGCGCTGGGCCGCGCTGTCGAG
>CBFGRJ010000190.1:0-13223 GCA_965651135.1 uncultured Myxococcales bacterium
GGCTTGCGTCTGGTCGAGCACCAGCAGATTACTGTCGCTCAAGCTCAGCAGCAGGGCTTCTACCTCGGCTTTGGGTATGGCCAGAGCTCGCGAGATACGGTTCACCTCCGCCCACTCGTCGAGCCTTGCCACGAGTCGCAGCACCGCCAATTGCTGCTCGTTCAAGCGGCGCACTCGGTTGCGAAGCTGCAGCTCGAGCGTCGAGGGAACGGTCGCGATGCGGGCCAGCTGGACATTCAACGTGCCGCCTTGCGCTGGAGCGATCGCACCGCTCGAAATGCCCTCGCGCAACAACTCCTCTGCGAACATCGGATTGCCGCTCGAGCGAGCCGCAATGAACTCCTCGAGCTCACTCGGGATTTGAGCGATACCCAAGCGCACCTGAATCAGGCGACGCTGAGCGACGCTATCGAGCGCACCCAGTTCGACGCGCTCGAACCCTTGAATGCCCAAAAGCGGCGATCCCGACAACTCGCGGCCCGCGAACAGGAAAGCTATGCGTTTCTTGGCCAGGGTCTCGCAGAGCGACACCAGCAACAGGGCGCTGGCTTCGTCCATTTGCTCCGCCTCGTCCCAGGCCAGCACGTGCATGCGGTCGTCGGCGAGGCTGGCCAGCACGCGCTCCACGGCAGCTCCCAACGGCGGGGCCGAGCCTTCCAGCGAGGGGCTGGCTCCGAGCTCACACAAGATCGCGCTCGCACGCGGACCAGAAAGGCCCAGCGTCCGCAGCGCGACCTCCAGGCCATCGTGGTCCACCGACTCCGCACCGCTCATGCCGAACAAGACGCGCAGCATCGCCACCATGGCACTGTATGGCTGCTGGCGACCAGCACTCGGACAGCTGACGATGTGAAATGCCAGGTTCAGACCCCCACGCACCAGGCGACGCTTCAGCTCAGCCACGAAACGGCTCTTGCCGATGCCCGGCGGCCCTACGACTCCGATGGCTTGCAGTTTGCGATGGGCCACAATCGCCAGCCGCCGGCCCACCTGCGTCGTTTCGGCGCTGCGTCCAACGAAGGGTCGAAAGTCGCCGAACTTGGGCCGCTCGGGCGCGTTGTCCACCACCATCGGCGGGTGCGACGATTGCGCCGTAGGCAGCTCGGGCGGGTAGGTCTCCGAGGGCTGTTCGGGTAGGGCAGCGCGCCATTGCGACACCAGGTCGCGCACCTGCTCGGCTCCGACCCAGTCTTTGCAGGCATAGGCGTGCATCAAGAGCTGCTCATGCGCGTCGGCAGCGGTGAACTGTGGATCGCCCATGAGCAAGCGCGCCAAGAGATCGTCGATCGGCAACCCAAAACCAGTAAACGTGGAATCCGGAGCAATCGGTGGTGGAGGGCTCAGGCGCAGCATCTCGTACAAGAGGCAGCCGAGCTTGCAGAGGTCGTACTCATGCCCTCCGGGCGTGACATGGGTCGGTGCGCCAACGACCGCGTCGGCGCGCCTGCCGAGCGCCGCCGTACAAAAATCGGACACCTTGACTTCGCCCTCGTCGCTCAAGAACACGTTCGTGGGCGTCAATTCGTCATGTGAGATACCCAAGGTGCTGCCGAGTGAGTCCCGGCGCCGATGCGCATGATCGAGCCCTCGGCAAACCTCGGCGGCAATGTAGAGCGCCATCTCCAGAGTCAACGCTTCACCGCGCTCGCGGCACCACGCGAGCACCTGAGCCAGAGTCGCACCCGTGACGAGCTCGGTGGCAAGAAAGTAGGAGCTGCCCGTCGCAACCGCCACCTCACCCAAGTCGAGCACGTGAACGACGTTCGAGTGACTCAAGCGCAGAGCCAGCTGCGCGCGTTTGATGAAACTCTGGACGAAGTCGGCGTCACGGCTCAGGGCGTCGTGCAAGCGCTTGACGACGAGCGTTTTCTCGAAGCCTTCGACGCCGTAGCGCTTGGCCTTGAAGACCTCGGTCAGCGCGCCCTGACCTATGCGCTCTATCAATTCGTAGCGACCGTATTCCGTCACAAGGTTGCTGTTGGGCTAGGAGGCGGCGCCTTCATCCGATTGCCCCCCATACATGGCCTCGGCGATCTCGAAGGTGGCATTCTCCAAGCTCGAGTAGCACTCGCGAATCGAGGCTACGTCGGCTCCGCTTTCGAGCATGGCCTTTAGGGCAAACACTTCGTCTTGCACCGCCTTGACTTTCTCCGGAGACAGCAAGTCCGCATAGGCTTCCAGCGCTTGCTGCGTCGTGTAAATCAAGCTTTCGGCCTGATTCTTGAGCTCGGCCAGCTCCCGCCGAAGCTCGTCGGCTTCTTTGAATCGCTCGCCTTCGCTGACCAGTGCATCGACCTCCGCCTGCGTCAGGCCGGATGCGGGCGTCACGCTGATGGACTGCGATCGGTTGGTACCGAGATCCGTTGCCTGCACCGATAGAATGCCATCAGCGTCGATCCGAAAGCTAACCTTGATCTTCGGGACACCGCGCGGTGCGGGTGGTATCCCGGTGAGCTCGAAACGCGCGAGGCTTCTATTGTCCGCCGCCATCTCTCGTTCGCCCTGCAGCACGTGAATGGGCACGAAAGGTTGGTTGTCGACGCTGGTGGTAAACACCTCGCTCTTCTCCGTGGGAACTGTGGTGTTGCGCGGTATCAGGCGTGTAAACACGCCTCCACCCGTTTCGACGCCGATCGATAGCGGGGTCACGTCCAAAAGCAGCACCTCGTCGATCTCCCCGCTCAGGGCAGCGCCCTGGATCGCGGCGCCGACCGCCACGACCTCGTCCGGGTTGACCGACTTGCTCGGCTCTCTACCGAATAGCTCTTTGACCGCCTTCTGAACGGCGGGCATACGCGTCATGCCTCCAACGAGAACCACCTGGTCGATATCGGAAGGGCCCAGCCCTGCCTGCTTGAGAACCATGTGACAGGCGTCGAGGGTGCGCTGGATCAGGTCGCGAGTCAGAATTTCGAGCTCGCTCCGCTTCATCGATCGCTCGAGGTGGAGCGGCCC
Organism: uncultured Myxococcales bacterium; assembly: GCA_965651135.1. GTDB lineage: Bacteria > Myxococcota_A > Polyangia > Polyangiales > Polyangiaceae > JAICQQ01. Next base: position 2,956 of record CBFGRJ010000190.1, read on the forward strand.
GCTCGACCCCGTCGCAATGAAGGGCACGTTGACTTCGGTCTCCAAAGACGAAGACAGCTCGTGTTTTGCCTTCTCTGCCGCTTCGCGCAGCCGCTGCAGACTCATGCGATCGGCGCGCAAATCCACACCGTGGCGCTTCTGAAATTCGTTCGCCAGCATGTCGATGATGCGCACGTCGAAGTCTTCACCCCCGAGGTGCGTGTCTCCACCGGTTGCCTTCACGTTGAAGACGCCTCCCGAGATCTCCAAGATGGAGATGTCGAAGGTGCCTCCACCCAAATCGTAGACGGCGATCTTTTCAGCCTGCTTCTTGTCGAGGCCGTACGCCAACGCCGCAGCCGTCGGCTCGTTGAGAATGCGTTTCACGTCGAGGCCGGCGATGGCGCCCGCGTCCTTGGTGGCTTGGCGCTGCGCATCGTCGAAGTAAGCAGGCACGGTGACGATGGCTTGCTCGAGTTTTTCTCCCAGGTAGGCCTCGGCGACCTCCTTCATCTTGGCCAAGATCATGCTGGAGATCTCGGGTGGAGACATTTTCTTGCCCTGAACGGCCACCCACGCGTCTCCGTTGTCGTGGGCTACGATCTGATACGAGACCGACGCCTTTTGCTTCAACACCTCGGGCTGATCCAGCTTCTGCCCCATCAAGCGTTTGACGGCGTGAACCGTATTTTCCGGATTCGTCGTGGCTTGACGCTTGGCCACCTGCCCGACCAGTCGCTCACCTTTGGCGGTAAAGGCGACGATCGAAGGCGTGGTGCGCGCCCCTTCGGCATTCGGGATTACCGTCACCTCTGGTTCGCCTCGGGCGTTGGTGCCGTCGACGACGGTGACACAAGAGTTCGTCGTCCCCAGATCGATGCCAATGACCTTTCCCATGCCCTATGCAGCATACCCCCTGGCGCGCTCGTAGCGAAGCGCACCTTTCATTTGCCCGACCTCGACTCGGAGACGCGAAACGTGGGACACGCGCTGACCATCGCGCGGTCGAAGCGTCGATTTCGGCCTGGCTCTACGTTCGACTTTGCGGCCGACTTTATTCGGTGCTTTGTGCCTTGGCGACCACCACCATACACGGTCGTATCAATCGACCATTCAGCTTGTATCCAGCCTGGACCTGGTGAGCGACGCTGCCGGGCGGCACCTCGTTGGTCTCCAGATGCTGAATCGCTTCATGCACTGATGGGTCGAAGGCTTGTCCCACCGCATCGAGCTTTTCGACCCCGATTTTCGACAACGTGTCGATGAATTGCTTGATGACCAAATCGATACCGTCGGCGAGGGCGGTGACTTCCGTAGCGGACTTGGCGTGCTCGGCGGCGCGCTCGAGATTGTCGAACACTGGCAGCAGCTCTTTCAGCAAATCTTCTTTGCCGCGCTCGGCTGCGTCGTTCACCTCACGTCGGCTGCGCTTGCGAAAATTGTCGAAATCGGCTGCCGTGCGCAGCAATTGGTCTTTCAGGCGCTTGGCTTCTTCGATGGCCGCAGTCAGTGGATCTTCGGGAGGCTCCTCTTCGGTTGTGGGGCCAGGAGCGCCCTCGTCGGTGGTGGCCTGTGATTCTTCGGCGGCCTCAACGGAATTGCCGTTGGAACTTTCCGACTCGCCGTTCGTTTCTGACACGTTTTCGGTCACGACGCGGCAGTATAACCACTAGCCGGCGCTTGCCAACATGCATGGTTTTCCCGCTACGCATGCACGGCCGGGCCGGGTCAGGGTGCCACAGTCCGGCATTCTCCCTGACGCAGCGCCGTCAGCTTGCCCCCGCTCGAACGGTTGTCGTCGGCGGCCGGCAGCGGGCTCGGGGCAAACCAGGTGTCGACGGACTCGGGCAAAGCCCAGAATTCGGCCCCACGCGCAAGCTCCACGCGCCGCGGGCCGGACACCTGCTGGCGACCATAGCTCGTGAACTCCAACCAAAAGCAAACGTCGGGACTCGCGGGCACGTAAAGGTGTTGCCCGCCACCGGTCAGCGCCACTCGGCGGTCCGAGAGCAGCCGCCCGTCTCGACCAATGGCCACGAAGTGACGCTCCCCTGCCACGATTCGAAATTCGCGGCCCGCGGCCGGGCTCTCCGCGCTGGTCGTCTCGACCTCTCCCAAGCTGCGACCGTCGACGACCATCACGAAATGGGTGGGCGTGAGGTTGAGCACGCGCACGCTCGCGGTGTTGAACACGATCGACGCCGGCAGCGCTATCAGCGTAGCCAGCGGCCCAAGCCAGTACCATGAAGACCACACGAAGCGGGGCGTTCGTACGCTCCGGGTAGCGACCGAGTTCTGGCGTGCCGCGACACGAGCAAAGCGACCATTTTCACAATACAACCGCTGCCGGCTCCACCACCACACGGCGTGGCCGCTACTTGTGTGTCCGGCTGTGGGTCGACGCCGGTAGACTAGCGCCAGGGCCACGGGCAGCACCGCAGCAAGCAGGGCGCTCGATACCAGCCCCGCGATGCTCACGCCGACCCAAGCGATGGGTAGCACCACAGCAGAGGTCACCCCCAAGAGGGCCGAAGCCAGGCATATCGCCAGCAGGCGCGTGCGAGCCGCAGACGCATGGCGCAAGCAGTCTTCGCAGTAATTGATCGACACGGATTCGCCGAACGTACCGCGCAACACCAGCGATCGGGAGCCCACGGCCAAACAGCAGGCGCACGCTGGAGGTGCCAAATATAGGTCGGGGCGCTTCAGTTCGAGCAACCGAGCTTCGCCGCTGCCCGACGTCTGAGACAAGTTCGACCTCGCCTCGGCAGCCGGGCGCGAGCCATCCGCGCTTGCCGCTTGAGCATGTGGCGTCGAAGCGCTAAAGCGAGAACGGAGCGAAACCCAAAGGCCGGCCATGGCAGAACTCAATGAACCACAGGCGCGCGCGGTGGCACACGAGAGCGGGCCGCTCTTGATTTTCGCTGGCGCCGGCAGCGGAAAAACCAGGACGATCACCTATCGCATTGCGAACCTGTTGGCGACGCATCGGGTACCACCTTACCGTATTCTCGCGGTCACCTTCACCAACAAAGCCGCCGGCGAAATGCGAAACCGCCTGGTGCAGCTGGCCGGCGAGGACATCGTGCGCGATCTCTGGGTTGGCACGTTTCACTCGATATGCGCCAAGCTCTTGAGGCGCTACGCGGCAGACGCCGGTCTTTCGTCGAGCTTTCTCATCTACGACGACGCGGACCAGAAAGCCGTGATGAATCGCCTGCTCAAGGAGCGCGGCATCGACGAAAAGCGCTATCCGGCCAAGTTGGTATTGTCGAAGATCCACGCCGAAAAGCGCGAGGCCCGCAGCCTCGACGAGGCCACCTTCGACCGCGGTTTCGACGACACCCTGCGCGAGCTGTACGAAGGCTACGAACGGGCGCTGGAGATGGCCAACGCATTGGACTTCGAAGACCTACTGCTCAAGGCCATGCGCCTCGCCGAGGCGGACACGGTCGTGGGTCGCTCACTGAGAGAGCGTTTCCAACACGTTTTGGTGGACGAGTTCCAAGATACCAACCACGTCCAGTATCGGCTGGTACGCGCCTTGAGCACGCGCGCGCGGAACCTGTGCGTCGTGGGAGACGATGACCAGTCCATCTACCGCTGGCGCGGAGCCGACGTGCGCATCATCCGCGGCTTTCAGCGTGATTTCTCCGATGCCACGGTGGTCAAGCTGGAGCAGAACTATCGCTCGACCGCCAATATCGTCAGGGCCGCGCTGGGGGTCATCGAGCCCGCGAACGATCGCGAGCCCAAAAGGTTGTGGACTGCCGAAGAGCCCGGAGCCAAAGTCACCGTCCGCTTCACGCGCGACGAGCGAGAAGAAGCCGCCTGGGTCGCTGGCGGCATTGCTGCGGCGCGCTCTTCTGGAGTCGACTTGGCCGAGCTGGCCGTGTTCTACCGCGTGCATGCCCAGTCGCGCGTGTTGGAAGAAGCGCTGCGGGCGCGCGGAGTGCCCTACCAGATCATCGGGGGCATGCGCTTCTTCGACCGCGCCGAAGTCAAAGACCTGCTCTCGTACCTCCGATTGTTGGAAAACCCGGCTTCGGATACCGATCTGCTGCGCATCATCAACGTGCCCGCCCGCGGTATCGGCGGCAAGACGGTGGCTCGCATCCTCGATCTCGCGCAGGAGTCCACCCTGAGCGCCTACGATGCGCTCGAGCTTGCCGTGCGCTCCTCCGACCTGGGCTCGAGCGCCAAAAAGAAGCTCGCTGCATTTCGCGATATGATGGAAGAGCTGCGCGCGGAAAAATCCAAGCTCTCGCTGAGCGAGCTCGGCAACCGCATTCTCCAGAACACCGGCTATCGAGAGGTCTTGCGCGAAGAAGACACCGCCGAAGCAGACGCTCGACTCGGCAACATCGAGGAGTTGTTGGGCTCGATGATCGAGTACGAACACGACGCCGAAGTCGTGGGTGAAGAGCCGACGCTGAGCGGCTATTTGGAACGAGTGTCGCTCGTCGCTGCGGTGGACAGCATGCGTGACGTGTCCAGTGTCTCGCTGATGACGGTACACAGCGCCAAAGGGCTCGAGTTCGACACGGTTTGGCTCACCGGCATGGAAGAAGAGGTATTCCCCTATCGGGGGGTCAGCAACGACGAGCCCGAAGAGCTGGACGAAGAGCGCCGTCTGGCTTACGTCGCCATCACCCGAGCTCGGCGCAAGCTCAACATCTCCTACGCCGGGATTCGCAACCTCTTCGGTCAAACCCGTTACCTGGCGGGCAGCCGCTTTTTGGCCGATCTGCCCGCGGACGTCGTCGAGCGCCAAGGTCAACCGCAGCGCCCACAGTTCGGCAGTTTCATGGCGCGCAGCTATCCCACGCAACCGACGCGACGCCCGGGAGAACGCTTCGTGGATAGCGACGCCTTCGACGATCTACCTCCAGACGAAGATGGCGACGGCGTTCGCACTCGCTTGAGACCCGGCGACCGCGTCAACCACAAGCAATTCGGGCGCGGCGTCGTCGAGCAAGTCGAACCGGGCCAGAACCCCAAGGTGATCGCGCGCTTCCCGCGGTTCGGCACGCGGCAGGTCTTGGCCGCCTACCTCCAACCCGGCTGACTCAACGAGAACATATGAACAAGCGCTTGGAACTACTCGAAAAACTCACAAGCTCCGGCCAAGCCGATGCGTTCGCCTGGTACGGCCTGGCCATGGAGTACAGAAAACTAGGGCGCGTTCAGGACGCCCTCGAAACCTTCGAAACCCTACGCGAAAAGCACGCCGACTACCTGCCCATGTATCTGATGGCGGGTCAGCTATTGCTCGACGACGATCGCCCCGGCGACGCGCGGCCCTGGCTCGAACAAGGCATCGCCCTGGCGCGGCAACGCGGCGACGCGAAGGCGCTGTCCGAGCTCGAAGAGGCACTCGGACGAGCCGGTTGACGGCGACTGCCGTCAACCCGAGCTAGGTGAGCACGCCCCCCCTAGACTAGAATTGGCTGATGAAAGCCCACGCCTCGCCAGGCACCCAGCTCTTGCTTTGGCCCTGGTCTTTCTCCGTGGGATTGTGATCTCCGCCGTGTGCGCACCAGCGCACCGGGTAGCCCTCCATGCAGCCCTCGTACGAGGTACAGATGTGAGTGCCGCTGTTCAACCCGGGTTCCGGAGGGTTCTGCGGGGTGCAGCCGTTGACCTCCACGAAGTGGTCGCGAAGCGACCGACCCTGTGAAATATTGAGAACCGAGTCCCCTACGCCGTGAGCGTGAAAATAGGCGATGGGCGTCGTACCACCCATGCAACCGCTGAGCTGGGCGCCTGCATACAGCACGACTCCCCGGAAGACGTCCGCTCGAGCGCAAGCCAGAGCGTAGGACATGCCCCCGCCAAAGCTAAAGCCTTTGGAAAAAATCCGCGTGGTGTCGATGCACAAATCACCCAACACCTCTTCCAGAATGGCATCGGTGAACGTCACGTCACTATTGCCGCTATTGGACCAGCCGGCGTTGAGCCCCTCCGGCGCTACGAAAATGGTGCTATTTTCAGCGAGATCCCAGAGCCCGTAATACGGATCTTCCGTCGAGCCACCATTACCGCCCTCGGCGACTTGATTCGCGTTGCCCTGCAGCCAGTGGAACGCGAGGATCAGCCGATACGGCTTCGTGTTGTCATAGTTGTCCGGCACCCGCAGGATGTACTCGCGGTTCATGCCACCGCTCTGGATGGTTCTGCGGCCATTCATCAGTTGACGCTCGGTCCCACAGCCCGCGCTCTTCATATCGCCGGTGCCTCCTCCAGAGCCGCCTGCGCCGCCGACGCTGCCGGTCGTGGTGCTCATCCCTCCAGAGCTCGTGCCGTCGAGCCCTCCAGTCCCAGCGCCGCCTCCCATGCCGGTCATCCCGGTCATCCCGGTCGTTGGGGTGCCGCCCATTCCCGTCGTAGCGGCCCCACCCGATCCGCCGCTGCCACCCAGACCACCTGTGCTCGACGACACCGTACCCATCGACGTGCTAGTCACACCGACGCTCGAGGCTCCGCTCGTTGCGCTAGCCGTCGTTGCGCTGGATGACGACGAGCTGGACGACATCGAGGCCCCGGTCATGGTGCTGCTGGTCAAGCCCCCGCTAGTACTGTCAGCAGCTGGGGGGTCGGCGTTGTCCCCGCATGCAGAAAGAAACAGGCCCAAGACGGCAAGCGACACACACGCAGACAAGCCAAACCGCGAGATATGCATCAGGTGAGATCCCTTACTTTTCCGAGGCAGCGAATTCGCATACCTCTGGGTGTAGATAGTGGGCAAAACCCGAAGAAAACGGGGCGCGACGGCATTCACGCCCTCACGACGAGCTCTGCGCAGGTATCTTACCTGAAAGCGGTTCCAGGATGCAGAAAAGATTTCGACTGAACGTTAGCTGAAAGTTATCAGATCGAGGGGGCGAAAGATCTCCCTACCACTGTGTAAAGTTCGAGAAAAAGGAAAGTCGGCTACCGCGTGCGCGCGGGTCTACTCCCAGAACGAGTCCGTCTGGGTGAGCGCCACCAGCAAGTGACTCAAGTCGCGGCTCTTTTGTTCGAAACGCTCGACCACCTTCTGGAGCTCGGTCTCGCTCAACACGGTGGCGGTCCCTCGTGGTTCCAAACCGCGTACGAATCCAGCAGCCCGTTGGGCGAGGCAAGCTCCCACCAGCGGATTGTCCGCCAGCCTTGCGATGAAATCGGAAGTGTCGTCGAACGCTTCGAAAAGGACTTCACCAGTGAGATCCGTGGGCAGCTGGCCATCGGTTCGCACGGGCTCTCCTGCGTCCGTCGTTTGCAGGCGACCCAATGCGTCGAAGCTTTCCAGCGCGTGACCCGGGCCATCGAAGAGCCCGTGGCACCCCGAACACGCAGGCGAGTCGATAGCGGCATCATACGCGCTGCGATAGCTCTGTCCCTCGCCCGGCTCGACGGCTTTGGGGTCGCCCGTTCCGACGATTGGCTCAAACAGCGATTGCCCCACGGAAGGCGCAACGTCGATGCACAGGAACTTTCTGGCAACCCAAAAACCCCTTTGCCCGATGCGTCCGCGTGACGCGTTCAACAAGCCGAGCGCCAATACACCCTCATGCCCGGGAACGGCGACGAGCGCAGAACCCTGTTGTGGCACGGGGTCGACCCCATAGTGCGCCGCCAAAGCGGCCCCGATGGTCGTCTGTGGCTCCGTCAGCAGATGTGCGAGCGTCGTATCACCCGACGCCACGAAGCTTTCTAGAAAGCTGCTCGCTTCACCCTGCATCTCGGCCCATACACTCTCGGCCAATTCTGGATGTGGCGCGTGCTGCCAGGACGAAAACTCGAGCCAAGCGTCGAGGAAGGCCAGCAGCCCTGCCTGATGCTCGGATTGTTCGATCATGTCGAGCGCTTGGCATTCCACTTGGCCGTAAGTGGCTAGCTCACCGTTCTGGGCAGCATTCAACAGCTCGCTCGAGGGACTGCTGTCGAACATCAGGTTCGCCAGGCGTGTGGCGACTTCTTCGGGCGGCAAACCAATCTCTGTCGTATCCTCGCAGGGTCCTGTTTCTGGCGGCGGGCTCGTGCCGTTGCTGCTCGTTTCGGCTGCAGATCCGGAGTCATCGGCTGCTTTCGGCTTGCCACCGGCCAGCGCCTCGTCCTGCTCGCCGATCAGAGCAGACTGCGAACCGCACGCGGTGGCCAAAATCAACAGGATCGAGGTGGGATGCAAGGACATGACGTGTCTCCTGTATGGGTATTGTCTGTAGGCATCGCCGTTTCTCGGATTTTCAGCGCGCGCCAGCGCTCGAGCGCAGCGCCCACGCCTGCTGCTCGATTTCGAGGCGTTCTTGACGCAGCACTCCGCCGGGAAAACGCCTGCGGTGTGCCTCAGCGATGCGTAGCGCGGCATCGGCATCGCGAGCCGCCAAGCTCAATCGGGCTTGGCGCAGCAAGCGGCTTTCCTCAGCCAGGCTCGTGATCGCTTCGGGGCTATTGGACGGGCTCGACGTTGGTGCTTCGAGGGGAAACGCACGAACCGGCGCCTTCGCCTTCGCTCGAACAGCACCGTCCGGAGACGGCGAGCCGATAGGCTGCTTCCGATACGCTTGCGAAGGGGCTACTGGCTCGTTCGGTCTCTCGTCGCTAGCCGACGGTGGCTCGACCACGGGCTGACGCTGAGCGGGAGCCGCGATCGCGGCTGGCGAAACCAGCTTTGGTTGCGCTTGCGCTACCGCAGCCGGCGCGACACGCCTGGGGACCGGAGCTGGGGACTCGACTCCAAGCCATGCGCCGAGATGGCGCTGGCCCAATGGAGTCGCAGCAAAGGCGCTGGGTACACCAATCAACGCCAGCGCCGCCAGCAACAGGGCCCTGTGACGTTTGACGCGGGTTTGACCCGCGGCAGCACCGAACAGCGTCGCCTGGGCTCGCGCCAAGACGCGCTCTCGCATTCGGCCGGAAGCCGCCTCCATGCGGGACAGTTCTCGGAGTTGCGCCAGCTCCGGCAGCTCCGGTTCGCCGCACGACACGTTCGAATGCGTCATCGTTCGTCTCCTTGTAGGTATGCGGCCGTGGCAAGCTCGGCTTGTCGGAACGCTCTTCTGAAGTATTTTCTCCCCGCCGCCAGTCGCGAATAGACGGTCTTCAACGGAACCTCGAGTGCAGCCGCAACTTCGGCCGCGGGCACTTCGTCGAAATCGTGCAGCAAAAGCACGGCGCGTTGTCGCAGCGGAACTCGTGCCAGCGCATCCTGCAGGCGCTTCAGCTCACGCCGGACGACCAGGGTCTGCTCCGGTGTCAGCCCTTGGTCGGCAACTTGTGGGTCTGGCTCTGATTCCACGCGACGAAACCAGGACCGGCGGCGGTGCGCCGCCGCGACGCGGAAGGCAACCCCGAAGAGCCACGCCCTGAGTGATCGGTCGGGGTGAACGCTCGCTCGTCGCCTCCATGCGATGACGAACACGTCGTGAGTCAAATCGCCGATGTCCGACTGCGGTACGCCCAGGCGCCTGAGCGAGCGCCATACGTAATCGAAATGCTTCTCGTACCAATACTCGAAGGCCTGCGCGACGGCTTCAGCTTGGTCATGACCAATGGTCGTACCCGCGGGGCGAGACCCTGGCCCCACGGGGAGGGGATGTACCTGGCTGGTCGTCACGCCTACCCCTAGGGTTGCCTCGATCGGGGTCGTTTTCTCAAAGATTCTACTTTTCCCGTCAAGAACCAGGATTCCGTCCTGGCGGCACCTGCCCAGCAGCGCCAACGGGAGCTAGTGCCATTGCAGCGCCACCGCGGCGCGCGGCACGACGGGCCACATGCTCCATACACTTTCAGTGAGCCCCACGGCTTCGAGCTCCACCCGCTGAAGCGGCGCCAACAGCTCGATGCGCGCCCCCAGCCGCCACGCGTCGCCCTCTGCCCAAGTTGCCCCTAGCTGCGCTCCGACAGCTGGCGTGCGCACCACGGCCTGGTGGTTGCGGTCGAACTGGTAGCCTCGAGCAAACATCCACCAGTAACCCAGCTCGACACAAGCGGACCACACGCGCCCCAACACTTGCCGGCAGCCGGCCACGAACACTTCTGCCGTAGGTCCTTCCACGCGCACCGTGCGCTCGTCGGCTACGGCCTCGGTCCCTGTGCTCGCCAGATAGGCTCCACCCGCCCCCATCGACCACCCTTCCCAATGCGCCCGACCCTCTATCCCAGCCCCTAGCCCAACACCTGGGTTCTGGCCCGCCGCGGCCAAGCCGAACCAGGTGAGCGACCAGCTACCTTCTGAGAGCACCGGCTCAGCTTGTGGAGCCGACGAAAACACCGGGCTAGGCAGCTGCGTCGGGACGGGCCCCGCC
>CBFGRJ010000191.1:0-13222 GCA_965651135.1 uncultured Myxococcales bacterium
GCCTCGGCCTCCGCCCCAGCTTCGACCCCCGCCCCAGCCTCGGCCTCCGCCGCGGCCTCGGGTTTCTCGGCTGGCTCAGGCACTGGCTCTGGAGTGGGCTCTGCTTCTGCTGGAAGGGCGGCAGCACGACGTGTAGCAGGGGCTTCTTCGGAAACGGCAGCGGGGGTGGCCGCCAGACCCGTGAACGGGATTCGCGTGCCAAGGGTCAACCGCTCGAATGGGGCCGCGAACGCAGGCTCGCGGGGCTCGGAGCTTGCCCGCGCCTGCAGCTGATTGAGCAGCGCCTGAGCCACCTCGTGTTCGGGCTCCTTTTGGAGCACCTGCTCGAGCATGCGCACGGCGCGCTTGGTGTGACCCTGAGTCGCATAGATTTCAGCCAACGTGACCGTAGCGACTGGTGGGCGCCTGGGTACGGCATCGATGCGCTGAATGTCACCTCGAATGACCTTGGCGGCATCCGGCATGTGCAGCCCAGCCTCGACGACACTCGCCACCAGATCGCGAGCCACACCGAGCCAACCGCGGCTTCTATCCCGCAGCGTGGCATCGGTCACGCTCACACGCACCAGCTCGTCTTTCAACTCCACCCTCGTCATGCGTTCGGGGCGTTCGATACCGTGGCGGCGAGCCAGTTCAACGAGCTCGGCGCGCGGCAACTCGTCCAGTCGATTCAGATCCAGCGTCATGAGCGGGGGTTCAAGAGAAGCCGTATCTTGGATGCGTCAAATGCCGAGGGTCAAGCGGTTGTTGTAGCAACCTAAAACCATGCGCCGTGCGCGTCCGGCGAGGGAGCTAGCGTGGACAACTCCTCCCGTGTGCGCGCTATGTCATTCGACAGCTGCGCCTTCAACGCCGGCAGGCCGTCGAAGCGCTGCTCGTCTCTCAGGCGCGCCACCAGATGCACGCGCAGCACGCGATCGTACAAGTCGCCGGAGAAGTCCAAGAGGTGCACTTCGATGGCTGCACCGGCGTCGACGGTGGGACGCACTCCGATATTCATTGCCCCGATGCCAAGCCGCGAAAAGCCGGTCGCCTCCTCGACATCGACCGCCACCGCGTAGACTCCTTTGGCGGGAACCACTTCGAGAACGTCGGCCAGGTTGGCGGTAGGGAACCCGAGTTGCCGGCCGCGCCGGTCGCCACTGACGACGCGCCCGGTCAGCGCGTGTGGTCGACCCAACATGGCATTTGCTCGAGCCACGTCACCGAGCCCGAGCGCCGTGCGAATGCGCGTGCTCGAATAGGCGCCGATCGCGTCTCCGATCAATTCGTGAGCCGTCGCCTCGAACCCGAGCTGACTGCCGAGCTGCGATAACAGCGCCAAGTCGCCACGGCGTTGATGACCGAACCGAAAGTTTTCTCCCACCACGACCCGCTTGGCCGAAAGCCCGCGTGCAAGCACCTGCTCGGCAAAAACCTCCGGACTCATCAGCGACAACGTTTCGCCGAAAGGCTCGACTACGATCGAAAGCGAAGGGTCCAGCCTGAGCAGCAATTCGCATTTGCGCCCCAGGGTGGTCAAGCGACCCGTCTTGACACCGGTCAGCACCTCGGAAGGATGCGGTTCGAACGTCAAGACGACTGGCTCGAGCTGCACCTGACCCGCAACCTCGCAGGCGCTCTGCAGCAAGCGTTGATGGCCGAGATGCACTCCGTCGAAGTTACCGATGACCACCAAAGCGGGGGACGCCGCGTGATAACTGGCGATCCCGTGGTGCAGGCGCGAGGACACGTTGGCGCGTTTACTACAATGCCGCCTGCCCTGCAAAGCCGCCCGGCAAGCCGGGGGCTTGCGATCCGAGCCCGGTCAGCGTACGCCCCGAGCGATGGACAGTGCTCGAGCCGTGGCCGAGGCGCAGCGAGGCGACCTCAGGCCTTTCTACCTGATTGTCGGTGAAGAGCAGTTTCTCGTCAGGGCCGCTGTCGGCGCCTTGCGGCGGGCCACACTATCGGGAGGCATCGAGGGGTTGAACGACGACGTGTTCGACGCTGCTGAAACCTCGATCGAGCAAGTTCTCGCAGCCGCCAGAACGTTGCCCATGATGGCGCCCAAGCGCTTCGTCTTCATCCGTCAGATCGAGCGCTGGGAAGGCAAAGAAACGAAGCAGAAAGGCACCGGCGCGCTCGACCGGCTGCTCGAATACGCGACACATCCCGCCGAAAGCACCGTACTGGTGGCCACCGCCGCCACCCTGGACAAGCGACGCCGGCTCTATACCGCTGCCCGCAAGGCAGACTTTCTCGTGACCTGTGATCCACTGTCGCTGAGCCAACTCTCGTCGTGGGTGCGGGAGCGAGCCAAAACGCTCGGCCATCCGATCGACCCGAGCGCGGTGGAATTGATCGCCAACTTGTGCGGTCCGGAGCTCTCCCAGGTGGATGACGCGCTCGAACGGTTGAGCTTGTATGTCGGTGCACGAAATCCTATCACGGAAGAAGCAACCGCCGAGTGCGTCGTCCGCGTGCGCCCCACCACCGTTTGGGAGCTGGTGACCGCTGTCGGGGAGCGCGACCTGGGGCGCGCGCTCTCTGCACTCGAGCAAGTCTTCGAACCTCAAGATCGCGGTTTGCGCCTGCTCGGCGTGCTCGCCTGGCAGACGCGTCAGCTCCTGAAGTTCGAGTCGGCGCGCCGTTCGGGCGCGTCACCGGAAGAGGCAGCCAAAAGGGCTGGGGCTCCGCCGTTCAAAGCCAATGATCTGGCGCGTCAAGTCAAACGCATCCCCAAAGCTCAGCTCGAGTCTTGGTTGCCTGCCCTGTCGAGGTTGGATCTGGCACTCAAGGGCGGGTCCCAACGCCCCGCCAAGGCTATCTTGGAGCACGCCTTGATCCAGCTATGCCGAGGCTGATTTCGCGGGGAAAATTCCAGGCAGTTGGCCGGTGAAGCGCTTTCTGGCCTTGACCGTCGGCCGCGACAGTCGCATGTTTGCGTGACGCCTGGGTTATTGAGAGGTCGTCCGAACGAGTTTTCTGCTACGCGTCCGGTTTAGGAGTCCCTACGTAGTCCCTATGAACAAGCAGATCATCGCGGCCTCGCCACTTCGATCGCTCGAGTGGCTGGCCGAGGCCCCGATTCCAACCCGATTCGGCATGTTCGATCTTCACGTATTTCGATACGAAGATCCGACCGCACACCCTGGGCTGAGCGACGAGCACCTGGCCCTGGTCTTCGGCAATATTCGCGGCAAGGCGAACGTTCCGGTGCGGGTGCACTCCGAATGTCTCACGAGCGAAGTGTTCGGGTCATTGAAATGCGATTGTCGCGAGCAGCTCGAGGCAGCTCAGGGAGAAATTGCGGAGCGCGGCTTCGGTATCGTTCTCTACCTGCGTCAAGAAGGGCGCGGCATCGGGCTCACCAACAAGATCCGAGCGTATGCCTTGCAGGCACAAGGCGCCGACACCATCGAAGCCAATCGCCTGTTGCACCTGCCGGTCGATGCGCGCCAGTACGACGTCGCAGCCGCGATGTTGCGAACATTCGACGTCAAGTCCATCGAGCTCATGACCAACAATCCGCTGAAAACCACGGCTCTCAGCGACCTGGGCATCGTCGTCGCCAAGCGGATCCCGCTGTTCATCGAAGCCAACGAGTTTTCCGCCCGCTACCTCGAAGTCAAACGCGAGCGCATGAAGCACCAGCTGCCACAAACCGTCTTTGCCGCCCCGCAAGACGGCGAGTAAGGGTGGTGACCGGCTTCGCTACGGCTATCGCTCGTTCGGCTATTTCTTGCTCTGGGCCTTGAGCCGCTCCCGCAGCTTCGCAGCGTAACCCAACTTGTTGGTCTGGCGCGTACGGCCGATAGCCAGGGCCCCATCGGGAACGTCTTGAGTCACGCTCGTCGCGGTCGCTACGTAGGCGTGCTTGCCGATGGTCACGGGTGCGATCAGCTGTGAGTCGCTTCCGATGAAGCTGCCTTCGCCGATGGTCGTCCTGTGTTTCTTGAAACCGTCGTAGTTGCAAACGATGGTTCCCGCGCCGATGTTCACGTTGGGGCCGACGTCAGCATCACCCAAGTAGGCCAGGTGGTTCGCCTTGGCACCGCGACCCATTCTGGTTTTCTTCGTCTCGACGAAGTTGCCCAGCTTCGCTTCGGACTCCAACACGCTGCCGGGACGCAGATGCGTGAAAGGTCCGATCTGTGCTTTTGGCCCGACCTCACTTTCGGTCACCACGGAGTAAGGCAACAAAACGGCTCCGGCTTCTATGCGGCTATCGGTCACCACCGATCCGACGTCGATGAAAGCCCCGGCGCCGATCGAAGTGTCGCCGCGCAGGCGCACCCCTGGTTCTACCGCCGCGTCCACTTCGACGGACACCGTATCGTCGATGAACACTTCTCCCCGAATCGTGACTCCGCTCTCCGCGAGCTCTTGTGCCTTGCGTTGCCACAACAGCCGCTCCGCCCTACTCAGTTGAGCCCGATCGTTCACCCCCAAGAGCGCGCTCGTATCACCTTGCAGGCCAAGCACCGTGTGCTCGCGCTGCAGATCTTCCACCACGTCCGTAAGGTAGTACTCACCCTGCGCGTTATCGGCTTTCAGCCGTGCCAACGCCTGGCGCAAGACCTCTGTGCTCGCCGCATAGACTCCCGCATTGACTTCACGCACGGCGCGCTCGGCTGCCGTCTTCAGATCGCGGTCTTCACGAATCGAGAGCACCCGACCATCCGTGTCGCGGAGCACCCGACCGTATCCAGCCGGTTCTTCGATCAAACATGAAAGGAATGCGAGCGGTGTCTGCGGTCCGAGCGCGCCCACCAACCGAGACAGGTCCGCCCGCTGCAGCAAGGGTGTGTCGCCGCACAACACGATCACCTGCGCCGTTTCGACGGCTTCGAGCCCCACGCGCGCCGCATCGCCCGTGCCTCGCGGCGGGACCTGCACCCGCGTTACCGTATCCAGCTCCGGAAAGGCGCTGTCGAGCACGCTCTTGATGGGCTCTTCGGTTGCGGGACTCACCACCACGACTACGCGACGCACTCCCAGCTCTTGGGCCACCCTGACCGGGTAATGCACCAGCGGGCGCCCCGCGGCCCGGTGCAAGACCTTGGGAAGATCGCTTTTCATCCGCTTGCCTTGGCCAGCGGCGAGAACAACGGCACTCAGCTCGGACACCAGCCGACTGTACCAGCGTCTGGGCAACGGCACTCACGAAAACCGGTGGCCCGGAGCCCCGCCCGAGCTCAGTCCAGCGATCGCAGCGCGCCCGAAATACCAGCGCCACCAGACCCACCGGTCGTTCCGTCGGGGACTTCCGGCAGCAGCTCGGGGTGCGGTGCGGTCGCACTACCCAAGGCTACGGGTTCGGTGCCACTTGCCGCCGACGGCACGCTGGCGCGCGCAGCATAGACCACCAGCTTGTCACCAGCGGACAGAGGATCACGACGAGAACGCCGGTTCACGCGCTCCATGGACCCGACGCTCATACCGTAGCGCTTCCCCACCGAAGCCAGCGTGTCTCCCTGTTTGCACGTGATCACGAGCCGCGTCCTACCGTTCAAGGCTTCGTGGTGCTCGTAGAATTCCTGCGTGCCGGTGACCAGCACCATGGCTTCCTGTTCCACGATGTGTCGAACGTCGTCGAGGGATCGGCCTTTGTCGACGAATACCTGAAAGACCATGCCCGGCTGCAACCTGGCTTCGGCGTCCAGCCCATTCCACGCCGCGAGCTCCGCTTGCATGACCCCGAACGCGCTCGCAATGGCAGCCAGGCTGTCTCCTTGCCGCACTTCGTAGAATACTCGGTCCCGCGCAGCGTATTGGAACTTGCCGGGAGGCACGGCCACGATTCGTCGCCCCACGGAAGAAGCTGCTCGGAGCCCTTTGGGCATCAGCAGGATGGTCCCGGTTCGCAGCCGCTCACCAGCGCGAATACCGTTCAGCTCAGCCAGCACTTCTTCGGTCGTCCCGTGGTCTTCGGCGATCGCTTGCAGAGTGTCACCAAAGCGCACGCGATAAGCGGCGAATCCTGGCCCCTTACCGCGCTCGGCCAGCTCCTTGGCCGCTGCCTTTCCCATGCCGGCCGGCAAGCGGACGCGCCAGGGGCCATGGCGCTTGTCCGGTGGGGTGCGCCCCGCCAAAAACTGCGGATTGAGCGCCTGCACCTGACTCGCCGAAAGCTTCGCGGCGTCGGCAACGTCGCTCAGACTTTGCCCTGGTGCGATCAGCACGGTATCGAAGTGTTCGGGCGGGTCGGGCGCAACGTGGTCGATGCCAAAGGCTCGCTTGTTGTTCATCACGATAGCGATCGCGAGGATCTTCGGAACGTAAAGCGTCGTTTCCCACGGAATGCCGGCCTCGTACCGAGACAGCTGCCAGAAGTCGTTGGTGTTGAACTTCTGAATGGCTCGCGACATGCCCGCATACCCCATGTTGTACGCCGCCATGGCAAGCTCCCAGCTGCCAAAGCGCTGGTACAGGTCGCTCAGAAATCGAATCGCCGCCTGTGTGGAACGCGCGGGATCGAGCCGCTCGTCCACCCAACGGTCCACGGTGAGCCCATACATGCGTGCAGACGAGGCAATGAACTGCCAGAGGCCCACGGCTCCGGCGCTCGAGCGAATCGTCGGGTTGTGCCCGCTCTCGATGAGCGACAGCCAGATCAGATCCTTCGGCAAGCCGGCTTTGCTGAACTCTGCGCGCAACGCGGGCGCGTAGCGGCCGGCTTTTTTGGCCCACACGTGTGCGATCGCTCGGCCCTTCTCGCTGTCTCTGTAAAACTTGAGGTATTGCACCACCCGCTCGTCCATGCGGACGGGCAAGTCCGGCATTGCCAATGACTTGAGCCACTCCGCATCCACTGCGAGCTGTCGACCTTCGTCCGTTTGCGGTCGCTCGAGCACGCTTGGAGGCAGGCCGGTATCGGAAACCTCGGTGCCACCACCAACCTGATCGGGCTCCGGCAGCCAGGACCATCCGGGCGTGACTCCACGCAGGCGTGACGCAAACATGGTCTGCTCGGCTTCATGAAGTGCTCTGAGCTCGGGGTCGGGCGCCGGCGCTCGGCGCTCCTCCGCAGTCGTGCCCAGGGCGACTCGACGCCGCACTCGAGCATCCGGCTCGGGGTGGGGTACGCCCTCCTGGGGGAGCGTGGCACTCGGCGTTCTCGGCGCAGGGCCCTTCTGATGCGCCGGCTTGCCATCGGGTCGAAGCTTGTCTGCTGGCCCACCCAGAGCCGTGTCGGGGGTAGCCTTGGCCGCCGTCGCAGAAGGAAGCTCCACCCGGCGCACACCGCTCGAGAGCTGAGGGCCGGCTGACTTTTGGGCCGCCGCCGGATTGTCGGCGAGGGCCGGCGCAGAGTGAGCAAGGGTGCCAGCGACCAGGAAGGCCAGCAGCGGGGCATGCCCCAGCCTGAGCGCGGCGTAAACCATGACTACTCGTACTCATTGTACGAGGACTCGTCAAATTGGCCGGGAATCTCGCCTAGATCTTGATTAATTTGTCGGATTGTGTGCGAGGCGTGCTTCGCAGCGCCACCCGACTTGGGTTACGCAGAGCGTCAGAATAGCTCAGCGCCGCACGACCACGTACACCGTGCTGTCGCCGCGCTTGACCAGCAAAAGCGCCATTCCGCTGCGCTGGGTGTACGCGCGCTTGAAGCCGGTGACGTCCGTGACCTTCGTGCGATTCACTTCGACGATGACATCGCCCGGCCTCAGGCCGGCCGTCGCCGCAGGGCTTCCACGATCGACCTCCGTGATCACCACGCCTTCTCGAGTGCTGGGCTCGATGTTGAAGCGCTTTTTGTTGGCCTGTGTGAGGTTTTCTAGCACCAGGCCGTCCAAGCGATCTTGCGCAGGCTTTTGGGGAGCATTGAAGGCTTCGCGCTGATCAGTGGGCATTTCGCCGAGCTCGACCGTGATGGTGAGCTTCTTGCCATCGCGCAAGATCTCCAGCGGCACTTTCTTCGCAGCGCCTGCCTGCGCAATGAGATTGCGCAGCCGTCCGGTGGTGTCGACCTTCTTGCCGTCGACGCTCAGCACCACGTCGCCGCGCCTAATCCCCGCTTTGGCCGCCGGCCCTCCCTCCTTCACGTCCGAAATCAGGACTCCATCGGCGCTCGGCAGCTTGAGAGCCTTCGCCAACTCTTGATCGACTTGCTGAATGGCTACACCAAGCCAGCCACGCACGACCCGCCCGGAGTCTCGAAGACTTTGCATGATGGGCAACGCCATGTTGGTGGGAATGGCGAAGCCCACACCTTGATAGCCTCCACTGCGCGATAGAATCGCCGTATTGATGCCTACCAGCTCACCACGCATGTTGACGAGAGCTCCACCCGAATTACCCGGGTTGATGGCGGCATCCGTCTGAATGAAATCTTCGTAGTCGACGATGCCCAGGTCGGCGCGACCCTTGGCCGACACGATGCCCATCGTCACCGTCTGACCGATCCCAAAGGGGTTACCGATGGCCAGCACGACATCACCAAGGCGGAGCTCTGACGAGTCGCCAAAGGCGATGGCCCTCAGACCCGAGGTGTCCCCCTGCAATTGCAGAACCGCCAAGTCGCTCTTCGGATCGGTTCCCATGACCTTCGCTTCGAACTCACGCCCGTCGTACGTCGTGACCATGATCTCTTCGGCGTGTTCGACCACGTGGTTGTTCGTCAGCACGACGCCGTCCGACGAGACGATCACGCCCGACCCTTGGCCCTGTTCGCGGCGCTGAGGTGGACCGCCCGGCCCAGGCCCGAAGAACCATTGCATGGGGCCGCGCAACTCTCGAATGCGGGTGGACGACACGTTGACGACGCTCGGCAACGCCTTTTCGACGATGTCCGCGATGGAAACGCCGTCAGCTTGAGCGCGAGCCAATGCTGGCGTTGGAAGCACCTGAAGCGGCCGGGATTGGGCCGCGGGTTCACTGCTCTGTGGAGCTTCTTGTGCGGGCTGTGCGGCAGTGGACGGGGCGCCGCAGGCGGGAGCGATTAGGGCCAGCAAAATGGCCATTTTTCGGGATTGGAACGGCTGGTTTGCCCAAAAGCTGCGAACGAGCATGGCCTGCATCGTAACCCATCGAGCCAAACCCGCACGCGCCACCGGCTATTCCTCGAAAAAAATTAGCCTTGCCGGCGGGGCTCTGTCAGCGGCGAGCCTCAGACCTCCAACTGTTCGAGCCAGCGCGCGATTTCGGGGAGCGGCAACGTCCTGCTCACCACCCCCGCGCGCACCGCCGCTCCGGGCATCCCATAGACCACGGCGGTCGCTTCACTTTCAGCGATGACGACACCACCTGCCTCGACGATCTTGCGCGCCCCTGCAACTCCATCGTCTCCCATTCCGGTCAAGATCACTCCGACCGAGTCCTTGCCGGCCACGCGCGCCACGCTGGCGAATAGCCGGTCTGCGCTCGGAACGTAGCGATCCGCTTCCGTGGGCCTAGAGATAGTCAAGCGATAGCCGGAACTGTACGCGATGAGCTCCATGCATTTGCGCCCAGGGCAAACGAATGCGGTCCCACGACCCACCTCATCGAGCTCTCGGGCTTCGCTGACTTCCAAACTACTGCGCTTGTTGAGCCGCTCGGAGAAGGTGCGTGTGAACTTGTCCGGCATATGCTGAGCAATCACGAAGCCGGAGCTCGTCGTACCAGGAATACGCGACAAAACATCCATGAGCGCACTGGGACCTCCCGTCGATGAAGCAATGGCCACAACGCGCCGTGGCGGTCTCAGCGCGCTCGGCCCTTTGGGACGCCGCACCACGGTCGACATGGCTTCCATGGCATGCCGGGCCGCAGTCAGCGCAGAATGCTTCATATTCTTCGCCAGCAAGATCTTGCTCACCAGTTGTTCGCGAATACTGTCCGGCTCGGTTTCGTAGCGGTCCGGCTTGGGGACGAAGTCGAGCGCACCCAGCTCCAGCGCCTTGAACACATTTTCTTTTTGGCTGTAGCTAGAGACGACCACGACCGGCGTGGGACGGCTGCTCATCAGAATCCTGAGGAACGTGAAACCATCCATCTTCGGCATTTCGAGGTCGAGGGTGATGGCGTCGGGGCGCAGGGCATTGACCAAGCGCAGCGCCTCTTCGCCGTCTGCCGCTTTCCCCACCACTTGGATCTCTGGAAATGAGGCCAAGATCTCGCCGATGTTGCGTCGATTGACGGCCGAATCGTCGACCACGAGGACCCTCAGAGCTTCGCCGCTGTCTTGCATCGCTACCTACCGCCGTCCGAATTTCTGAGGACCGGTTTTCGATACACCAGGTCCTCCTTGAGGTGCACCAGCTCGAATGCCGTCGACACGTTGAGTAGGGACTCCGAGTGCCCCAAAAGGAGATACCCCCCGGGCACCAGCCGCTGATACAGCGTGTCGATGACACGCTTTTTGGTTTCTTCGTCGAAGTATATCAACACGTTGCGACAAAAGATCACATCCACCCTGCCCACGTTCGATGCGCGCAGGCTGTCGAGCAGATTCAACTGACCGAAGTGACACATACGGCGGACGGAGTCCACGATTTGATACCCCCCCTCGATCGGTATGAAGTAGCGGTTCAGCATCTCGTCGGAAAGCGTGCGAAATGACGCTCCGCGGTAAACACCCCTCCTGGCCGTGGCGACGCTGTTACGCGACAAATCGCTGCCAATGACGCGCACGTCCCAATTGTAGAGGGCACCCGACTCCAACATCAGAATCGCGATGGTGTACGCCTCCTCGCCGGTCGAGCACCCCGCGCTCCAAACCGACACTTGCCGAGACGCAGCATTGCTGCGAGCCAGCCGCGGCAAGAGCTCGTTCTGAAACGCCCTGAGCTGGTACTCCTGTCGGAAGAAATAGGTCTCTTTGGTGGTCAGAGCTTCGACGGCTTCTTCGAGCTCGCGCATGCCGTTGACGTTGAAACGTAAGTATTTGTAGTAGTCGTCGAAGGTCGAGAGCTCGAGCGCTGCCAGCCTTTCGGAAAGCCTGCGCTCGAACACGAAGATGGCTGAATCATCGAAGTGCAGGCCACAATGCACGTTGATCAAATCGCGGAGTAGCCGATACTCGTGATGAGCCAGCCGAACGCGGGGCGAGCTTCGGCCGCTCAGCCTCATCGTGGTCCAAGGCTCCCACCGCCCGCCGGGCTGGGCGTCCTGCGTAGCGCACCCAATGCTTCGAGCGCCCGAGCAATCGCGTCACGCACGAGCGGCTCCTTTTCGACGTGCATTTTTGCTCGCAAAAGCTCGACGTTCGCTTCGCCACCCAGTTGACCCAACAGGTCGGCCGCGAGTCGACGGACATCCCACGCTTCGTGATCCAGGCAGGCTCCAACGTGAGTGGCCACACGCGGGTCGCTTTGCTCCACGAGCACCCCTAGAGCAGCTTTGACGACTTCAGCGCTCGGATGGGACAGGCCGTCTATCAGCTCGTCGACGTGTCGGATCCGCGGGATGCGAGCGATGGCTTCTACGGCACTCACCGCGACCGGGGGTGGCGCCGCGCGCGCCAGGGGCCGCAGCGATCGCACCGCTTCGGCACCACCGGTGTCTCCCAGCGCGGCCACCGCATGTGCCAACAGGTCGTCGTCCGAAGCATTCTCCACCAACGGCAGCAGATGCGGCAGACCCACCGCTTCGCCACCTTCGTTGCGCATACAACCAAGGGCTCGAATGGCGGCGACTTGGACTTCACGCTGCTCATCCGTCAGTGCGAAAGCTACCGCCTCGACCGCTCGCGCGCTCTTGCCGGCCGCCAACGCGTCCAGGGCAGCTCGTCGCGCGAACATGGATTCATGCGACAGCACATCGGTCAGAAACTCCTCGTCCTTGGCGCTGAGCGGGCGAGTCTCGATCAAAGCTCCCAGAATCACCGCCGCTGCTATCGCATTGGGGTCTTGGGGCTTCGCCCTTTCGAGCAGACGTACCGCCGACTCTGGATAGCGCCGCGCGATTTCTGCCAAGGCTGTCTCGGCCGACCAGCGCACTGCTCCGCGCGCTTGCGCCAAGATCTCTGCGACCTTCTCGAGCGTGCGTGCGTCACCAATGCCTGCCAGCGTCTCGAGAGCTACCCTGACGACTTGGGAATCGACATCATCGAGCAGCGCGCACACGGCCTGCACCACCTGCTCTGGCGCCTGCTCCGCATACAGCCTCCCCAATAGATCGGTACAGCGCGCCCGCTGTTCCGCGTCAGCGCTTTCGAGACCCGCCACCACGGCGTCCGTGCTCGACTCCCCCATCAACAGCAGCGCTTCTTCTGCCTCCGCCATGACGCTGTCGTCGGCAAGCGCGGATACGACGGCGTCTGCCGCCGCTCTCGAACCCACGCACCCGAGCAGCAGCATGGCCGTGCGACGCATAGACAAGTTGTCACTGCACTTCGAGGCCAGCTCGATCAACTTTTGCTCGAGAGCGGCGTCAATTTGCTTCAACGCTTGGCAAACCGCTCGTTCAGCGGCCTCACCGCTGCGCAACAGTTCGGATAGGCCGGTCAACGCAGCGTCGAAGGTGGCTCCTCGCGCCGTGTTCAATGCACGCGTGAGCGGCTCTGCAGCGAGTGGATTCTTGCAATGTCCAGCCGCCACCAGACCCGGCCGTGCCAGGATCGGATCGGCCAACAATTCTGCAATCTGCGGCCACGGCAGCACCGCCCCCAGCTGATTCAAGCCGTCGAGCGCCGCCAAGCGCAAAAAACCGCTTTCTGCTTTGAGCCGCGCCAGCAAGATGGCGCTGGCCGCATCGGGCGAGCTGAGCCCGATGCGGGCCACAGATTCGATGGCAGTAGCACGCACGTTGACATCCTCGTCACGCGCCAGCCCTTCCAAGATCAGAAACGCCGTCGGATGGTCACAGTCCGCCAACGCTTCGGTGGCCAGCTTGCGACTGTCAGCGTCCAGCTGCGGCAGGGCCACCGCTATGGCGTCCACCGCATCGGCTCCGAATGCGGGCAGGGCCTCGACCGCCGCATTGCGCAGGCCCACGTTGGTGCCCGGACCGATCGCCTCCATCAAACCCTGCAACACTTGTGGCGACGGCGCTCTCGCACGCGCCGCGCTGACGGCTTCTTTGCGCACACGCCAATCGCTGTCCCCGAGCGCGAGCATCAGGAGCCTCACGTCGAGGCTTCCCTGTGCGCCCAGCTCTTCGGTGGCGCGGCGGCGCTCTTCGGGATCCGCGGAGCGCAAACGGGCTTCGAGTTCAGCTTCCTTCAAACCTGCTCCTTGGTCGCTCGCAAGAGGCCCGACTGTTCCAGCGAGGAGGTGAGCGATTCGAACCGGGCTACGTCCAGCACGAAGACCAG
>CBFGRJ010000192.1:0-13222 GCA_965651135.1 uncultured Myxococcales bacterium
CCCAACAAGGCCGCGAAGAAGGCCGCGAAGAAGGCCGCGAAGAAGGCCGCAAGGAGGGCCAAGCCGCGCTCCTCTTGCGCCTGCTTTCCCTTCGCTTCGGGGACCCGAGCTCGGAGCTATTGGCTCGGATCCACGCTGCCTCCGACGCGGAGCTCACCCGCTGGGCAGAACGCATCCTCACGGCCTCCACCCTCGACGACGTTTTCGCCGAGTAACGACGCCCGCGCTCGTTCAGGTGCTCCGGCAATGGACACGGCCTGCGATCGACGGCGCCTGCCGAGTAGAGCCAGCAGCCAAACCCAGTGACCCGTCACGCTACCACCGGGCGCCATCCTGCATCCTGCGCTCGCGCGCTTGTTCGGTGGCTCGGGGTCGGCCGGGCAAGGATGAGTGCTGCGCCATTCGGCAAAGCGGTCGATGACCTCCAGGGTGGGGTCTGTACCAGGAGCTGCGTCGACGGCGATGTCGAGGTCCGCTTCGCCGTTCGAGCCCTCCACGTGCAGCCAGGCGGATTGCGCTGGGCGACCATTTTCTACGCAACGCGCGTCGCCTAGGCCGTTCACGCTCGACGCCTCGAGCGCGTTCAGCAGCCGCTCTTCGAGATCGCAGGCGCGCGGGTCGTGAAACCCGAGCGCGGCCGCTTCGAGCACGCCCGCGCCCGTGAGGATGTTGCCCGCCGTGCCGACGCTGAACGAGTCATCGGAAGCATCGAGATGCCCTGCAAACGTCTGCGCTCCTGTCCCGGAAAATCCAGCGACTTTACCGCTGGCGTCGATCACGACGTATTGTCTCAGCGAAAAGTCCATGTCGAACTGAGGGTCGGTCATCGCGGCGATGACATCGGCGGCGAGAGCCCCCTCGCCCAGCAGCCTAAGAGCGAGAGCCTGGCTGGCATCGCCTTCGACGAGGTACGACTGAGTCAATACCGCACCTTGGCCGGGAACGGATGCGTACACGCGCTGGAGCGAGCTCAGCGGAACACACGAGGCAGAGACGGCCCCGTAACGACCGCTCGAGCGGTCCATGGCTACCGTGGAATAGGTGGCCTCGGCCACCCGCGGCACGGCTAGCGAACCCATCAGCCCCAGGGCAAAAGCAATGCGAGCCATGCCCTATTGCGGCGGGCCGTACAGCGTCTTGCGGAAGCTGCTGTAGCCAAGGCTGATGGGACCGCTCAAGGTTTGCACGAGCTCTTTCGTTGGAGTCACCTCCTGGATCACTCCGGTATCCGAATAGGTGATGAGCGTGTTTCCGTTCGAGAGCCGTTCGACGTCGCCCAAGATGAGGCTTCGTTCCGTTCCGTTGGCCGACGTCCCGCCGCTGGCGCTGCCACCCGCTCCGCCTACGCCCGTAGAAGCGCTGCTTTCTGCTGCTTGCGTGCCTCGCCCATGGGTCCCGCTAATCGTGTCCTGACCGGTGCTGCCCGTGCCCGAAGGCTCACCGCCGGAGGGGCGTTCGGCAGAGCGACAAGCGCTGGCCACCACGAGCGATAGTCGAAAGCCACGCATCAGCGAGAGAGACTGTCGCACGTTCTGCGTCCGCTCACCAAAGCGCGCGACCTGGGCCAGGCACGAAAAACGGCGTGAATGTAAGCTTGTAATTGGGTTGCGCATGGACATGTGATCGGGTTCGCCACTCGCCAATGAGCAGCAGCCGAACGAGCGACAATCCGGCGCAGACCGGTCGAGGGCACTGACCTTCCGGCATTTGTGGGTTCGTCCTTGCGGGGTTCTTGGGGTAATCTCACCTCATGGCAGCTGATCTTTCTGGCAAGTCGTCAATTTTCACCGTGGACGACTTGGACGAAGGCTGGGACGACGAACCGGTCGAACCCCCGCCGGGCCATCTCAGTGCTCAAAAAAGCCAGCCTCCCGCATCCCAGAACCCGGCGCCGGTGCCCTCTGCCGAGCTCAAATCCCGCCCTCGCCCGTCCGCGCCGCCAGTCAGCTCCAGTCCACCCGCACCTCGAGTCAGCTCCAGTCCGCCCGCGGCGCGCGTCGGTCGGAGCACGCCCGTACCGGCGTCCAGCTCGTCACCTCCACGACCCGCTAGCCATGGGCGTCCTTCGGCGCCAGCGCCCAGCGGGCGCGCCTCGGCTCCGCCGAGCGCTCCTTCGGCGCCTCCGCGCAGCGCTCCATCGGCACCTCCGCGCAGTGCTCCATCGGCGCCTCCGCGCAGTGCGCCGTCATCGGCTCCTGCACCCAGCGCGCCTTTACCCAGCGCCCGTGCGAGTGAGCCACCGCGCGCATCCACCACATCATTGCCACCCTCGAGCCCGCGATCGTCGGTGCCGACACCGCCGCTGCGTGACGAGGCACCCAGCAAGGCCCCAGACCCTGCTCTAGCCACTGCCGAGCGGGCCGAGCCGGACGCTCCTCCTAGCTCACCAGCTCAGTCCCCCGGGGCGAGCAGCCGCGAGTCGCAGCCGGTCGCGGTAGCTCCGAGCACCTTGGAACCCTACGCACGCCCGCTCGACGACCGAGACGCGGCACCCGCTGTCGAGCACGATCGCAGAGCGCGTTCGCCGTGGGCCTATGTCGGGATTGCGGCGGCTCTCGTTCTGCTCGTGGGAGGCATCGCCGCCATGACGCGGGCACCTGACAGCGTCGCACCTGCGAGTGCACCGGCCGCCGAAGGCCACGATGAACCCCGCAAGGCCACTCCGGCCAAGGCTGGCACGGACGAGGCCGTAGCTCCCAAGGCTGTAGCTCCCGCGCCTGCCGCGCCCGAGACAAAGCCTGAGCCCGAGGCAGCACCGCCGAGCGAGCCTTCGGAGCCGAGCACGGCAGCCGAACCAGAAGCCGCCGAAGCAGAAGCCGCCGAGGCCGAGACGCAGCCTGGAGCATCCGCCAAGGCAGAAGCTTCGAGTCCCACGCCGCCCAGCGGACCCGTCACGGTCACCATCCACGCTACCCCACCTGACGCCATCATTTACGACGAAAAGCAGCGCATAGGCAAAGGCACCGCTCGCATCGTGATGCGGCCAGGTCGTAAGCGGGCCATGTTGGCCCTACTCAATCTGCATCATCCCAAACACTTCGTCATCGACGGGTCTGAGACGACGGTGAACGTCACACTCGAGCGGATGGACGAAAACGCCATCGCTCGGTCCATCTCCGTCCAAAAGCGTAAGGCAGCGAGCCAGCCTGCACCTGCCAAACGCAAAGCCCGTTGAGCTCTCAGGCCCAGCCCTCCCCGGGAGTGCGAGCCACCGAAGCGAGCTCCTCGAGCGCCCAATTGCAGAGTGCCTGCTCGCTCTTGCGGGAGAAGGCTGCGTGAACTGCATAGGAGAAACTTGGAGCGTCCGCGACGCGATGCAGAACCCCTTTGGCCAAAAATGCTTCGACCGCTCGCGTTCGAAAATAGCCGGTGCCGCCGATGGTCACCACGTACCGTAGCGCAAGCGGGCCCAATGCAATGAACGTGGCCGAGTCTCGCAAATGCGGAAAGACCCGGTCGTGCTGCGCCCGGTAGTCCGGTCCCCAGTCGACGTAGACGTAATCGTCGATCTCCAGGTGGTGTCGATTGGGTGTCGTGGACACTGCGATCAGCTCTTCTTCGAGCACGGGGGCGATTTCGATTCCCGGACGTCGGTGTGGCGAATACACCACTGCCATGTCCAGCGTACCGCTCTGAACCTGATCGAGCAGACGTGCGACTGCATCGACCTGAGTGCGCAGCACCATCGTGGGCCGACTCGTGCGCAATGCAACCAACCAGTTCAATAACAGAGCGCTCCATAGACTGAACTCTCCACCTATCGAGAGTAAGGCGTCCTGCCCCGGCTGCATCTGCACCTTCAGCTTGGCTTGTTCCCAAACCTGGGTGAGTTGAGTGGCGTACGGCAGGAACGCCCGACCTGCAGCCGTCAGCCGCGCGCCAGCCTTGTTGCGTACGAAAAGCTTCTGGTCCAAGAGCACTTCGAGCGCTTGAAGCCGAGCGCTGACCGCGGCCTGCGTCACATGCAAGCGCTTGGCGGCACTCACCAGGCTGCCTGCGGCCGCCACCTCCAGAAACGTCTTGGCCAACGCTATGTCCATTGGCTCTTTCATAAGCCAAATCTATGTAAACGACAAATACTATTTGCTTGTCTTGTATTAACCGCGGAACCATAACCAGCCGCACTGGCGACGCAGGTCCTGCCGCTGTTTGGTGTGGACCGGGCTTTTCGCCTGACGACTCCACGAGGAGTGACAAGTGGGAACGACCACCTGGAAGGAACTGCTCAAAGGCAAAGTGCGGCCCGATTGGGAGCGCGAAATCGACGCTTACGAAAGTCAGCTCGCGCTCAAGCGCGAGGGCCGCCTCGACGACAAGGTGTTCGCCGAAACGCGCTTGAGGCGAGGAGCGTACGGCCAGCGCTACGACAATGGCCAGCGCCACGACGGCACTCGATCCCAAACGCTTGGATTCGACCCGTCACTCACCAAAGGTCCGAACACGCTGTGGGACGCGCCAGGCATGCAACGGATCAAAATACCCTACGGACGGCTGAGCACCACACAGCTGGAAACACTGTGCGATCTGGCGGAGGAGTACTCCGATCAAGTCCTACACATCACGACGCGCCAGGACGTGCAGCTGCATTACGTTCATTTGAGCGACACCCCCGACCTGATGCGTCGGCTAGCTGCCGTGGGGCTGACGACTCGGGAGGCCTGCGGCAATTCGGTGCGCAACGTGACGGCGTGTCACTTGGCCGGCGTGTGCAAGACCGAGGTCTTCGACGTTACCCCGTACGCTCATGCGCTCGCGTTTTTTCTGCTCGGGCACCCTGGCACGCAAGATCTAGGGCGCAAGTTCAAGGTGGCTTTTTCTGGCTGCGCGGGTAGCGCGTGCGGCCTAACGGGATTTCACGACATTGGCTGCATTGCCAAGACACGCGTCCAGGGTGGCATTGTCGAACGAGGATTCGCCGTGTACGTCGGCGGCGGGCTGGGACCGGTGCCCCACGCTGCCGAACTGTTGGACCCCTTCGTGCCTGTCGAGCGGCTGTTGCCTTTGGCGCTGGCTATTTGCCGCGTGTTTTCGGAGCATGGAGAGCGCGAAAACCGTTCCCGAGCGCGCATGAAGTTCGTGCTCATGAAGGCCGGCATCGAGCAGTTCAAAGAATGGGTGGCCCGCGCCGAGGCGGCGCTGGAGCCGGACCCTCGCTGGATCAAGCTGGTTCGCGATCTGGAGCTCGACGAGGAAACACCGCTGCGAGCGGGAACAACCATGGCGCAAAGCGACGCGGCGCCCGGCACGTTTCTGCACGACAACGTGATGCCCCAACGCCAGGACGGCTACAGCATCGTGACCATCAAGCTGCCGCTCGGAGATCTGAGCCCCACCCAAGGCAGAGGTATTGCAGCGCTGGCGCGCCGCTACACCGGAGAAACGCTGCGCACCACCGTGGAACAGAACATCGTGATGCGCTGGGTGAGCAACGCCGACCTGCCCGCAGTACAGGCGGCACTTGCCGAGCTGGGACTGGACGAAGCAGGTTCTGGCGGCCTGACCGACGTCACGTCGTGCCCGGGGACGGATACCTGCAAGCTCGGCATTTCTTCGTCGCGCGGTTTGGCGCGAGAGCTCAGGCGGACCCTACCGCTACACGACCAAGACTTGCCCGAGCAGGTGCGCAATCTACACATCAAATGCAGCGGCTGTTTCAACTCGTGCGGCCAGCACCACGTAGCCGACATCGGCTTTTTGGGTGTCAGTCGCAGCGTCAACGGCAGGCGAGTTCCGCATTTTCAGCTCGTGGTCGGCGGCTCGTGGGAAAACAACGGTCGCGAGTTCGGTTTGGCTATTGGAGCCATCCCATCGAAACGGGTACCCGAGGCCGTTCAGCTGCTGACGAAGACCTTCGCGAGCGAGCGGCTGCCCGACGAAAGTTTCAAAGATTGGGCGCACCGCGTGGGCCGGCGTCGAGTCAAATCGCTGATTGCCGAGCTGGCTACCGTGCCAAGCTTCGACGAGGCTCCTGATTTGTATCGGGACTGGGGCGATCCTCGCATTTTTACGATTGGTGACATTGGCACCGGAGAGTGCGCCGGCGAAGTGATATCACCCACCGAGTTTGCGTTCGCAGAGAGTGAACGGTTCATCTTCGAGGCCCAGTTGTCGTTGGACGAAAACGATGTCCGAGCCGCAGCGTCTCACGCGCTTGCGGCGATGGTTTGCGCTGCGAGAGCCGTTTGCCTCCCCATCGAGCCATCGCTGGGCGATGGTGTAGACGTGGTCGGCCCCGCCTTCGATCGTTTGCTCGGTGACACAGGCCTATTCGATGCCGCGTCGCCGGGCGGACGCTTCTCGCGGCATTTCGTTCACGCCCGAAAGCGCAACGGTGCCGATGCCTCGGCCGCTGCCGCGCGGCAGCGCATCGAAGAAGCTCAACTCTTCGTCGATGCAGCTCACGCGTATCTGGCCAAAGCCGAAGCGCAGCCTGCTGCTGCCCGCGAAGAAGTGCCACACGAAGTCGGAAGCGCGCTATGATGCCGCACAAATTGACGGTGAAGGTGGGCGCTCCCCGATTCCAACCGCTGGATTCGGCGCGCGTTCTCGAGAGCTTCCATACTTGGATTTCCGAGTCCGCCCTGCCGGAAATCTTGGTCGACGCAGCAGACTATCGGCACATGCGCAATGGGCCGGGCATCGTGCTTGTCGGTCATGAATCCAACTACTACTTCGGCGAGCACCGTGGACAGTTCGCCCTTTCGTGCTTCAGAAAGCGAAGCTCCAACGATGGCATGCACGCGCTTGGTGATGTACTGGTCCGTGTCTTGCGCGCGTGCGAGCTGCTGCAGCAGAGCCTGAGCGAGTCGACCGATATGTTCGACACGAGCACACTCGATGTCTCCATAGCGGACCGGCTCGTCACCAAGTTGCCCACATTCAACATGGGCGACTTTTTGGTGTGGGTCCAGGAGTACCTGGAGCGCATTTATGAATGCGCGCCCAGCATACACGTCAGTATGGGTGCCGGGCTGCCTACTGTTCGAGCGCAGTGTTCGCCTCGACCCCTGCATGCGCTTCGCGCGCGAGCCCAGGAGCATTTGTCATGACGTTCGTGGTGACGTCCAATTGTCACAGGTGTCGCTACACCGATTGCGTCTCGGTATGTCCAGTGGAGTGCTTCCATGGCGACGACGAGATGCTCTACATCGATCCGGACGTATGCATCGACTGTGGCGCCTGCGTCCCGGAATGCCCGGTCGAAGCGATTTTCGACGAGGGTTCGCTGCCGGATGAGGAGCAGGAATGGCTGGCCATCAACGCGGAACGCGCCAGGCACCTTCCGGTGGTCGATACAAGGCAAGATCCATTGCCCACGGCCGAAGCCCGAGCACGCGAGCTGGGCTTCAAGCCCCTTTGACGACAGCGCCGCTCAGTGAGCGACGGGGACCGTGACACCAGCGGCGGCATGCACTCGATCGCTGCGCGCCGCTTCGACCAAGGGCAATGTGAATGAAAACATGGCGCCACCGGCGGGAAGGCTTTCTGCCCAGATGCGCCCGCCGTGCGCTTCGACGATACCCTTCGCGATGAACAGCCCGAGCCCGGTTCCCTTGTTCCCCTGCCCTTCGTGCTTCCAAAAGCGGTCGAACACGTGAGCCAGATGTTCCTGGGCAATGCCCGGACCTTCGTCGGCGACCCTGAAGCACACCTCTGACCCCTGGCGCTCTACGACGAGCGTCACGCGACCTTCCGGCGGCGTGAACTTGAAGGCGTTTCCCAAAAGGTTCGACAGCACTTGCAGCACGCGCTCACGATCGGCAAGAACCTGAAGGCCCCGCTGCTTCACGCTTTGCTCGAACTTGATCTGCTTGGACTCCGCGAGGCCGCCGAGAGTCTCGCGGCTCTCGCTCAACAGGGAGTCGACCGCACATGGGCTTCGTTCCACGCTGAATCCGCCCGCTTCAATCGTGGCTACATCCAACATGCTTGCAATGAGGCGTGCCATACGAAGCGCTATTTGCTCGATGGATTCGGCGTGCTTGCACACCGCTTCGGGGTTGAGCGGCGCTTGTCGCAACAACGTCGCCTTCAGCGTAATCGCACCCAGGGGGTTCCTGAGATCGTGTGCCACCATGCCCATCAGTGCTTCGCGGGCTGCTATGGCGTTACGAGCAGCCTCCCCCGCTGCTCGCTCCTGATGATAGGAGCGAACGAGCTGCCTGGCGAAGTACCAAGCAGCAACGAGCCCGGCCAATGCCAGCAGGGTCAAGAGGCCATACATCCGCACGGCAAGCCGGTCTCCTTCGGATCGCATGTCGCCGTACAGCCCGTCGAGGACCTGCTGCTTGTGCTCGACCAACCGCTCGATGTTCTCGTCGAGCTCCGAGCGGAGTGGGAGAAGCTCACGGTCGAACTGCTCGACCACGGCAGCGGGGCTCTCGGTAGCGCTCCTCTTTTCGAGCAGCTCGTGCTGAACCCTCCTGAACTGTTCCGCGGAGCGGTGGATGCGTTCAACGAGCACGGCCCCCTTTGGTCCAAGCTGCGCTCGGTCCAGCTCGCGAATATGCTGATCGAACCGACGTGCGGCTCGCCGAACTAGCTCGAGAACCTTCGGTTCGCCGGAAAGCAGATATCCACGGCCGTTGGACACGATGAGCTCACTATTCCAGCGCAGCCGCTCCACGAGCGTGATCTGGTGTTCTTGAGCTCGCAGACGCACTACTTGATCGTCGGCGAGGCGCGAGAGCCGCCACACGGAGATCCCCATTCCCGTGGCCAAAAGCAACACGAGCGCAGCATAGCCAGCCTTCGCTTTGGTCTCGAACTCGATGCCCATTGCAATGACCTCAGACAGCCATTCACGCGCATGAGTAATCCGGAGACTACCCATGCACGGGTACCCTACCCAGTCAGACGGCGTGCCGCAAAGTGCCCCGACCCAAATCACCCGCTGCCTTTTGCCACACCCGACCAGCCATGCGACCAAGTACTGCTCTACTTACTCGGCTCACGAAGCCCAAGACGCTGTGCCATGTGGTGCAGGTTGCCGCGCGCCATGCCCAAAGATCGCGCGGCCGCAGCCCAGTTGCCACCATTCGCCTCGACGGCCCGAAGCACCATCGTGCGTTTCGTTGCCTCGACGGCCTCCCTCATCGTCAGGCCACCGAGTGACACGACCGAAGTATCGCGAGTGCGTGAAGCCAAGTCTCCCGAGCTGGTGACCTGCGGGTCCGGTGCGTCGAGCTGAAGGTGCTCCGGACCGATCAATATCGGCGCTCCGCGGCGCACACGAGCTCCGGCCCGCAAGATCGCGCGACCGAGAAGATGGTCGAGCTCGCGCACATTGCCCGGCCATTCGGCAGCTGAGAGCGCCACTCGGGCCGGTTCCGTGAGTCGCACGGGCCCCACGCCCAGACGTCGCCGGTACAGATCCAGAAAGAACCCGGCAAGCAGTGGGATGTCCGAGCGGCGTTCCCGAAGCGGAGGCACTCGAATCGGGTACATGTTGAGGCGGTGGAATAGATCCGCCCGAAATCGGCCAGCTTCCACCTCCCGAGCCAGATCACGATTGGTGGCGGCGACCACCCGAACGTCCACGTGCAATGGCCTATCCGAGCCGACGCGCTGAATTTCTCCTTCTTGCAGAACGCGCAAAAGCTTCGGTTGTACGGAAAGGGGTAGCTCACCGATCTCGTCGAGGAAAAGCGTCCCCTTGTGTGCGATCTCGAACTTCCCGGCCCGGTCGGCGGTGGCGCCCGTATACGCCCCACGCAAATGACCGAAAAGCTCGCTTTCGACGATTGTCTCCGGTAGTGCCGCACAGTTGACGTCAATCAGAGGCTGGTCGGCTCTATTCGAGTGTTGATGCACCGAACGCGCCACCAGTTCTTTGCCCACCCCCGTTTCACCGGTGATCAGGACGGCGAAATCGGACGGGGCGACCAGTTCGATTTCTTCACGGATTCGCCGAATCGGAACACTCGTGCCGAGAATTTGATTCCCGCCATGCCTGAGCGCGGCGTCACGCTGCAACACGTGGGCCACCTGCTGATGATGGTGAGACGCCACCTCGAGCGCCTCGATCAGACGACCGGTGTGGAGCGCCGCCCCCGCCAGCGCACCGAGCATGCGCAAGAACGAATCATCGAGCCCGTCGAAAGCAGCAGGCGCAAGAGCATCTGCGGTCAACACGCCGATGACCGCTCCGCCCTCTACTAGGGGGCACCCCAGACACGCGTGCACGTGACGCGTCGCATCTGGATTGACCAGCAGCAATCCGTCGTACGGATCCGGCAAGGTGCTGTCAGCCGGAAACCGAACCGGAGCACCACGAGACACCACGATATCGAGGCGGGGATGCTCGCGCCGAGCAAAGCGCCTGCCGAGCACCTCAGGCGCCAGACCATGGGTGGCGAGCGGCACGAGCTCGTCACCCGATAACTCCAACACGGCCGCTGCGTCACAAGGGATCGAGCGGCGAACCGCCTCGAGCAAGCGGCTGAGTCGATCGTTCGATGCCAATGAACTGGTCAGGTCGACCGCGATCGACAGCAGTGCATCCGAAGCGTCCATCGTTATCGTAAGCATAACATCGTTATCTGTAGCGCAACAGCTCAATGGGTTATGACTAGCATAACTGAGCAGTATATCGCGTTAATATCTAATGATTTTTCCTGGCCCGTTTTGTGCTCTTCCTGGCGCCAGGAGAACCTATGATCGACGCTAAGCAAACCCTCGGCGAATTGGCCACCACCTATCCCACCTCCACGCTCGTGTTCTTGCGGCACCGGCTGGACTTCTGCTGTGGCGGCGGGAAGACCCTCGACGAAGCGTGTCGAGCAGTTGGACTCGATCCCGAGGCGGTCGCGGCGGAGATCGCGGCCGAAGGAGAGAGCCAGCCACGCGAGCGCTGGGACACGAGACCGCTACCCGATCTCCTCGACTTCATCATCACCTGCTACCACGAACCCTTGCGCGAAGACCTGACTGTCCTGATCTCGGCAGCCAACAGAGTCGAGCGCGTGCACGCGAAGAAAGCCAGCTGTCCGCATGGCTTGGCATCCCATCTGCAACAGTTGGAGGCGGAGCTGCACCAACACCTCGCCAAGGAGGAACGCATCCTCTTTCCGGCGATTCGTGCCGGAAGCCAAGGCGTTCAGGTGCAAATGCCCATCCGCGTGATGATGCAAGAGCACGATGACCACAGCGCGAGCCTTCAGCAGCTTCGCGAGCTCACCACTGACTTCAACCCGCCAAGCGAGGCGTGCGCGACGTGGCGTGCCTTGTACACGGGCCTCGAGAAGCTCGAATCCGAGCTGATGGAACACATCCACCTCGAAAACAACGTTCTCTTTCCCCGAGCGCTCAATGCCTAGTGAAGGAGCGACCGTGACCGATCTACTGAAAGACCTCTACGTGGACGTTCATTGTGACCAGTGCGGCGATTTTGCCGTGCGTGCCGACGTCATCGCCGAAAGCCAGCGCTTGCTCGCCGACGGGTGCCCAGGGTCCGCCTTCGAATGTCCACCGGAGCTATTTGCCACACTCCTGGAGCCCGCTGCCGTGGAATCGCTGCGAAACGCTGGCGGCAGCGCAGAACGAGCCGCCCTCAGCCTGTCCCGGGACGTTCCCATCAACGATGGCGTGCGCATCAGCGTGCGCCCCGCCTCCAGGCTCGACCCGGCGGCCATTGCGAGATGGGAAGACGACGGTGGTTCCGTGGACGATAATGCCGCCCAGTGCCGTCATGAGCCCGGAAGTTCATCGTTCTTAACCAAGGAGAACAATCGTGAAGAAGCCGCCGCAACCCCCCGATCACGGCGTGACATTCGATCTCGAAAGCGTGGCTCGCGAGTTGCGCTCGGAGGATACGTACGTGCGCGAAGGGCAGGCTGCCCGGACGCTGATCCGCTCGAGCGATCTGCGCGTCGTGCTCGTCGCGCTCGCATCCGGTAGAACCATCTCCGAACATCAGGTCAAAGTGACGGCGTCGGTCCAGACTCTTTCCGGGCGCATCCGCTTGCAGCTGCCCGAAGGGAGCGTCGAGCTGAGCGCGGGGCAGCTACTGGTGCTCGGCGCGGGACTGGCTCACGACGTCCATGCCGAAACGGACAGCACGTTTTTGCTCACCTTGGGCTGGCCGGCACACCCGCAGGAGGCGACAGGGCCATGACCGACCACGTCTTCCCCAAACCGAGCCCGCGGCTTTCCCAGACGCGCAGAAAGCTGGCGCCCGAAGCCGCCGATGCCTTCAGCAAGTTCAGTCAGGCCGTGTTCCGAGAGGGCGCTCTTTCCCGTAAGCAGAAGCAGCTCATCGCCGTCGCTGTCGCGCACGTCACGCAGTGCCCCTATTGCATTCGGGGTCACACCAAAGCAGCCGTCCGCGAAGGGGCAACGCCCGAGGAGCTCATGGAGTCGATCTGGGTGGCGGCAGAAATGCGCGCGGGAGGTGCCTTTGCGCATTCGATCATCGCCCTCGACGAGCTTGACGAGACTCACGGCCACGCCGAACCTCGCGAGGTCGAATAGCACGGTGGCAGCACAACCTACTATCGTGACCTACCTGATCGAGGATCACGCGAGACTGCACGGCCTCCTCTCGCGTGCCGAGAAAGGGCCGCAATTCGACTCGGGCGCATTCGCCGAGTTTAGACGCGGACTGCTACGCCACATCGCGATCGAAGAAAAGCTGCTGTTTCCAGCTGTTCGCAAAGCGCGGCAGGGAGCCAGGCTGCGTCGTGCGCACGAACTGCGCATCGATCACGCTGTCCTCACCTCCTTGCTCGTGCCAACTCCCGACATGGCCTTGTGTCGAGAGATCTCGGCGTTCCTTTCGATGCACGATGCCAAAGAAGAGGGTGCCAGTGGAGTGTACGAAGAATGCGATCACTGGCTGAGCCTTGACGAACTCACCCTGCTCGCCGAGCAAGCCGCGTCCTTTCCGCCAGTGCGGGTGAGGCCATACTTCGACGGCCCGCGGGTGTACCGCACCGCAAAGGCTGCTCTAGCAACGGCCCAGCGCCTCCCAGCCACCAAAGATGAATAGCTGTACCTAGCAGACTGCGACATGGCGTATCGCCCCGTAGCTCCGAACGGCCGGTGGGTACGCGCACGCTCGAGGGGACGATCGGCAGCGACCGCCTAGCGGTTGGAACCAGCAATTGAGGTCAGCTCGGAGTCCATGTACAAACGACGCCGGAGCTCACGATGAGATTGACGGTCGAGTGCATGACGAAGGGCGCTGCATGACGAAGGGCGCTGCATGACGAAGGGCGCTGCA
>CBFGRJ010000193.1:0-13221 GCA_965651135.1 uncultured Myxococcales bacterium
GTTCCCCTCCCCGCTCCAGTGCCTCCCGAAGGAACGCTGAGCTTGGAGGTGGAGTTCGAGGCCCAGCTTCCGCAAATCGTCGAACGCACCGGGTACATGGGCAGCTACCACTTCGTGGCACAGTGGTTTCCCAAGTTGGCCAAGCGGGAGCAGGACGGAACCTGGGTGCATTTCCCGTTTCACCCCCAGGCCGAGTTCTACGCCGATTTCGGAGACTATGCCGTCACCGTCGACGTCCCCGAGCACTTCGTGGTCGGCGCCACGGGTCGCCGCGTGAGCAGTCGCCGGCAAGCGGGCCGCTCGGTGCATCACTACGAGCAGAACGACGTCACCGACTTCGCCTGGGTGGCGTGGGACGGTTTCCGTACTCAAGAAGAGCAGATTGCCGGGGTAGCGGTGCGCCTCTTGTATCCACCGACTCATGCCGCTGCGGCCGAGCGCACGCTCCAAGCGCTTCGAGGCGCCCTGCCGCACTTCAACGAGCTCTATGGTCGCTACCCCTACCCAACGCTTACGGTGGTGCACCCTCCCGACGAGGGCCTCAATTCCGGAGGCATGGAGTACCCGACGTTGATCACCACGGGCGGGCGCTGGTACACGCCCTACCTGGGGATTCGCGAGGTAGAGCTGGTGACGGTGCACGAGCTGGCACACCAGTGGTTCTACGGTTTGGTCGCCACGGACGAGCACTCTTGGCCCTTTCTGGACGAAGGACTGACCAGCTATGCCGAGGCTTGGGCCATGCAGCAGCTTTACGGCAACGGCTCCCTCATGCACAACGCGCTGGGCACGCTCGCCCTATCGAGTTTTACGCGCGCCATCGCGGTGGAGCGAGGGCTCGATGACATAGTGGCCAAACCCGCGCGTGAGTTCACGGGGTTCTCGAGCCTGGGCGCCCTGGTCTACCAGCGCACGGCCACGACCTTGGAGACCCTTGCGCGAGTCTATGGCCGAGCGAAGCTCCAGCGTGCTCTCGGTCGCTACGCTCGTTACTACCGCTTCCGTCATCCAACACCGGCCCACTTGGTAGCCGCGCTTGCCGAGTCGATCGGCGAGAGCGCTGCCAAAAACTTCGAGAAAGCCATCTTCGAGCGCGGCTTCGTCGACTACGTCGTACGCAGCGTCGACAGCGTCGAGCAGCGTTCGCCGGTAGGTATTTTCGACCGCGCCAACGGCGAGCGGGAGACAATCGCGGCGGCACCAGCGGGAGCGGAACGCACTTGGCTCAGCCAAGCGGTGATCACCCGCCACGGCAGTCTCGAGTTCCCCGTCGACATCGAGTTGAGCTTCGCCGATGGTTCGCGCGTTCGGCAGCATTGGAACGGCGAGGGCGCGACTCACACGGTGCGGCACACTGGTAAATCCAGACTGGTCGGCGTGCACGTGGACCCCGACCTCGACGTGATGCTCGACGAGAACCTGTTCAACAATGCAATGACCAGACCGGAGTCGAGTATGCTCGCGGTTCGCGAGCTCTCTCTCTATGCAGCCCAGCTGGGGCTCACACTTTTGGGACCATGAGCCCATGGCTACGCTGAAACGCAGTCTCCCATGAAGGTCGCGCGCAAGCTCGAGAAGATGAAGCTATTGATCGCGCTCATCGCGTTCTACAAGCTGCTCGTCAGCGTTGTCGTGCTCCTGCCGTGGTCGTATGCCCTTGAGGCCTCCGCCGTGACCCTGCTTCCCGCGGGCGATCGGGCCCTCCTCGTACCGGGAGGCGCCTTTTTGGTCGAATGGCTGCGCCTCGAAATGCCGCTCGTGGTATCGGGATTTCGCGCGTCGCTGGTGCTGGCCCTGCTTGCAGGCTTTTTTTTGCTGTTCCCCGTAGCGCTCCTCGTATCGGCGCTGTCTGACGACGAGCTTTCCTACGCGAAGCACGGCCGGCGGGCTTTGTCTGCCATGCCTCGTTTCGTTCTGCTCTTCGGAGGCACTGCTTTGGTCCAGAGCTTGTTCGTAGTGTTGCTGGTGCTGCTCTGGGGCGTGTTCAGCTCGCAATTCACGGGTTCCACCCAAGCCTGGCTTTTGGCCGCCTGGGTCGCCATCGGCGTCGCCGGCTGGCACCTGCCAAACATCGTCCAAGATCTCGCTCGCGAGGCAGTGGTAGGTCAAGGCCTGGAAACCACGGCGGCTCTGGCTCGAGCCTCACGCGTGCTTTTGGAGCGGCCGGCCACGGTGCTCGGGCACTATGCGGCAGCGACCCTCGCGGCCTTGCTCGTGCTCGTGGGCAGTGCGGTCAGCACCAAGCTGCTCCTCGTCGATGCTGCCGCCGACCCGCACATCGGGCTCGCATTCTTGGTCCAGCAGGGCTGCTTTCTGCTGGTGGTGGCTTTGCGCGCGGTCTGGCTGACCAGCGCGCTCTCGCTGGTCAGCTCTTCAGCGCCAATGCCTGCCGATACACGTGCAGGTACCGACGCGCAGGGCGATCCCACCCCAGATCCCGCCGCATCATACGAGTGATCAAGCGCCGACTCGCCGGCGAGAGCAGGTAGGCAATGCCGCGTTCTACGGCAGCCACGACCGAATCTTCGTGCAAAGTATCGTAGAGGACGCCGGTGCCCGTGGTCAGCTCCGCGTCGCAATCCACCACCGCGTCCAAGGCGCAGTCGACGGCGTGGGCAATGGACAACACACCGTAGCGTTGCGCACACAAGATGCCATGAGCAGACGGTTCGTGGCGCGCCGTCGAGAGCAGCATATCGGCACCCGCCAACAGCTTGTGCTGCATGGGTTCTTTGGCTACCTCCAGAAAGCTGCAATTCTCCGGATAGCGTTCGGCCGTCGCCGACAGCTTGCGAATGATCGACGTTGGCCCGGCGCCAGCCAGCACTACACTCAGGTCCTTGCGTACAAGGCGTGGCAGCGCCTGCGCCAAGACATCCCCGCCGTGCTCCTCGTCGAACGGACCTACGGCTATCAAGAGCGGGCGCTCGGGGTTCAGCTCCAACCCCAATTCGCGAATCAAGGCTGTCTTGTTGCGGGGCTTGTTGCTGGGATCTTCCGCATCGTAGCGGGTTTGGATCCAACTGTCCGTCGCGGGGTTGAAATACGCGTAGTCAATTCCCGTGAGGATGCCAAAGACCGGGGCCTTCGCGTGCTCCATGGCATCGGCGAGCGGACCGCTGAATTCGGGATTCGACAAATGCTCCGCGTAGTGTTCCGACGGAAGCGTGATCGCATCCACGAAACCGAGGGCGCCCTTCAGCACCACGTATTCCGAATCGTGCCGCAGCGTATCGACGAGCTCACCCGGGATACCAAGCTGTTCCACCTGCTCCGCCGAAAACGTGCCGCGACGGGTCAAATCGTGAATGGTAAGGACGCTGGGCAAGGGCGGGATTGGGGAGTTGTCGAGGAGCATGGGCACCAGCGCAGCAGCCCAGTCGTGCACGTGGACGATGTCGAACTTGCTGCCTTGTTCGTAACGCGTGACGATGAGCCCCAGCGTCGCGCGCGCCAGAAACCCAAAGCGCCTGGCGTTGTCGTCGTACTCCGTCCCGTCGGGGTGTTTGTAGATCCCGTCGCGATCGAACAGCGCCGGGGCATCGAACAGAACCAGCTTGGCGCCGGATGCCAGCTGGGCGTCGTAGACGTGCACCTCGGCCCCTCCCTCCAGGACCAACGGGGTCAGCCGCCTCGCCGCGAACAAGCCCGCCGTTTCGAATCCGGGATAGCGTGGGGCCGCGATGGTTACCTCGTGGCCAAGCTGCTTCAAAGCCTTGGCGAGCGAGGCCACGGTTTCGGCCGCCGGCGTGGCCACCGCGTAGGGAGCCAGTTCTGGTGTGACGAGCAGAATGTCCATCGCCGAGCCCTCTACCACAGACCCCAGCAAATCTCGCGACAAACGGCAGGACCGGGGCGTGATCGGCTCGAAAACCTTCCGTTTTGCGCTAGCCTCGGGCCGCCTATGACCGAGCTACTTCAGAAAGCGGCGATCTTGCAGGAGGCGCTACCGTATATCCGGCGCTTTCACGGGTCCACGGTGGTCGTCAAGTACGGCGGACACGCCATGGTCGATGAGACGTTGAAGGAAAGCTTCGCAAAGGACGTATGTCTGCTGCGCTACGTCGGGATCCGCGTGGTCGTGGTGCACGGGGGCGGGCCGCAGATCAACAAGATGCTCGACCGAGTCGGCATACAATCCAAGTTCGCGGGTGGCATGCGGGTCACGGACGACGACACCATGGACGTGGTGGAAATGGTGTTGTGTGGCAGTGTGAACTCTTCGATCGTGAGCTTGATCGGCAAACACGGTGGACGCGCTGTAGGGCTTTCGGGGCGGGATGACTCCTGCTTGTTCGCCAGGCGCCTTTCCGAGGTGGAGGTGAGCGCGAGCGGCGAGCAAGAGCCGAATCGGATCGATCTGGGTCGCGTTGGCCAGATCGAATCCGTGAACTCTAGGCTGGTGCAGGAGCTGATCGCAAACAGCGTGATCCCGGTGATCGCTCCCATCGCCATCGATCGCGACGGGAACTCGCTCAACGTCAATGCGGACGTCGTCGCCGGCACCATGGCCAGCGCGCTGGGCGCTGCGAAACTCCTTTTGATGACCGATGTGCAGGGAGTCAAAGACGCCGACGGCAACTTGATTGAGTCGCTGCGGGCGCGTGACGTGGAGCCATTGATCGAGTCAGGCGTGATCAGCGGCGGTATGATTCCGAAGGTCAGGTGCGCCTTGCAGGCCGTCAACGACCACGTCGAAAAAGCGCACATCATCGATGGCCGCGTCCAGCACGCGCTGCTCCTGGAAATCTTGACCGATCGAGGCGTCGGCACCGAAATCCAACGCTTTCGCGGCCGGTAACCGGCAACGTGTCCGGCGAGCCCCAGTCCAACGAATCCAGCGCAGAGCGCCCGGCGGGCGTCGCGCCGGGCGCCATTCTCAGGGTGTTTCGCGTACCGCCAGAGTCGGAGGGCATGCGTTGCGACGTGTTCATTCAATCTCAGCTGCGCAACACGAGCCGCACCCGCGCCCGTGCGATCGTCTTGGCCAGCGCGTTCAGCGCCGACGGTCGACGCTTGCGGCCCAGTGAGCGAGTGCGGGGTGAGGACCGCATTTTCTTGTGGCGGGCACCCTTCGAAGAACAAGAGGCACCCGAGCAGCTCGTCACGCTGTATGAAGATCCCCACCTCTTGGTGATCGACAAACCGCCTCTGATGACCGTCCATCCGACTGCCAGGCACCACAAGCACACGGTCATCAAACGACTCGAAGCGCAGCGGCCCGGCGAGTTCTTGAGCTTGATCCACCGCCTCGACAGAGAAACCAGCGGCGCGCTGCTTTTGGCCCGCACCCCTGAGGCCGAACGCGCATTCAAGCGCATGCTGGAAAACCGCACGGTGGACGCCGCGGGCAGCGCGCGGTCGCGCCACCATCGACCCCTCACCACGGGCATGCAAAAGACCTACCTGGCGTTGACTTGGGGTGTTCCCGCGCCGGGCATCGTCGACGTACCGCTCGAGCCCGACAAGGACAATCCACTGCGCGTCAAGATGCGCGTCGCGCCGCCGGGGCATGGGCTCCGCGCCAAGACGGAAATCGCCGTGCTCGAACAACGCGGCGGCTATGGCTTGGTGCGCTGCGAGCTTCACACGGGTCGGCAGCACCAGATCCGTGTGCATTTGGCGCACTTGGGCTGCCCGGTGGTCGGTGACAAGCTTTACGGACCGAGCGAGCGATTGTTGGCGAAGGCCGCAGACCTACAGTTGACCGAGGAGGAT
This sequence comes from uncultured Myxococcales bacterium, assembly GCA_965651135.1. Classification (GTDB taxonomy): domain Bacteria; phylum Myxococcota_A; class Polyangia; order Polyangiales; family Polyangiaceae; genus JAICQQ01. The sequence goes on from CBFGRJ010000193.1 coordinate 5,719, forward strand.
CTAGCGCTGCTCGAATTGCCGCGGCACGCACTCCATGCTCACCGCTATCGGTTGCTTCATGCAGTCACCGGAGAGCCGCTGGACCTGATCTCGCCGTTGCCGCCGGACCTGAAGCGGTTCTGGGACGCCCTACCCGTCTAGCGCGAACCTGCCGCGCCTGCCTGGCCTCCACCAGCGCTGGAATCGCCGCCGGTACCGCCCGTAGGCGTGTTTCCCGAACCCCCTCCTCCTGCGGCGCCGCCAACCCCTGGGTCGTCGCACGTCGCATCCGGCCGAATCAGAGCGGTCACCAGGCAAGGCTTTTGCGCGAAGTCTTCGCACGCCTCGTAGCTTTCGATGATCTTCACGCACGCGTCGACGCTGTCTTCGTCGTACGAGTAGCGCCGGCATGGGTCGGCACCGAAGGGTCGTATGAGCTCTGGGCAAGCAGGTTGCTCGATCTCGCAGTCGAGGTCGGCACTGACCTCCGAGCGGGCTCGCTCGAGCCTTTGGCAAGCGGCGCGCTCGCTCACGGCGTCACCGCCACCCTCAGGCTGGGTCGCCCCGGGCTTGGATGCGTGAAACGGTTCCGCATCTTCTGCTGTCTCGCACCCCAGGCCACCCTCAAAAATGCTCAAAGCAACGAGAACGATCAGGGAGCCGCGACGACCGAACATGGCTTGCGCCCTTGTACCTCAAACTCGCGCCTCGCGGCGAGCCTTACTCGCAGAAGCTCGAAGCAGAGACGGATCGTGTTGACGTCTGACCCGAGCAGCGATACCGGAACGCCCGCCATGCCCGTGCGACTCGCCTTGCTCTCGGTTTCCGACAAGACTGGATTGCCAGAACTTGCCCATGCGCTGAACCGCTTGAAAATTCCCATGCTGTCGACCGGCGGCACCGAGCGCGCGCTGGCCAATGCCGGCATTCCCGTTCGTCCCATCGAGGATTACACCGGCTCACCCGAGGTCATGGCCGGCCGGGTGAAAACGCTGCATCCGCGCGTCCACGGCGGGATTCTCGCGCGCGAAGAGCTCGACGGCGCCGACTTGATGCGACTCGGCGGAAGCTTCATCGACCTGGTCGTCGTCAACCTATACCCCTTCTCGCGCGTGCTGGAACGCGACGACGCGAGCTTCCAGGAGCTCATCGAAAACATCGACATCGGAGGCCCGTGCATGGTGCGGGCCGCTGCCAAGAACCACGAGCGGGTCAGCGTGGTGTGCGACCCGGCCGACTATCCCGCGTTGATCGCGGCTTTGGACGAACACGGCGAAGTTCCCGCCGACTTGCGTCGACGTTGGGCGGCCAAGGCCTTCGCCCACACCGCCGCTTACGACGCCGCCATTGCGGCCTGGTTCGCCACCCAGACTCGCTAGGCCCCAAGGGAAAAAGCAGGCTCCTCGGCGCCTAGCCGCGCACTGCGCGCGGGTCGGCTGGCGGCGCGTTGGTGCTCAAAACTTGGCCTTGCGCCGTGCGGCATGAGATGCCCTGAACGCGCTTCGATAAACACCTCCCTAGCGCCGAGGCAGCCATGCACCACGCCACTTGCAGCATTTGCAACACCTCCTTCGAACCACACTTTCGCTACCAGCAAGAGGTGGTGGCGCGCCGCGACGACCGTGGGGGCACGCACGATGTCACCGTGTACTTCTGCTCGCAGCGTTGCCTCGAAGCGAGTCATCACCAAAAAGAAAGCGGCCTGGTCAAGTGCGTTGCCTGCGCGTGCGACTTCGAGCTCACCCTAGCGCTGCAAGTGGTGTTCACGGGCGGCAAGCGCCACTACGCCTGTAGCCAGCGCTGCCGTAAGCGCATCCTGGACGGCGCTCGTGCGGTGCGGCTGGGCGAGTTCCTCGATCCGCTGCATAGCCCACAGGCCGAGGCCAGCGCCGAAGCCGAGCTGCTCGAGAAAATAGACTCTAATTTCAATGAATTAATCGAGATTTCCAAGAACCAACATGAAGTGTCGCCGCAGCGATATTCCCATGGCCCACCGCAGGCCGAGCCTGCCTCACGCGCCCGGGTGCTGTCGGTATTCAACCACAAAGGTGGCACGGCCAAGACTACGACGGCGGTCAGCATCAGCGCCGGATTGGCGAAGCAGGGCAAGCGCGTGCTGCTCGTGGACACGGACAGTCAGGGCAACGTCGCCACGTCGCTGCATCTCAAGTTCGAGCGGTCGCTGTATCACGTCATTGTCATGGGCCTCGAGTATCAAGAAGCGGTCACCGAGGCTCGGCCCGGTCTCGACGTGCTGCCTGCGAACGAAACACTCGCTGCCGCCGAATTGTATCTGTCGGGTCGCAAGCAACGCGATCGGGTGCTGAGGCATCGCCTGAGTCGGGCGCGAAACGCTTACGACTTCATCATCGTCGACTGCTCGCCGAGTCTGAGCTTGCTCAACCAGAACGCCTTGGTCATGAGTGACGCCGTCTTGTGTCCTGTCGCCTGCGACTACCTTTCCCTGGTCGGTGTACGGCAGGTGCTGAGGACCATGCGCCACGTGAACCAATTTCTGCGCCACCCAGTGGAACTGTGGGGTGTGCTGCCCACCATGTACGACGCTCGCGCGCGGGTGTGCCGCGAGGCGTACGAGACGCTCCGTGAGCACTTCGGAGCACGCTGTCTCGAGCCCGTGCGCCACGCGGCAAAAGTGAAGGAAGCACCTTCACAAGGCCAGACGCTGTTCGAGTACGCACCCTTGTCCCCCGCCATGGCCGACTACATGTCCGTGGTGGAAAAACTCATCAATCATGACAGCGCGAATGACTGCATCGCGCTGAAAGCCGGTGGAGAAGTAGCATGAGCGATCGCGATGGTTTTCGACAAGCAGCGGCCAAGGTTCTTGACCGCGACGAAGTGGAGGGCGTCCTGTCCTCGAGCTTCTACGACGCAGCGGCTCACCAGCCGAGGCACGAACAGAAGCGGGTGAATGAAAAGCCGACGCACTACAAGGTCATCTGCATTTCGATGTATACGGACGACCTGAAGCGTCTCGATACCATGGTCGATACCCTGAAAGCTCGTGGTTTGACCAAAGCCAATCGAAGTGCCTTGATCCGCTACGCTCTGGGCGAAGTGGACCTAGAAAACGTGCCAAAAGGCCTCTAACAGAGCACTGAGTGCTCCGTCGGACGACTGGCAGACCGGCTAGTCGCGCTCCGAAATAGCGGTATGCTACGAGCGTGAGCTTGGAGCCGTCCGACCCCCGAAGCGATCGAGAACGATACGCCGCCCAATTGGGCATTAGCCAAGCCGCCCTCGACCTATACCTCGCCAGCGAGGTGATCGACCTGCACATCGACTCCTTCATTTGGCATCGAGTGTTCGGTTACGATCTCACGCGCAAACATGGAAGGGGGCTCTTGGGCGGTCTTTGCTACAGCCAAGCCGACATCCCACGTGTGCTCAAGGCGGGTATTACGGGTGCCACCTGGGTGATCACGACGAACCCAACCCGCGATGCGCGCGGCCGTGAAGAGGTGTTCTACGAAAACCTTCACGAGCTCGTGTCTATCTTGGAAAGCGTAGAGCAAGTCCAGATCTGCAAAAATGCGGAGGACTACCGGCAAGCCAGGCGCGCCGGCAAACATGCCGCGTACATCGGGGTTCAAGGCGGCAATGCGCTGGACCGAAGCACGACCAGTCTGAATGGGCTGGCGTCTGGACTGGTGCTGCGGATCACACTGGTCCACCTGTTGACGTCGAGTCTGGGCGGTACCAGCTCGCCGGGGCGGTTTTGGGGCAATCCGGGGCTTACCTCGCGAGGCAAACAGTTCGTCGAACAGCTAGACTCACTCGACATTTTCGTCGACTTGGCTCACATCGACGAGCGCGGTTTTTGGGATGCGGTGAGCGTACACGACAAGAGCAAACCCCTGTTGGTGTCACACACCGGCGTTTCGGGCGTGCACCAGCACTGGCGCAACCTCGACGATCGGCAGCTTCAGGCGATCGCAAACAGCGGCGGAGTCATCGGCATCATGTACCACTCCAAATTCTTGGGTGACCCGCTGTTCTCTGGCTCGGCGGAAAGCATCGTACGTCATATGGAGCACGTGGTCGCGCGTGTGGGGCCCGATCACGTAGCACTCGGCAGCGACTGGGACGGCGCGATCTGCACGCCCAAGGACATGCGCACCTGCTCCGAGCTGCCGGTTCTCGTCGACATCATGCTCCGCCGCGGTTGGCCTCCGGACCACATCCAGAAGGCCTTGGGGCTCAATTTCTTGAGGATGCTGGAGCAGCTCAGGGGCTGAAACCAGCAGCCGAAATTACGCATCCAACAAGTCGAAGTCGATGGTGCGGTCGAATTCGACCTCCTCGTCACCCTCGGCGAGCTCGTCATCCTCGTCCTCGCTGGCCCGCCCGCGAAATTGCTCCCCATCCAGATCGGCCTTCGACAGCCGCGGCAGGCGGCGTTTGCCGACCGGGCCTTCGTCCACGTAGTCTCTGAGCGCCATCATGTCCTTCAAGGCTTCCAGCTTGGCCAAAGCTTTGACCTCGACCTGGCGAATTCGTTCACGGGTTAAGTTCATGATTGCACCTACGTCTTCCAAAGTCGTTCCCCCGCGATCAGCCACGTCCAACGCGCAGGACTCCCCCATTTCCCACACTTCCAAATCGGGGAAGTTCAGTTTGATGGCTCCGGTTCTGGGAGACACGTCGATGTACAGGTGGTGTTTGCAGGACACGAAGGGGCACGGCCTAGGCCCGTCGACGCATTCCTCCCGAGTTCGCGGCTTTTCGTAGTCCGATTCGGGATACAGCAAGCGACCGATTTCCAGCTCCCGCTTGGTCATGCGCTTCACGCTGATCGTTCTCGCCCGCACGTCGCGCTTGCGCCGCGAGCGCCGCTGTTCTCGCGTGATCGGCTCATTTCTGGCCTTCAAAGCCGGTGAGCCGTCGGCGATCGACACTTGTACCGCACCACTCGGCGGCGCGTTTGGAGCTGACACTTCGATTGTCTCTGCCTGCATTTGCTTGTTTTGCACGAACGACTCCTGACTCGGCGACGCTACCGCTGCTAGCTGGCCCGCTGGGCCACGATTCCGATTGATACGCCCCTCGGGACGCGCTGGGCCGATCCGGAGATCCGAATCGGATCGAATTGGGTTCAGTCTGACGAGCTACTTCTTCGATGATTCATTTGTTCACACTAACTACGAGGCGACCACGCGCTCTATCTGCGCCTTCGATGCAATGCGGTTCTCTATGGCGTGCAAACGCTGTAGTAGCTCTTTGCTCAGTGTTCGCGCGTTGCCCACCTCGCGCGTCATGGTTTGGGCCGCCACGTCTTTCCCGCGGTCTTTGAGCACTGCATCTAGCTTTTTGAAAACCCTGGCCAGCGTTTGTTCGAGCTGCTCGAGATCGCTACGCATGAACATGAACTCACGCTGTATCTGCTCGATGGTGTAGCTTTGAGCCATCATCTGCTTGATCTGCAAGATCTGTCGCACCACCGATACCGGGTAGACACCCTTGGAGCCTTGGTGTTTGCCCTTTTGGCCCACTCGAATACTGCGAGGCAGCAGTCCGAGTTGCACGTACTTGCGAAGGGTCGCTTCGCTGAGCTTCACCCCGTGTGAAGCGAAGACATCGAGGATCTCCGCCGAGGTCATGCCGCCCGCATACTCTCGTTCGATGCGAGCTACGACACTTTCACTCAGTTGGCTCATGGGGTGCTTTGAGGGAGACTCCAGCCAGCTGTCACGCCGCTGGATTGAGGCGAATATATTCCACTCAGTGGATCCGCCAAAAGCATTTCCCAGCAAAAATTTGTGCATGGAACCAAAGAGCTCCATCCAGCCAGAATCCCGACCAGATAGGACAAATTATGTCCTAGACAATGAAATGTCCATGGAGCTATCGCGTCGTCCATGCCACAGCAGCGCACATGAAAATGGCCGAATCGTGCGGTCTCGCGATTCGCGCGCTCACACTCATCGATGAAAGTGGTTCACGATGCCTCGCTGAACGTTTGCCTTCTGGTAGTGCTCTGGGTTAACGGCGCTTGCTTAATGAAGAGCTCCTAGGTCCGGATCTTCGGCCGACCTTTGGAAGTACTCCGCTACTCTGACTCTGGGTTGGATGATGTCGTGCACCGACTTGCCGCAGGTTCCGTATGGACACGAACAGCCTCTCGTCAGCCGTGCGACGCGTGCTCTTGCAGCGACGGCAGTGTCGACGTGTTGGGCCCCAAGGCTCGCCGGTCACTCGTCCCGCATGCCCGTCTGCGGCTCGCGACGCGGGTAGCAGACTCCAGCCGGTGATGTGGGCCGATCGCAGCAGCGCGGGGCCCGTATCAACCCGATAAGACTAACGTATCACAGGAAGACTTCTCGCGAGGCCGAGAGCGAGCTAAGCGTTGAGCCAATGCTCGAGCAGCTGCGGCGCGACGTAACCGGCAAAGGAGTGCGACTGCGCGTGGCCGAATGCGGGCACGGCGAACCTGTCATACTCCTGCACGGGTTGTTCTTCGACTGCACGACTTGGAACCGAGTGGGTCATGGCCTTTGCGACAGCTTTAGAGTGATTGCGCCAGACCTGCCTGGCTTCGGCGAAAGCGAGAAGCCGCCCAAGCACCGCTTCAAGTACAGCATTCCCACGTTCGCGGAGGCGATAGCGGACTTGTATGGAGCGCTGGAGCTCGGGCGGGCATCACTGGTGGGGCACGGGTTGGGCGGCGCTGTCGCGTTGACCTTGGCCGCCAGTCATCCAGAGTTGGTTTCGCGATTGGTACTGGTCGACTCGCTGTACCATCGCCCGCCCATGGATTTCCGCCAGCGCATCGCCATGGTGCCGTTTCTGGGCGGGCTCGTATTCAAGCAGCTGGTCGGCAGGAGCGCCTTCCGCACCTTGATTCGCGATAGTCTGGTGCCTTCGCGCGCTCGGATCCAACAGCAGCGCATCGACGCGTACTACGAGGCCTTCAATACGCCCGCCGCGCGGGGTAGCGCACTGGAAGCCGTACGGGGCACTGCCGATACGCACCTTCTCACTGCGAGCACGCGCCGCATCCAGGCGCCGACGCTGGTGGTTTGGGGTCGGCATGACAATGTCTACCCCGCAGGCTACGGGCATCGGTTAGCGCGCGATATTCGCGGGGCAGGCTTCGAACTGATGGATGCGGGGCATGCCCCGCAAGAGGAGCAGCCAGAAGAACTGGCCAGCATCGTTGGGCGCTTCTTGCGCAACGAACGCAACGCGGCCTGAGCGACAGTGCGCTTCGACGGCGCACCAGCACGTGCTCACTGGTCAGGCCTACTCGATCGGAAAGGCTGCGGTCGGCGGTGCCGCTTGGGGAGGACGAACCGTCGGGGCAGCGGGAGGCTCGGGCTGCGCAGCCTCTTGCTTAGGAACTGCTGGAGCCATGGGCGCTCGAGGCGCGGGCGCGCGTGGAGCTTCGGCCTTCGGTGCGCGCGGAGCCACCGGAACCCGGGGGGCAGGGCTTTCAATGCGGGGCTGCGCGACGGGTGCCGGAGCCGGTGCAGGCGCTGCCGCGGCGGGCTCGGCGGGAGGCTC
>CBFGRJ010000194.1:0-13203 GCA_965651135.1 uncultured Myxococcales bacterium
ATCCATCTTGCCCCCGAGCGATGGAACCCAAAACGAGTGAATGACGTCGGCGCTTTCGAGCACGAGCGACAGTCGCCGCCCCACCGGCAAGTAAAGCTCGTTCGCAAGCTCGAACTGGGTCCCATCGTCCATTTGGTATTGGACGCGCCACCACCATTGCTCGCCCGAAATGCGCACCACCGGACCACCAGCCTCCCCGGGAGCGAACAGACCTGGCACGCGCCCGAGCCCCACGATCAACAGAACCGTCAAGACTGCTGTGGGGAGTACGGCTCCTCCCCCGATAATGAAGAGCCGCGTCTTGCGGGGATCGCGAGGGCGCGAACGGATCGCGTAGAGCGCCAAGCCATTGACGACGGCCCAGATCAGCGCAGCCCCCGCTACCATCCACCAGAACAACGTGGCGATTTCCTGCGCCTGGCTACCGGCTGGAGACAGCGCTGACAGGGGCGACTCGCAGGCGAGAGCGAGCGAGCTCGCTACCACCGCCGGCACTGGTAAGAGCCAGCTCGAAGCTTTGCTGTCCGTACGCACCGCGCTTTTACATGCGGGTGCCGCCGACACCAGTGCTGCCGCCCATGCCCGTACTACCGCCCATGCCGGTACCCATGGTGCCACCGGTCGTGGGTGCTTGGAGCGCGCCGGGCGCGCTCGACGTCGTGCCGCCAGCGCCGGTCGGCCCCATCGCTGTGCCGGTATCCATCATCGCAGGACCGGGAGCATTCTTCCCTTCCTCGTCCAAGCCGCCCCGCATATTGCCGCCTTCGACACCGGCATCAGCGGTGGGGGCCTGCTCACCCGAAGGTTGCAGGTATTCGGATGTTGGTTCGGTGGGGCTGCGTTCTTGACCACCGCATGCGCTACTCACCAGAATCACGACTGCTGAAAACCACTGAGCACATCTCATCGTCATAACAAGCCTCGCGCGGTGAGTTCGGTGGGACGCTCGATTCGCGGCACGCTGCCTCCGCAGCGCCCGGTCTGGGTCGTCGCTATGCACGGGCCATGCCCACAACCATCAGCGATGTCCGCTCGAAAAAAGCGGGCGTCAGACGCAAGGTCGCGGGGCAGGATGGCACAGCGCGTCACGCTGCCGCGTCGTATCGCCCGAGGCGTCAGCCTGGCAACTCGGCACTCCTTCGCATGGTATGCGATGTGCAACGACGCTGCTCGACTATGTCGGTGCCACACTCGATCACGGGCCTGTTCGTATTGCTTGCGTTGGCTGTGGCGTGCCGATCCACGCCCAGCGCGCCGAATGAGTCGGAGACCAACTCTGAGAACGCACCCGCAAGAGGCTTGGTACCCGCCAAGCTCACTCCGGAGCTCATCGAGCACTCGGAGAGGATTCTGAGCGAGCATGCGGATGCCCCCGTGGGTACTAACGTTCCGCTTCGCGTCAACGGCCGCCGCTACCTCGCGCGCATCGAGCTCCACGAGGACGAAGAAAAGGGCAAACACAAAGGAGTCACGCTCTACGAACTGAAATAGGAAATAAGCTTGTCCGCGCTGCCGCCTTCGCAGAAACTAGGCGAGTGTCGGCACCTACCGAGAAGAATCAGGGCTACATTTTCGACGACGCTGCTGATCGGCGCGAGCTCGAGCGGTTGCGAGCGCTCGAGGCCATTTTCGATCCAAAAACCAAAGGGCGACTTTCGTGCACGGGAGAGTTGCGAGGCCGACGCTGCCTGGAAGTGGGAGCAGGTGCCGGCTCAGTGGCGGCTTGGCTCGCCGAACGGGTCGGGGCGGGTCGCGTCGTCGCCTTGGATAGCAATGCTCGCTTTTTGAACGACTTGCCCGGTGTAGAAGTCATCGGAGCGCCGCTCAACGCGGCGGAGCTAGCGCCCGGCAGCTTCGATCTCGTTCACACACGGTACGTCACCATCCACAATGCCGACCATGGCGCACTGCTCGACGAAATGGTGCGCGCTCTGGCACCGGGCCGTTGGTTGGTGATCGAAGAACCGGACTTTTCTACGGCCACTCCGCTGACTGGTCCTGATTCTCTTCGCAGAGCCTTTCGAAACGTGAACCGTGCGATTCTGGAACTGTTCACCAGACGCGACATGGACCCAGCACTCGGTTCGCGCCTGCCCACCCTCTTGCAACAACGCTGCCTCGAGCTCGTTTCCGTGGAGTTCGAGGCTCATTGTGTTCCGGGCGGCCACGCCTTGGCCGACATGATGCGGATGTCCACCCAGCTGCTGGCCAGCAAGTACATCGACACCGGATGCGCTCGTGAAGAGGACATCGAAGGTTATGTCGCGTTCGCTCGCCAACCAGCCTGCTGGGGCATCTACTACACGACGGTCGCCGTGGCTGCACGAAAGGCAGCGTCGTTCTAGCAGGAATCGGCTCTAGGCTATTTGCCTCGGCTCGACCAGGCGCGCCTCGATCACCAACCGCCCGGTGGCGAAGCTGGCGTGACCGTCGATGCGAGCGAGGCGTCCGTTCAACACCGCGAACGGCTCAGCGGCTGCCGCAAAGGTGGAAAAACCCGTGATGGGAAATGGCACGTCCGGGAACCGGAAGCTTGGCTGTGCAATCACCTCGAGCGGCGGAACCTCCATACCCGGGGGTGGAGCACAAAACCCGCGCACGTGTTCGTAGAGGTTGGCTCCGTTGAACGAGATGAGCTTGTTGACGTCGAGCACACCGACTCCGTCTCGGCGGATCACGAGCGGGTCGCTGCCCCAGACCCGCGCGCCTTCGAGGGCGCCCGCCACTACCTTGCCCTCGAAGGCAAGTGCCAGGCGTAGGCCCTCTGGTACGAGACCAATCGGAGTGAACTCGAGCTGGGCTTCGAAACGATAGAAAGGATCCCGCTCGTCCGTGTGAACCAGAGATGCGGGAGTCGTGGCAGGTGTTGCGTGGATCATGAGTCCTCCTTGTTGCGTTCGGGACCCAAGGTAGTGACGCCTGGCGGGGCTCCGTTACACCGCGCGACGAGCGTTCATGCACCCGACCACGGGCTATGGTTCAGCGTAAAGGGGCCGAGGGGTGATTGCGCCCCATGCGCGCGGACCTGCATGACCCAGCGGCTGCGCGGTAACGTGCGCACCCAGTCCGCCGAAAAGGCGTACACCAACTCGTGGGTAGCGGAATCGACGAACAGGTCGCTCAAGTCGTTGCGGAGCTTCCGGCCGGCGTTCAAGTCGGTCCACTCCGCTTCGACATCCACGGGTCCCACGGTTGAACCGTCCATGCGCAAGCGCACAATCACGAAATCATCGTCCGGGCTCACCGTGCACTCTACCGCTTGGCCCGGCCCGACCTCATAGCTACGCAGCCGTATGCCCTGACCACGGGCCTGCGCCACCCACTCCTCGCTCACGTTCGATGACACGCGCCCCGCGCGCACCACGTCACGTAGCGATACAGCCAACGCATCGAGCCAGGCGAGCCGCTCGGCACACTCCGAGCAACCGAAGTAGTGCTCTTCGAGCTCTTGCTCCTCGGCGGGCGAAAGCTCGCCCAGGCGATATGCAGCGAGCTCCCCGAGCTCGACCCGGCAACGAGAACCCGAGCTCATGCGGCACCTCCTTCGCCCTGCTCCAGGCATGCCCTCAGGCTCATGAGGGCGCGATGCCGAACCACACGCACATGCCCGGACTGCATCCCCAGGGGCGCCGCAATCTCGCCGGCGTTCGCCCCTTCGAAGAACGATCGCACGATCACGCTACGCTCCCGTTCCGCAAGTCTCTGCAAGCAGCCAACCAGCCGCTCCCGATCGAGCGGTTCGACCGCCGACACCGCGGGTTCCAGAGACTGCTCCTCCTCCGGCAGCACGACCTCCCGTGCGCGGCGGCGGAGCATTTCTTTCGCGATGAGCCGCGCCGAGCCCAGCACGAACGACGCAATGTGCTCCGGCTCTCGCACCTCACCGTGGCGCAGCTTGGTCAGCACGAGCAAAAGCACGCGTTGCACCAAGTCGTCCGCCTCGCTGCCCGAACCCAAATGCCGGAGACCGTAGGCGCGAATGCGCCGGGCAAACCGAGCGCACAGCTCCTGCTCCGCCTCGGGCGAAAGCACCGATTCACTGCTGATGCGGAGCGCCAGCGCCCCGTCGCTGATTGCCGAACCCGAGCGTTCCATGACGGGTCGCGAGTGTGGCGTCAGCGAACACGCCTCGCAAGTTGGTGGTTCCACCCCTGGGTGTGTCGCGAGGCAGCCCTGGTGTTACAGGCACCTGCCGAAAAAAGCACGGCCGCACGACCAACCGACCGAAAGGCCTCGTTCGCTCAGGGTTCGCAACGCATCAGGCACGCTTCCGCCGGAGGGGGCGCGCTGGCGCAGCCATAGTAGTAGTGGGCCTTTTGCTCGTCGACAGAACCAGAATCGGATTCAATCGTCTGCGTCGCCGAATGCTCGCAGCGGTCGAGGCTCATGGCAATGGATACTTCTTCCCATTCGAACAGAGCATCACTGAAACGATCCTCGTCGTCGAACGCGTAATCCGCGCGAAACTCGCCGTCCTGCCAGATGTGACTGAAGGTTGCCACCGCATCGGGCGTTGAGGCTGGCAGCTCGTATGCAAACGGATTTTCGGCCGTCACCGAAGGCCACCACGCAAGGCTCAGATCGGTCGGTTCGAGGAGCTGTCCGTGGAAGAACTCCTGACCGGCAAAATACGCGACAAGGCTGTCCGCACCGGGTCGATACGACAGCGCCGCATTGCCAAGCCGATCGAAGAACAACGCGTCGAGCACCTCGTCTTCCTCATCCACGAACTCGCGACTCAGCAGTAACCCCGACTCGTCGTAAATGTAGCGCCAACTAAAGGCACGAACCCCCGATTCCTCGTTCGTTTCGGTAATGGTCACTGTGTCGACCTGGTCGTCCTCGCGAAACGAGTAGTCATAGGTCGTTACCCAGTCCTCTCCAAACTCAGTGACGGTCTTTTCCAGCAGCAGGCCGCGCTCGTCAAAACGCAGCGACTCTTCGTAGCTATCGTAGAAGTACTCGTACGATTGTATGCGGCCGCTAGGATGGTAGACAATGTCGTGATATCCCGACATGCAAGCGTCGACGTCGCACTGATCCTCGATCTTCTCGAGCCGACCCACGTCGTCGTAGCTGTAGCGGATGGCGTATGCGTGCTTGTCCGCGTCCAAAGTGACACACGAGGGGCGCCCTTCAGCATCGTAGTAAACGTACAGCAATTCCTTGCCCTGCGAGCCAGTTCGTTCGATGACCCGCAACTTCGGCTCGCAGCCGTCAGGGACCGTTGCCTCGCAATCCGAGCTGGGTCGCGGACTCATCATGCCGTTCCCACAAAGCGCCCACGTGTCGACCGTTGCCCCTCCCTCACCTGCCGAACCAGCGCTGCCGGTGGCCGAGCTCGACACGCCCCCACTACCCGTCACGCTGGACGAGTCAGTGGACGACGAATGCGTGGTCGCACCCCCCGTACCGTCCTGCCCTCCCGAGCCTCCTGTCCCAGCCGAACCTCCTGTCCCAGCCGAACCTCCTGTCCCAGCCGAACCTCCTGTCCCAGCCGAGCCACCCGAATCCTTGCCGCAGCCCGGACTCCATACCAGCATCAGCGCGCACAAAAGCGCATACCCATTCCCACCGATCTTGCCCAAGTCCCACATAAGCCCGGTCTCTATCCCACGCGACTGGGCAGCGTGCAACCCCACCGCCGTTCGCGCTAGTTCAATCGAGCCTGCAGCTCGAATGAGCACGCAGCATCGGCCAACCCGCAGCTGCCTCATTCGAGCGTGGGCGTCTCCCAATCGATGTAGTTGCTCAAGTCGAAGTTCACCGGTTGGTCATTCTGATTCTTTAGCTTGGGCTCCATGAAATTGGCCGGCGCCTCCGTCTTCAACAGAAACCCTCGGATAGCCTTGCGCGCAGTCTCTTCCTGCGAGGGGTAGAAGCCGCAGTGCATGTGGGGATCGGTATCGTTGCCGCCGTGGTAGCCGACGTGATTTTCCACACCGAGAGCCTTGAACACTTCAGCGCCCGCGGCGGTCGAGGCGTACTGCGCCACCGGCCCCAGGTGGCCAATGCGATTGTTGTCCAGCGTCGTGAACCCACGCGGCGCATACATCGCCACCATGAAGTGCGCGTCAGCCGGCACCGAATCCACGTTGCCCGAACAAAGCTGCGCCGTGAACCAGTTTTGATTGCAGGCTTCGTTCACTTGCTCCGGGTTTTCACCACCGTTCGGACCCAGATTCATATCCGCAACCACCCGGTACGAGCCGAGCCCGCCCGTGCCCGACTCCACCGGAATCCCGAGGGCGATACGCTCGTCGAAGGCGCCAACCGTGAACGCCGACTTGCCGGCATACGAGCAGCCCGTAGTGCCCAAGGCAGTCGGATCGATGATGTCATTGTTTCCTGCGTCACGTTCGGCCACCAACACGTCGATGGCGCGGCTGACGGCCCAAGCCCATTTGATCTGGACGCTGGTTCCGCCGCCCCCATAAATCGAATTGTAAGCGCTTTCGGCCGCGCTGTGATTGTAGCGGATCGCCGCCACACCCTCGCCATGCAGGAAGTTGGTGGGAACCCCCGAGCCGTCGGCCTGGAACATACCGGGAACGGGGCCACTCGCACCGGGGGGCAGATTGATCGAAACACTGAAGTCAGCACTGTTCCCACCCTGCTCGACGTGAACCTGCACGCTCGTAGCGGAAACCGAACCGGTAACCACATCCGGCTTGCCTGGCTTTGCTCCGTGAACGAAAGCCTCGATGTTCTTCTTCAACCAGGCCCGCTGACACGACCACTGAGCCATGCTCGACATGCGCGTGCCATCCGGCATCAAGAAAGGATCGGGAAGCGAATGAGACGGCGAGCTCAAGAGCGTTGGCTCGGGCAGCTCGCAGTCTTCACCGGTGAACTCCTCGAAATCGGAATTGTAACCGTCGATGCCACCCGTCGTGCCGCCGCCCGTCGTCTCTCCACCCGTCGTAGCGCCACCCGCTCCACCGGCGGTCGTGCCTGTCGTATCGCCCGTGGTGCCCGAGTCAGTGCCGCCGGCGCCGCCCGTGCCCGAGCCCTGCGTCCCCATGCCCGTTGTCCCCGTGCCGGTGCTAGGGCCTGTGCTGCTCGACACGCCCATGGTCGTGGTGCTTGCACTGGCGGCCTGATTGACAGACGCCGAGCCAGTGGTGGTCATCGCGCTACCGGTCGAGTTGCCCGCTCCGCCGAACCCCGTAGCCGCCGTAGTCCCGGCCGTCTGACCGCCAGGCTCGGTCGAGTCGCTGCTGCAGCCAAGAACCAGCGAAAGCACCAGCGAAAGCCCAGTAATCCCAGTGGCCACTAGTGCGGCGCTGCGTCCCAGTCGATCCATGCGGGTTAATTCCTTCAAACTCAGAGAGCGATCGCATCATTTTGTCCAAGCAGCCTGCGTACTCATCGGTAGCGCTGCATAAATCCAGCAAGGTTTACAGCCCTTCACCCCTTCGCGACCCGCTAACCAACGCGTCGCGGCTCGAGCGCGGGGGGCATGCGCCGCGTGGGTTCACGACGCTGGACCACTATCGTGGCACGGATCCGGATGGCTTCGGGAACTGGCATATCATCGCTGGCGCGGTGATTGGTTTTGGTACGGGCGACAGCGCAACGGCACTCCAACAGTGGTACCTTGAAAACCCGATCCTGCCGTCGCTGTGCGCATCCTTGGACGATTCTCTCGGCAAGCAGGACTGTCCGCACGGAATCAAGATTCTGTTCGGAGGTGACCGCGTTGCAGAAGTGCGCGTGGATGGGGAATACCACGACGTCGCGTCACGCTCGCTTGGTGCGCTGAGCTGGCCCACCCTTGAGCCGGCCGGTTTCGTCCGTTCATATATCGTAGCGCTTCATCGCGAGGCGGGTTAGCAGCTGTGGTGGACGCTGGCGGTACTGCACGGGGGAGGCGCACCCTGGGACCGAATTGCTCGATTTGTCTGTTGCCGCGTTCATGATGGACCACCGCATCGATAACGCTCTTCCGAGCCAGATCGGACTGATGCCGAGACGATCATCCGCGACCGTGCCCCAGGCGTCGAAATTATAGCGCAGCTGAGGTCCGGGTCGTTCGGACGCTCAAGTGGAGCCGCGGAGGGTTCGGCGAGACCGAGTCCTGTCGACTTTGCTAACACCACGGCGCAGCTGCGGAGGCTGGGGTTTCGCGAAGACATGAGCGAGGATGCGCCCATCTGTCGCTACTTGCTTCGAGGTGCGACCGCCGAAGGCGACGACCTGCCCGTTGACTTCATGCCGGTGGACCCCGCCATTCTTGGCTTTTCAAACGTGTGGTACCCGGGCGCCTATGAATCGGGCGCTGGCGCACGTTCGTAATGGGCGAGGGCTCCTTCGTGCAGCTCCAGCTGAAGGCCGGTGGACCACGAGACCGGAGACGTGCTAGGATTTAGTTCCCGTTGTGGCGAGCGATCACTCAGCAGCTTTTCTTACTCCAGTTGTCATGGGACAGCGGTTGGAGCGGCTTGCCGTGGCGTCGAGCGCACCAAGTGCCCGCTACACGAACGAACTGAATAGGGCCGAGCAAGTTCTGCGTGCGGCGGGGCTCTCGGCTCGGATTTTGGCGGATCAGGCACGCATCGTGGGTGGACGCCGCGAAATCGAGCTCGACGGCCTCACTGCCTATGAGGATGCGTTTGTCCTGTGGCGTGACCCAAATGGCCAGTATCGGGTCGCTGTGTCAGGACGCGGCAACCTCGAAACACACTCAGCGTCCGAGAACCTGGATGACGTGCTCTCGTTCTTGGCGGGTGAATACGCGGGTCAACTTGCGTCGGGGCGCTGAAGGGGGCCCGTGTCCCTCGTCTATCTAGAACGTAGGCCATCGACTCGGATGGTTTGCCAGGAGGTGGCCTTTTCGTGCGGCGCGGCCTGCGCGAGGCAGTTGCTCCTAGATCTCGGGATTGAAGTGTCCGAGTACACCGTTCGTGAATGCGCTGATTTTCGTGAAGGCGTCGGCATTCAACCGGAACCGCTAGCGAAGGCCCTGACGCAGCTGGGCCCCGGGTATCGCTACGTCGGCGGTCGGTGGATCCATCGGTATTGCCCGAACTCCTGACGCGGAGCCCGTTCGTGGCGCTCGTCGATCGGCATTTCGTCATTGTGGATGAGGCGATCGGTGACTCTCTGCGCGTCCGGGACCCAGCACCGCTTCCAAACGGTCCCAATCAGGGCACGGAGGGGCTAGTGTCTCGACGTTCCTTCGAAATCGCATGGTTCCGGAGCGTTCACCGAGTCGTTTTTAGAGGCCGAGATGGCAACAAGTAAGATCGCGGATACCGATACAAAGCTCGAGTTCGTGCGGCAGGCCACGGAACGAATGGCCGAGCACACTCATCCGGTCATCGCCAGCATCGTTGGCGATGACGGTGCGACCCATCGTCCACATGTGGGATCCGCCTTCCGCCTCGATGACCGACGCGCTATCGTGACTGCTGCGCACGTGTACCGCGAAGCTCGCCAACGTTTTGGAGGGCAGGTAGCCGCCAGCGGAGAGCGCGGGAAGCCGCCGGCAATCCTGGGAACCCCACGTGTGATCGACGACACACTCGACATAGCCGTGTTCGACGTCCCGGCTATCCGACGGGCGGCATTGCATTCTGGTCACCCGATCGGGCAGCGAAGGACGATTCCAAGCTTGCTACCGACTACTTGTTCCTGCACGGTTTTCCCGGCGTTCGTTCTCGCTTCAGTGCGTTAGCCAAAGGCCTCGTAAACCGTTCGTTCCCCTATGGCGTTATGCTGCGGGAAGACGACCTACCACCCGACCTCAGCGCTCATGAGTTCGTCATGGACTTTGATCCAGAGAACTTCCAAGCTCTGGACGGGACCTCGGGCGAATGGCTCGACCCCCACGGGCTGTCCGGTAGCGCGGTCTGGCGGATCGGTGCTGCGGGAGTAAGCATCAACGACTGGTCGCCAGCCATGAGCGAGCTCGTAGGCGTCGTCACTCGCTGGGACCCGTCAAGGAAATGCCTGCTTGCAACCAAGTGGACGTCGGTCTCCCCCCTGTTAGACTAACCTCGTGTGCACCCGTCTCGGCGTCGGGCGAAGGAGAGATCTCCTACGGGAACGCCGCTAACACCGTCGCAGAGAGACCGCAGATGGCGAGACTTGCGGAGATCGTTTGAAGATGCAAAGGCTTTGCACATGACCATCGGCCTAGCCGTCACGTGCTTCTATCAAGGAAACGCTTCGTTTCTCCTTGCCGCGGACACTCGCCACAGCCACGCAGCGGGTTCCGCCGACATGACGATGAAGACCTACGCGCTCGGCGGGCAGGTGGGCGCGGTAGCAGTCGGAAACGTCCTCTCCGTGGCTTCCGCAGCGGACCTCACGCGAGGAGTTGCCGATGACCACAACCAGCTGCAGCCCGAGACGCCAATCAACTTTTACAGCACGGTATAGCTCTTCTCGTACTCCCTACGCCCAGGCAGAGCGGGAGAACCCATGGAGCACCGGGTGCGAAGTCGCGCTGGCTGGGTTCTACTCGAACGGCGCACCAGGGGTCGCCAGAGTCGTGACACGTCCCGGGCAGAAGACGCTAGTCGACATTTACGGACACAAGACGACCGGCGCCTTGGTGCTCATGGTCGGAAAGAAAGACGCGAAGTCTCTCGTTTCTTCTGCCCTAGGCCATGCTCGCGTTACGTCACCCGACATGTGGCTCGACCGCGCGGTCGCTACCGTCGCGTACCTTTGTGAACACGAGGGGGAAGCCACGATTGGCGGCGTCCCAGCGGTGGCGGTGTGCCACCGCTGGACCCGACTCTATTGGCCGTTTCTTGTGCTGAACGGCCGCAAGTATCTGCGCGGCTTCGACGTCACTCCAACTGGGATCTGCCCACGCGGACGAGACTGCGTTCACATCAACTACGACCAAGACTGGCATGCTAGGACTGACCAGGAGCGCATCGCCTTGCCCATGGGATCCGACCCCGGATTTCATGCAATCTCCAGATACGTGGAAGACTGGATCGCCGCAAGCGAGATCTTTACATGGAGAGTCGACCCGGAGCTCTTCAGAGAAGAGCCGACGGCAACGCCAGACTTCCGGGTCGTGCGGATAGTGCGACCCTACGAGTTGGAAGACTAGCAGGCACCAGGCAAAGAAGTTGGGAGTCAGATAGCCATGATTGCGCACGCGGGATCGCAGTTGATCGCAAGAGCGGTGCAGAACCTCCGGCGCGAAGGCCTTTTCGACGCCGCAGACGAGGGCGCGAACGTCTTGCAGGCAATTGCCGCCGGGCACGCGAACCCGACAAGGGGAAGACCGGAAGCCTTGGCTCACCTGGACGCCGCGTTGAAGAAGCTCCTACGAGTTGACGAGACGGGTCACAGGGCGCGCATTCGTTTCGACCTCGAACCCTCGTGGAGCACTGACCTCTCGCTACACGAGGTCGTATCACTGAAGGACGTCGAGATTGGCGTTCTCTGGGAGCTGCGCCTCCTCGAAGACTCACGCGAGCGGCGGGCAGTTGTACTCGAGAGCTCGGCTGTTGGCGACCAGTCGGCGGCACGGCGTGCCGCAGCAAGAATGCTCTCCGCGGTCATGGCCACGTCCATCGAACGTGGCTTTGGGGTCTCTCTGAGCGACCGAAGACCGCCCGCCTTGTTCTTCAAGAGCGGGCTAGAAATGTTCGGTTTGAAAGGCGCTCAGAATCTTCCGGATGCACTCGGAGTGATGTTTTTTGAGACCCCTCCCCCAACCGTATTCCTCACGCCGCCGCGGTTTGTTGGTTCTGTTCGGACACCAGTTTCCCTCCTCGTTGAGCACCTTGAGTCGTCGTTCAAGATTGCCGGCGAACTCGGCGTTGAAGAAACGATTCAGACTGCGTACGAGCTCTTCAGCAGCTCACGCTTTGAGAACTCGAGTCGCTCGCGCTTTTTGCTTCTCGTCATGGCCATAGAGGCGATGACCGAGCCTCAGGAACGGCCCGCCGACGAATCTGCTTTCATCGAAAGCACACTCAAGGAGCTTGCAAGGAGCTCACTCAGTACCGAGAAAAAGGGAATGCTCAGAAACGCCATCGGCAACCTGAAGAAGCAGTCGATCGGTTCGGCAGCCCGCAACCAGATCGCCAGGGAGGTCTCTCAGGAAAAGGGAAGCGAGTTTCGCCACGTGTACGCGCTAAGAAGCCGACTTGTGCATGGGGGCGAACCGGTACCAGCTGGCGAACTCAACGAAGCAGCCAACAATCTGGAGCCCACCGTTAAGGCCATGCTCCTACGCCGTCTCACCCGTCGGAGTCCCGATTGACAAGCGGCCTGGCGAACTTGCTCGGGCGTGAGTGATTTCGCACCTGTCCATCTCCCGAGGCTCACCGGACGATGGTGAGATACTCGTTGCCGCCAGATATCGCGTGACGCCAGTTGACGAGCGGAGCATGCTGCGCCCTCAACCAGACAACACCAATGACAAGCAAGAGTACCCCGCGACTTCTACTCTGCAGAATCGCGTGGATGCGACGATACGCCGGTCCTGAGCCTGACCTGTTCGGCGCCGGGAGCGATTCGACGAAAGGCTACGATTGGGAAGCCTATAATTTCAGCCCCTTCGGGGGCCAAGTCTATGGCTACTGCTCCGCCTCGAGACAACGCACGATCAATGTCGACCGGCTCGGCGGGAACCAGACTGCAGCGCACGGAGTGACGGTTGCTTGGATTGCGCCGCACCCGTCCGGTGGCCAGTGCGTTGTTGGATGGTACCGAAACGCAACGGTGTTCCGGGAACTCCAGCCGTCGCCCGAAGGGCGCCACTGTCTGGGCAGTGACGGGTCCCCTGTGCAGTTCAACTTGACCGCGGCCGCAACAGACGCGGTTTTGCTTGAGCCCGACACCCGTAGCTTCGAAGTGCCTCGAGCCCGCGGCTTCATGGGGCAGGCCAATGTGAGTTACTTGGAGGCCCCCGAGGCTGAACCGATGCGCGAGAGACTGCTTGAATACATCGGCTCATTCACTCCATTCCGCGCGGGATATGCTGACGAAGTTCCACAGGGGGCCTACATCGAGGGAGCCACGGTCCAGGTGACCAGCAACGCTTTCGACCGTGACCGACGCGCCCGTGCCGCCTGCTTGGCGCATTTCGGCTACAGCTGCGTGGTCTGCGGAACCGCAATGGGAAACGTGTACGGCGAACTTGCTGAGCGCTTGATTCACGTCCACCACTTGACGGAAGTTGTCAACGAGTGTGAGACACAGAATCGAATCATTTAGAGGCGACTT
>CBFGRJ010000195.1:0-13135 GCA_965651135.1 uncultured Myxococcales bacterium
ATGTTAGTTCGGTGGGAAACGAGCGGATCCTGCGACCAGAGGAAGGTCTTCAACAAGGACCCTTCAGCACGCCTGGTCGCTGCAAATCTAATTGTCGCTGATCATGCCCACCACGATCAGTACGACCTTCGCAAAGTACACACCTCCACCGACATCCGCCCTTGCGGCCGCGAGGCGAAGCTCTCGAAAAAAGTCCAGCCGCTTTAAGCAGCCGGCGAACTAGCTTCACCGCGGCGTACGATGTCAGCTGCTCGCCCCCAACTTCAGTTGAAGTTTTCCCTTGATCAGAGCCTCAAATCCGCGCTTCCTATCCGCACGGGGAGTTGCCTTTCGTTTGTGTCGTTTCTGGTTTGGCAACGAGAGACAAACACAGACGAAAGGGCTCCTTCCAGTATTTTCTGCTCCTCAGCTCAACTGATGGAATGTCCCACCAGGGCTAGTTGCTGACCGTATTCAAGTAGCCGTAGATGCGCTGCGCCGCCTCGAACAGGTAAAGCTGGGGCTCGACGTATAGGCTCTTGTCGCTGGTCCCCAAGACCATGGCTTGGGCGATCTGTTCCTGGGCGGCCAAGAAGAAGCGGCGGTCGGCCTCGATGATGGGCGCCATGGTCTCGGTTCCAGGGTACAGCGCCTCCACCTCGGCGGCGGTGGCGTGCCGCGTCCAGCTCCCCGAGCGATTGGCGGCAATGTAGGGGCGCATGTCGTCGGGAGCTCGGTTCACCCCCGCCGCGTGGCAACCCATGCACGAGGCGCCGTTCAAGAGCCGAGTCTTGACGCCGAGTGCCGCCAGGGTGCTGTTCAGGTCGATGGCGGGTTGAACGCCGGGCATTTCATGCAAGCGTCGCGGATCGAGCACCACGATGGTGAAGGCGTCGGCTCGCCGCTGATTGCTGGAGCCGAAGATGGCGTAGCCCTGCAGTTGATTGGGCAAGCTGAAGATGACTTCCGATGCTTGGGCCTGCGCCCCTGTTTCGCCGGTGTACTCGCTGGAGGCGAGAGGGCCACTTTCGCCGGCGATGATGGGCGTCGTGATGATTTGGCTTTTTTGTGCGTCGGTGAAGCTGGGTACGGGGCGCTCGTAGAAGACGAATGGCGTAGTAGAAAACTGATCGACCGACTTCCAGTAGTAGCCGTCGGGAATGGGCGCGCGCCACATCAGGCGCTCTCCTATGGTGATCGCATCGTTGACCGTCATGAACTGATACGTCTTCGATCGATCGACGCCGAGCTCGCGCTCCAGGGCGCTGGCGATGCCCGGAATTTGCATGATATCGTTGTAAACGTCGGGCCTGCTCAGGGTGTACACGAGCTGTGCGGCCTCCACGTACTCCGGCTCGAAGCCGATATTGTTGGCTGGGCTGCCCATTTTGATCCAAGCCGTATCGTCCGGAGCAACGCCGACATTGCCCTGAGTGATCCGCTCCCAAATGACGAGGCCACAGTCGGGTCGTAGCTCGACGTCCCCCGGGACGGTGTAGCCGAAGCCGCCGCCGGATAGGCAGGGGCCGGGTAGGGGCTCGCCCTTCGGACCGAAGCTCGGTCGATTGCGCGCGTAACCCCAATAGGCGCGGACGTCGAAGCGATAGACGATGCCGTATTCGTTGATGGATTCGGGGTTCACGATGGCCGGCGCGTAGCGCGCGGTGGAGTTCAGCGCCTTGGACAGCCCGGCTCGCGCGGTATTCATGTCGTCCGGGGTTGCCCCTCGGTTCAAGAGCACGTGCAGCGACGCATAGCGTACGTATTCGGCGTCTTCGGGGGTCAGGTTGGCGCGGTCCTGCTCGATCCACTCGAGCACCACTCGCTCATCGATTTCGGCTGGGTACTCGGGCACATCGACTTCCGGAATCCCGTCCGGTCCCAGGCGATCGGCCCAGCGCTGTATCTCGGCCTGAATGACGCCGGCATTCGCGGCGCAATCGCTCCAGCAGTTGTGCGCGTCGATGCTCAGACGGCTGATCAATCTGGAGGTCGGGACTTGGCGCAGGTTGACATAGCCCAGGGTGTCGTCGTGCGCGCGCTCCAGGGAGACATCGGCGTGCAGGGGCAGCTGCCCCATATTGTCACTGCTGTGACAGGCGCGGCAGTTTGTGCGGAGCAGCGGGTAGACGGTCGTTTCGAACGCAGCGATAGAAGCCTCGCGATCGAAGTCCGGATTGTCCATGGGGCCCGATGGCTCGATACCGCCGGGCAGCACCGACCCGAGCGCCTCTTCTGTGGTGATGGTGGTGCTCGGGTCTGCTTTCGTCCCTGTTCGCTGCTCGTCGAGCAAATCGCCACCGGCGTCGGTCACTACGATGTCACCGTTTGGATTGGTTTGAATCACGGTCCCATCGGGTTGCCTCACGATGACGGTGCCGTCCGGGTACACTTCGGTCACCGTACCGTCGGCAGCGGTCGAGATGGCTGGCTCGCCCTGGGGCACGTGCTGTGCGGGGTCCCGGCGCTCTCGCTCGCCGACTCCAATGCTGCCGTTGCCGCACGCCGCCAAGAGCAGGCTAGCCGCGCTGACTACTGCCAGTGCTGAACGCGGCGATCGCCTCCACATGGGAAATCCTCGCTCAAGCTGGCTGCCGCCTGAAGGAAGCGCCCGCCTACCGCGATACGCTCGCGCTGGCGTCGTTCAACTTGACGAAGGATTGGACACTTGGATCGGCGGGTGGCTCCTGACTTCTGCGGCGGCGCAGCTCGGCCGGGCCGTAGCCCAGAGTCTTACGAAAGACGCGATGGAATTGCGCGTAGCTGCCAAACCCTGCCTCGAACGCGGCTTGCGTGATGTTCAACCGGTAGCCGTCGCGGTAGAGCTCGAAGAAGCGTTCGATGCGATGGCGATTTCGGAAGTCGACCATCGATACGCCCATTTGCTGTCGAAACAGTCGACTGAGCCAAGAAGCACTGGCGCCGCAGGTGCGAGCCAATTGGCTCAATGAATCCAGGTTCGGTTGAGTGCTGAGCAAGCGAGCCGCCTTGGCGACAGCCGGGTGTAGGTGTTCTCCTGGTTCGAGCTCGCCCGCTTCTTGGTACTCTGCCCAGGCGGCCAAGAGCAGGTAAGAGAGGCCAGCGTTGAACTGCTCGGCATCGCGCCCGGGAGCCGCGAGATCTTCCAGCTGTAAGACCAGGCGGCGCGTGGCCACCTGCGTGAGTTGCCGGCAATACGCATCGCTCTGCTCTGGAGCGGCGAGCACACGCGTGGCGCGCGTGACGCACACCCTGTCCACCAAGCTCGACTGGAAAGAAGCCACCCACACCTCGTGGTCGGGTGAAGGATTGATGGCTTCGTACTGCTGCCGCGGGAACGCCCAAAACAGCGACGAGGGAGTCACATGGTAGCGGTGCGGCCCGACCTGATACGTCGCGCTGCCGCTCAACACGAGGTGTAGAGAAAGCAGGCCATCGATGGCTTCGGCCGGCAGCGGCGCGGGCGCGGAGCGAGGCCCTTTCCACACGTACCCCGCTTTCTCCGGACCCTGGGCGGCAGCGGCTCCGTTCTCGCTGTTGGCGCTGCCGGGCTTGACAGTAGGAGCCTCAGCGGCGGGAGAATTGGTGATGGGGTTTGCCGAGCTAGATGTGGCCACGGTGTTTCGCTCAGGTTGGTGGGTGACGTACTCACCTAGGAGTACAGAAGTGGTCGTGAACGGGGCTGAGCCCGCGACTTATGCGAAGGGTTCAAAAAATGTTCGGAACGGGCAGCGAGCCCCTGGCAATTCCGGCTATTCCGTCACTTTCCAGTCAACTTGAGCCTGCCACGGACACAAATACGCCTCGCTTGGGTTAGCATGAGCCTCGTATGCGGCCGGCCGCCCAAGCTCGAGGCAGAGCTTCGTTGACACTCCCGACGTGGGTCTTTAGCCAGGCGTTCGATGACACACGCTTCTGGTGCACGTGAGCTCGTCTCCTTGGCTGCCCGGAGCAGCGTCGCCTCGTTGGTCGTGGCGCAAGCGCGGCTTCGGCCAAGCGCGATCGCGATCGCGACACGCGACCGGCAGACCAGCTACGGCGAGCTCGAAGAGCGCACGAGCCGACTGGCCTCCACTCTGCTGAGCGCAGGTGTCACGCACGGCTCGCGCATCGCCATCCTTTCGGAAAATCGTCCCGAATATCTGGAGCTAGTCCTAGCTGCAGCGCGCATCGGCGCGGTGGTTGCATGCCAGAACTGGCGCCTCACGAGCGCGGAAATCCAAGCGTGCGTCGAGCTGGTGGAGCCATCGCTCGCCTTCGTTTCTCCCACGTACGAGGGCCAACGCGAGGCTTTGATGCTGCCCGCGGAGCGCTGCATCGTCTTCGGCGAAGACTACGAAGCTCGGCTCGGGGTCGCACCTCGACACGAGCTCAGCGAAGCGATCGATCCCGAAGCTCCTTTGCTGCTGTTGT
The DNA here is from genome assembly GCA_965651135.1 of uncultured Myxococcales bacterium. GTDB lineage: Bacteria > Myxococcota_A > Polyangia > Polyangiales > Polyangiaceae > JAICQQ01. The sequence continues at coordinate 4,372 of CBFGRJ010000195.1, forward strand.
ATACCAGCGGCACTACGGGTCGTCCGAAAGCCGCAGTGATCAGCCATCGCGCCCAGATCGTGCGCAACCTGGTCACGCGGGCGGAGTTCGGCGTGGCTCCGGGCGATGCGTTCGTGGCCTGGTCACCGCTGTATCACATGGGTGCCATGGACAATGCGCTCGGCACACTCATGACGGGTGGCAAGGTTTGGGTGGTCAATGGCTTCGACGCCGCCCAGCTCGGCGAGCTCGTCGCTCGCGAACCGCTCGGTTGGCTCTTGCTGATGCCCGGTATGGTAGGCCGCTTCGCCGAACACCTGAAGAGCGCCGCCATCGAGCCGTGCGGAGTGCGCGTTTGTGGGGTCATGGCCGATCTCGTACCGCGCCACGACATCGCGGAGATCACCCGGCTGCTCGGAGCTCCCTACGCGAACACCTTCGGCGCCACCGAAACGGGCTGCCCTCCCTGCTCGTCTAGCCTGATCCCCGTAGGCGTCGTTCCCGAACGGCTTTCCAAGCGGCAGAGTCCCTTCTGTGAGGTCAAGCTCGTCGACGCCGAAGACCACGAAGTGCCGCTCGGAACTCCCGGCGAGCTTTGCATGCGAGGCCCCACCTTGTTCAGCGGCTACTTTCGCGCCGAGGCCACCAACGCCAGCGACTTTCGCGGCGGCTGGTTTCACATGGGCGATGTCTTCGTGCGCAATCCCGACGGGACGCTCGATTTCGTCGATCGGGTCAAGTACCTGATCAAGTCGGGAGGAGAGAACATCTACCCCGCCGAGATCGAAGCCGTGCTGCTCAGCGATGCACGAGTGCTCGAGGCGGCCGTGGTGCGCCGACCCGACGCACGCTGGGGCGAAGTCCCCGTCGCCTTCGTCGCCAGGCGTGACCCGGCGCTCAGCGCCGAAGACTTGGCCGAGCTCTGTCGCGAGCGCCTGGCTCGCTACAAACAGCCCAAGGCGTTCGAGTTTCTATCGTTTTCCGAGTTTCCACGCAGCGCCTCGGGTAAGGTGCAGCGCCACGAGCTCGAAAAGAAACTGCGAGGTGCCCAATGAGCGCGCTACCCAAGACCCAAACCACCAGCCTTGCCACCTCCACCGCCCAAGACGTCTACATCCGGGACCAAAGCCTGTGCAGCGATCTGATGGGCCAAGTCACCTTCACCGAAATGGCGTACTTTCTGATCCTCGGCGTGCGCCCCACGCCGGCGCAGTGCGCCATCGTCGACGCTTGCCTGGTCACCCTCATGGAACACGGCTTGACTCCTAGCGCCTTGGCTGCGCGTCTGACCTACACCAGCGCCAAAGAAGCCATGCAGGGCGCCGTTGCCGCGGGCTTGCTCGGCGTGGGCAGCCTGTTCGTGGGCACTATGGAAGGCTGCGCCTTGCTCCTCGAGCGAATCATCGCCGCCGGTGAGCCGCTGGACGCCGAAGCTCGACGAGTCGCGCTCGAACACCAGCAAGCCGGCCGCCCTCTCCCCGGTTTCGGCCACCCACTGCACAAGCCCGACGATCCGCGCTCGAAGCGCTTGCTCGAGCTCGTCGAGCACCAAAAGCTCACCTCGAACTACACTCGTGCCATCGAGGCGCTGTCCCGCGCCGTGGCCGACGTCTACCAAAAGCACATCACCATCAACGCCACCGGTGCCGTCGCGGCGGCCTTGGGCGATGCCGGCGTGCCTCCCGCTATCATGCGTGGGTTCGCCCTCATCTCCCGCTGCGCGGGACTGGTTGCCCACATCCGCGAGGAGCAAGAAAAGCCGGCCCTCCGCGCGATCTGGGAGGCTTCGGAGCGCGCGGTTGCTTATGACGGCAAGGCGGGGCAGTAGATTCGTGCTACCAGCTGACTGAAGATAGAGGAGCGCTATGCCCATCTCCATCAAAGGCCTGCACCACAACGCCTATCGCTGTCGAGACTCCGAAGAGACCCGCAAGTTTTACGAAGACTTTCTGGGCCTGCCGCTGGCGCAAACCCTGGAGCTTTCGGAGTCCAAGAGCGGCCGCAAGGTGAAGGTGCTGCACACCTTCTACCGTATGGCTGACGGCTCCTACCTGGCGTTCTTCGAAGCACCACACGAGGACTTCCAATTCAAGCAGCAAGCCGATTACGATCTGCACATAGCTTTGGAAGTCGAGCGCTCCGAGCTCGAACCCATGATGGAGCGCGGCAAAACCGCCGGTATCGAAACCCGAGGCATCTCCGATCACGCCTTCATCGATTCGATCTATTTTCGCGATCCCAACGGCTACGTCATCGAGCTCACCGCCAAGCGCCCCCACCACGACGAGGCGATGGACCCGAGCAAGAACGGTGCACGTGAGCGACTCGATCGCTGGCAGCGGGAGAAATAGTCGATTGTCGTCCGCGTCTACCCAACGGTCTACGATCAAACGGTGAGAACTGAACTTCCGCGGTGAAGATTTCGACGCTGCCTGAAGGGGCAATCCGCTAGCGATAACAAACTACATCGGGACCGTTTCGATCAATCTCAAGATTGTGGCCACGCCGATCGGCGTGTGGTAGCAGCCGTCGAAACCGATGCGGGCGAAACCGATGCGGGCGACCGAGACGATACCGGCTTTTGCCGTCGTGACGCTAGTGGGCCTCGCTCTCACGACGACGCAGTGCTGGGGCGAACCGTTCTCGGCTGCACCACTCCTTGGTGGAGCCGGGGGTGTGGCGGGTAACCTAGCCGATGCCATGGGCGTTACCGCCAGCACCAGCTCCAACACCGCAACGAGCGGGAGCGTGGCGACCGGTACTGGTACCAGTACCAGCACGGGCGCTGGTGGGCTCGGGACCAACGGTCTTGCCGCCGACACGACGGGCGCGGCCGGAGAAAGCCCCGTCCGGCCGTCCCCCTTTGGAGAAAACTGCCAGGAGCTGCGGCTACCTGCTGCGGCGGATACCTTCGTCTACGGGATGTTTCCGGAGCAGAGCCACGATTTCCTCGGTATCGGCGACGACCGGCTCGAGGTGTCTCAATACGGGGCCTCGAGCAAGCGCACGCTGCTGCACTTCAAAGTCTATTTGAACACCGCCGAAGCGTGGACCATCGCAGCCGCCTATCTGGAGCTTCAGGTCATCGAAGCCGATTCGTACGGAGGTACCCTCAACCTGCATCGCATTTTGCCCCGCAACTGGGAAGAACGTGTCGCGACTTGGAACATCTTCACAAGCGGCATGCCCTGGACCACACCGGGTGGCGACTTCGAGCCAGAACCATTCGCCGGAATCCCCGTCACGCCGGACATGATCGGAACGAAAGCCGTGTGGGACGTTACGGTGGAGGTGCAAGCCCTACACGCGGGCAGAGAAGGCTACGGTTGGGTACTCAAAGAAGCCAACGATGCCGTCGATGCGCAAGGCTTCAACTACGCCTTTGCCGGTCGCGACACGGTGCGCGAAGACGAAGAGGGGCCGATTCTGTCGATACATTTCTGTCAGTAGTCGTGCTCTCGATCACTCCCCAGTAAAGGTGCGATCCCACCGCATCAAAACTCACGTGTAGCATATTCTGCGACTCGGCTCGAACGCGCGCTAGGCCGCGAAACAGACAGCCGGGGGTAGCTAAGCGTCTTGCGACCGCCGAGGCAGTCGACTAGAAGGCATAGCACTCGACAGTGAAAGAATCCGAAGACCGGCGCGAATCCCCGTCGAGCACCGCCGATGCAATCTTTGAGCGCTTGGGGGTCACCGCCAGGGAATACTACGAAACGGCTGTTGCGGCGAATCGAGGAATTGTAACTCCGGCGGAACAGCAGCGGCTGCAGGCTGCGACCGTGGCAGTAGCTGGTCTCGGGGGGCTCGGGGGCGCTTGCGTGACTACTCTCGTCCGCATGGGAATTGGTGCCTTTCACCTTGCTGACTTCGATACATTCTCGATTTCGAATGTCCATCGTCAGGAATCGGCGATGTCATCAACGGTCGGACAAAGCAAGGTCGATGCCATGCGAGCCGTTGTCCAGGACATTCATCCGTCCTGCCGAGTGCGATGCTTCGACGGTGGAGTGACGTCCGACAATATTGACGAGTTTTTGCACGGAGCCGCCGCGGTGGTTGATGCCATCGATCTCTACTGCGTTCCCGCGCATCGCATGCTGCATCGGCGCGCGAGAGAGTTGGGCAAGACCGTGCTGATGTCCGTGCCCATGGGTTTCGGGGGGTCACTGCTGGCGTTTGGTCCTACAGGGATGAGCTTCGATCGTTACTTCGATTTCGACGACAAGTTGACGCCCTTCGATACCATGTTGCGCTTCGTAGCAGGCGCGGTGCCGTCGACATTCCACAATAGGTATATGGACCTCGGCCAGGCCTCAGTGGCCGATCGGCGCAACGTTGGTATCGCATCGTCCGTGCGCTTGTGCGCAAGTCTCGTTGCGACGGAGGTCCTGGCGTTGATTCTGCAGCGCTATGCCTTGCCGCTTGCCCCGGCGTACTCAGTGTTCGATCCGTATCCGAAGCGCTATCTCCAGGGGAAGCTTCGGTGGGGTAACCGCGGGCCACTTCAGCGCATCAAAATCGAGTTGATGCGGCGCAGATTCCTGTCCCAGAGTGAGGACGTGAATCGGCTTTGGTAGCGTCAATCCAGAGTTGCACCGGCGACGTCGAACCAATGGATACAGTGTAGGTGGTAGTGCTGCGCAAGGAAGCGGGAAACTGCTTCACCGTGGCCTGCGTGTGAAGCATGTCTCCGGTGGAGACACCCCCACAAGGCTGAAGCGTTTCAGTCCTTGTATAACGCCTCCGCACTTCGCTACGCGACACGCCCCTGGCTACCTGGAAAGCCTCGAGCTCATGAGGCTTCACGCGATGCTCATATTGGCTCCTAGCCGAGCCACCACAGCGGTTGCTTGAAGGACCGAACCGCACCATCGGGGGAGGGAAGCTAACCCATACTTTGTCCGCTGCTCTCAGCGTACGTCGTCGAGCGTCTGGCGACGGGACAAAATGACTTGCTGGTCTTATCTACCCTCCTGCAACGGCCGTCACACGGTGCATGGGCGCTTTCGACGCTGCAGCGGTTCTGGAGACCAGACGCCCCAGTGAACGCCCCTCGTGTATGTCACGTCAGCTGTGGGGTATCGACTGGCGGGGCCAGCTCCCGTTTGAAAATGGTGGTTTCATCGTGTGCTTGGGTGACTTTGCGCGAGCGAAACGGTTCATGCTGACGCATTACGCCACAGTCTTCGAAGAGGACCGCGAAGCGTCACCATTCGCTACCGATTTGAGCGAAGCCAAGGGACGCTACTACGAAATTTTCGGAGACTTCTTCGAGATCTTTCACGGCGACGAGCTTGCGGGGCTGCTCGTGTGTACGCCGAGCGACTGGAGCACATATTACATTCGCAGTGCGGCAATGCTCCCCAAGTATCAAGGACGCCGCATTATTCAAACCTTTTACACCAGCGTTTTGTTTCCGATGCTGCAGAGGTCAGGGGTCGAGCGAGTGGAGTTCGATACTTCGCCGTCGAATTTGGCAATGATGCATATTGCCGCGAAACTTCGCTTCAACAATACGGGTACTTTTCTGTCGGAGCGATGGGGTGCGATGATCCATTTCACCAAGTTTCTCTCGATGGAGAAAGAAGACGTATTCCTCAGGCAGTTCTGCGCGGGCGTGAAGTACCAAGCTCGCGAGCGCAAGCAGCACGGATTTGGGGGCGGAGCCCACGTCGAAGAAAGGAGCAGGCAATGAAAAAGCGATTTGCACTGAGTTGTGTTTGACGATGAAAGGTAGCAGCGGTGGGGACTAGAAGCGCTCGAGGTCAAGAAGCGGTCAATCGTCTCGCTAGCGTGCGGAGACCGCATCGGGAGGCATGACTCAAGCTCTCCCGAGCTTGGCAGAGCTGCTTCGGGTCCCTATCGAATCCTGAGCCGCTGGCTTCCGTGTTCGTGTCGGCCGCGCGACGCGTGGGTGGTACACTACCGTGTCACCTGTGCTGGAGCAGCGTTCGCAAAGGAATACGCGGCTTTATCGAGCGGATCGGAGGGAGGAACAAGCTCGTGCACACGCGGGCGTGCATCCACTGCGATGACCGTGTAGCGTGGTGGTATGCAGGCTCCGCATCTCGCCTCCCCGACCGACGTTGAGTTGCTGGAAGAGTTGGGGCGTGGTGCGCACAGCGTCGTGTACAGGGCCCGCAAGGGCTCGCGTTACTTGGCGGTCAAGATGCCGCTCTACGACGATGAGGAGCACCTCGAGCGAGTCGCGCAAAGTTTCTTGCGCGAGGCGACTGCGTTGGCTCGCGTGCGACACCCGGCTCTGCCGGCGGTCATGGAGGTGGGGTGGCGCGAAGGCGTGCCGTACTTGGTGATGGAGCTCGTGACGGGCGAGACGTTAGCCTCCCGGTTGCGTCAGGGGCCATTGGACGAACCGACCGTGCTGGAGGTCGCGCTTCAGTTGTGCGAGGCGCTCCACAGCATTCACCAATGCGGACTCATCCATCGTGACATCAGCCCGGCGAACGTTCTATTCGACGCCCATACCGGCGCTGTCCGCCTTGTCGATTTCGGTTTTGCCCAGAACGCCCCGCTGGATATCGTGCAGACGACCACTCCCGTTCAAAGCTGGCGGGGGCACGTCGTCGCGGCAGAAATCGACCTGTTCGCTCTTGGCTGTGTGCTTTTCGAGTGCGTGACGGCGGTATCGCCATTCTCGGCCGTAGACCCTCGGCCGCTTCTGGAACGCTCGGGTGACCACCAGGATTTGCAGCCGCGCCTCTCCAAGCCGCTCGCTCGGATCCTCCGGCGACTCCTGCACCTGGAATCTGGTACCCATTACGTCGATGCGGCGGCGCTCCTAGACGACCTACGCCCCTTCGGGCGCGGCCCTCGAAGCTCATCCCCAACGAGTCAGTCGAGCCACCAGCTGGTCGTGACCTTGCCGACCGTGCTCGTTGGCAGGGAGCGAGAACTTGACCGCTTACGGCTGGCGTGGCGCACCTCGTCGACCCGCCAGACGCAGGTTGTCCTAGTCCGCGGAGGCTCGGGGACTGGAAAGACACGGCTCATCAAGGCATTCGTCGATGAACTTGCTCAAGAAAAAGGCAGCTGCTTTGTTTTCAAATGCAACGAGGCGCAGCTCGAGCCGTTCGCCTGGGTACGCCGGCTCGTCCACGGTTACCTGGCTCGTTTCGAAAATCTCGATGGGGCCGAAGAGGAAGTAGCCATCGACGCCTTTTGCCGCCTGGTGGGCGATGCCGCCCCGCTGCTTCGCGTGCTTTCGACGAGACTCGCCCGCCTGCTGCCGGACACAGGGCGTGCGCCACCGGGGGACGGTGGGGAAGAGATTTTCGCCGAAGGCTTGGCCGATGTCGTTCTCAAGCTGCTCAATGAGCTTGCTCCGTCCACGGTGGTGATCGACGACGTCCAATGGCTGGACCAGGGCAGCCGGCGTGTGCTGGCGTGCCTGAGTGAGCGCGAGGGCTCGCGTACCCTTATCGTGCTGACGGCCCGAGATGACGAAGATCATTGGGCCCGTGTCGGTCAATTGACGCGGAGTTTGAACTCCGAACGCGTCTGGGAGCTTTCGCTCGAGCCATTCCCCGACGCGCTCGTGGGTCGCCTCATTGACGCGTACCTCGGTCATCAGCCGTATGACGCGGAACTATTGCGATTCGTGAGCACGATCAGTGATCGTACTCCGCTCAGTGTGCTCGAGATCTTGAGGGCGCTGCTCGAGAGCGGTGCGCTCGTTCCGAACTGGGGAAGGTGGCGCTTCGATGCGGTGCGCGCCGCCCGTCAGGACATCCCTCGTAGCGGAGTGGACCTCATCGCGCGGCGAGTAGCCGACTTGACTGCGAACACCCTGCAAGTCTTGTCTGCCGCAGCCGTGCTGGGTACGAGCTTCCATCACAGTTTCCTGGCATGCGCCTGCACCCTTTCGGAACAAACTGCGGCCGAGGCCTTGGCCGAGGCACGTGGGGCTTTGCTCGTTGAACCCGACGCGGAGCAACACCGGTTCGCTCACGACTCGGTGCGTGAAGCGGTCCTGGCTCGGCTCACCCCTGAAAAGCTGAGACAGCTGCACCAACGCATCGGCGACGCCCTGCGGAGTTCACTGGACCAGCAGCTCGATGCGGATTCTCGGCAGCCGACACCCGCTGTGGCGGCACCTTCCGTCAACGCAAGCCTAATCTATTCCATTGCCTCTCACTACGCAGCCGGCATGTGCGACGAACACCCAGAGCGCGTGCTCGAGAGTTGCACGGCTGCGGGTCGGGTTGCGTTCCACATGTACGACAATCAGTCGGCCTTGCGCTACCTGCTGGAGGCAGAGCAGGCAGCGGCGCGGCTGTCGATCAGTCTTCCGGAAGATGTGCAGCTACTGCTGGCAGAGGCGCAGCTCCGAATTGGCGAGGTAGAGGCGAGCCTTCGACGGTTCGCGGACATCACAGAGAGCGCGACGGATCCCGTCACACGCGCGCATACCTTGTCGCGTATCGCTTTCGCTCAGGCTCACCACGACCGGACAAGCGCTTGGCAGGCGCTCGAACGCGCGTTCCAAGCACTGGACGAGCGTCCGCCATCCGGTACTGTCCTAGCTCTGCTCCTTGCTCTGTGCTGGTGGCTCTACTGGCTGGTGTGGCCGCTGCGGCCCGTAGCCAGCGATGTCGATCGCAGGCGCCTGGAGGTGCTGTGTGGGCTCTACTATCATGCCGCCCGGCTCTCTATCTTCGTCAGTAAGGCGGGGCACGTTTTCGAGGTGACGCTGCGCGGCCTGGCGCCTGGTGCCAGACTCGGCCCTTCTGATGCGATGTGCCGGAGCTACATCCTCTATAGC
>CBFGRJ010000196.1:0-13061 GCA_965651135.1 uncultured Myxococcales bacterium
TGGCCGCGCGCGTGAACTTCAATCGCGTCGTCGGCGGCAACGTACCCCGCGATCAGCGTTGCCGCCGACCCGCGCTCGGTCAGCAGCGTAGTGCTGGTCACGCTGTCCAACTGGACTCCCATGTTCCGCAAAATTGGAGGGGCATCGTCAGGAAGGCACCGCACCGGCGTGGTGGCCAGCGCGTGCCCTTCGATCTCTAGACAGGCGGCGCCAAAAGGAATGCGTCGAGTGGCGCGAGCGGTTGGCTCGAGGTCTTGGTCGACCCGCAGGAAACTCGAGCGGTCGCTCGAACCGATGTCGAGCAGCGCATCTCTGAAGAACGCAGCGGCGATAGGCGCTCGCACGGGTGTAGCGGCAACCGGAGAAAGGTCGTTCCAATCTCTGGAGCGTTGCGCCACGAAGCGCCCCTGGCGAATGCGACCGAGGGCGATGCGTCGACGACCGACGACCGCGATTTCAGGCGAGCCGTCGCGATCCGCATCGCCACAAGCCAGAGCCACCGGGCTGCGTTCCGGTGGCACCGCCAGCGTGGTGCGTTTGGCCACGAGCGGTATGGGTGCAAAGAAACTTCTCAGCTCTGGATCGAGATTGCGCTCTGCAAAACCGTGAGCCGAGGCGGCCGGGCTCGGTTGCCGGACTCGGTCCCAGAATCCTCGAGCAATCGGGTACAGGTTCGCCGTGAGCCGAAGCTTGCCTGCCGCAATCTCTGGCTCCAGGTACAGGAGGGCGCCATACTTCGCGGCGGCCATTTGCGCGGCGCTCACCGTCGCAGCCGCGGGGTGCCCCTTCGCTTTCGAGCCAAATCCACTGGCGATGACGGACGATATTCGGCCGGCGAGCCGTGAGCCATCCGTCAGCTCTGCATCCGCGGCAGGCATGCCGGCAACCACCAGTGTCGTGCCTGGCAACGCTATCTGGCTCGCCAGCTCACAGGCGAGCTCACTCAGCGCATTCTTAGTCCCGTTGCTACATCCCGTTTCAGCAGCGAGGGCCGTGCGAGCGCAACCGTGTAGTTGCAGCATTGCGGCACACACCGTATAGCCGGCCGTTCGCCAGTAGCGCCGCCAGCCGCGCGGCGTGGACCGCGTCGTCGCGGCTGGCCAGTGCGTAGCACAGGAGGTGTGTGCGGAGCTCTGACATCGGGGCATTCTGCGGTTGAACTTACGCCCTCGGGGGGGCGAAAGTCCACCAATGTCCGGAGTTCGCTAGTCCGTTGCCGCCGAACCTATGATAATCGACAAGATGACTTGTTGAGGCCGCGCTCATCCGTGCTTTTCCAGCTTTCCAAGCCAGTGTGCAGGTGCTTGGTCGCACTGGCGGTAGTTGTGGGGTTAGTCACATTCGCAGCCGAGCCAGCGCTGGCCCAATGCGTCGACGAAGCGCTCAAGCAACAACTGATAGGCCAGAGAGCGTACCGCGGAGTCGTTCCCAGGAAGTTTCAGAAAGCGCTCCGGCATGAGCTCTCGCCGATGGGCGGCTGGTACGCGGGAGATCTTTCGGATGGAGCTCCGGTCTACGGAGGCGCGTACACGTTCCACTTCACCGAAGATCTAGGCTTGGAGGCGGCCTACTTTCGCACCAAGCAGAAGTTCGGGTTCCTCGAAAGCGTCGACGATTCGAACCTGGGAACCATTCGACTGCTCGAGAACCCCGAAGAAACCTTGCAGCTTTATCTGGGGCATCTGGTGTGGTCTCTGGCGTATGGAAAGGTACGCTGGCTCGGAGGGGCCATCGGCCGCTTCGATTTTTATCTGGCGCTGGGGGCCGGCGCTTCCATCGAGCCCGGTGATCGAGGCCTGACCGGCTCCGGGGGCTTCGGCCTGAAGTTTTACCTGACGGAGTGGCTAGCCTTCAGGCTCGACGTGCGGGATCACGTCCGCCAGATGAACCGCCAGCAGCTGGGCGTCGACCGCATCGTCAACGACATTTCCGCCATGGGCGGCTTGAGTGTGTTCATTCCCTTCAGCAACTAGCCTTGGTTTGGTCGGGGTTCCGAGCTCTCTGGGGGACCGCCCGTTTTCGAAACGCACCGCTGGTTCTGCGTGGCGTGGTAAGCTCGCCTGCCGTGGCGCCGACAAGTAGCTCGCTCGTGAAGAAAGCTGGGTTTGGGATGCGTGCCGTAGCGATCGTGCTGTTCGCTACCCTGTTAGGCCAGGCGCAGCCCGGCGGAAAGCCGAATGCTCCCAAGGCGAGCACCGAAAAAGAGGCGGAGCCCCCAGCGGCGCGAGGTGAGGCAAAGGCGGCCGAAACGTCACAAGACCCGGCAGAGCCGACGACCACTCCCGAACCCAAAGACGAGCTAGGGGACCCGCCTCCAACTGCTCCGGCTCGCGAGCGTGCCCGCGACGACAAAACGAGACCGTCTCCGCTCACTCCTCGCCCTGACGAGTTCCCCAAGCGTCAGCTCGCCAAGCCATCGCCCGAGTACGATGCGCTATTGAGCGACATTGCTGCGCTCAGAAGTCGCGTAGCGGCACTCACCACCACTTTGTTCAAGAGCAAACTCCGCATCATCGTCGAAACCGAAGGCGACTACGCTCGGATCAACAGCTTCGCGGTGACACTGGACGACGGCATTGTCTACACCGCTCCCGAGCGCTTCGTTGCCGATGACGAAAAGATTGTCTACGAACATGCGGTAGCACCAGGTCACCACGTGATCGGTGTGGAAATCGAACGAGAAGACGCCCGAGGCAAGCAGTACAAGACCTGGCAAACTGCCCGGTTCTCCGTGGTCGTGCCCGATAGCCAGCTGCTCGAGGCGCACATGGTCGTCGAGGACGATTCGGACATGGCCGAGGATTTCCCCGACGATGCGGACGGAGAATACGACCTACGAGTGCAGATGCGCGCTCGAGTGGCCGAACCATGAGGCGCACGCTCGGCCCGCTTCTCGCCTTCGTCGGCTGCTTGGCACAGCTCGGTGGGGTAAGCGCCCAGGAGCCCGCAGAGACGAACGGCGCCCCGGAGGCGGAACCCGCCAGCGAACCGCAGGCGCAGCCCGCGGAAACCGAAGCTGAAGGCGGCGACGTCGCGCCGGAGGCTGCATCGAAAGCGGAAGCGAAGCCTCGCTCGACTCGCGAGGCAGGCAATCCCCTCGAGCCCGACAGCAAGTCAGAAGGCATGGCCGCATACCAAAAAGCCCTCGCCGCCAAGCAGCTATCGTCCGACATACCCCTGAGTCGGACGCGACTTGCCGAGGAGCTCAAACGCATCGAGGGCATGGTGCTCCAGGGTCGCTACGACGAAGCCATCGGCGACCTGGTCTACATCGTCGAGTCGCCCAGGTTCTCCGCTTTCAAGGAGTCGGACGAGGGGCGGGCGGCCCGCTATGCGTTGGGCAATGCGCTGGGCCAGACCGGCGCCACTCAGGCGGCAAGGGGCTACCTGGTCCCGCTGATTCAGGGAGATCCCAACGACACATGGGCTCGGCGCGCCGCTCGAAGCCTGGTCGATCTGGGGCTCAACAGCGACCACCCATCGACCTTCGTCAACGACCTGGCGGGGTTGAGGAGAATGGCACCCGAAGAGCTGCGCGGCGACATCGCTTATTTGGTGGGTCGCACGAAGGAGCGAGAGAAGAAATTCGACGAGGCGCTTCGCGAATTTTCTCAGGTCTCCGAGCGGTCGCGCTTTTGGGCGCAGGCGACCTATTTTTCGGGACTCATCGAGGTCGAACGCGGCAATCTGAAGCAGGGCGAACGCTTGTTCTGCAAGGTCGCCGATCCGAAGCTTTCGCCGCGTCAGGCGCCGCTGTTCGGCGGCGGCGATTTCTTTCGCGTGCGGGATCTCGCGCGCCTGGGACTGGGCCGCGTGGCGCACGAGCAATACCGTTTCGGGGACGCGCAGTACTACTACTACTTGGTGCCCAAAGATTCGCCGCATTTGCCGGAAGCGTTGTACGAAACGGCGACTACCAGGTACGAAGCCAAAGATTACGACGGCGCGCGCGAGTACATGGATGAGCTGAAGGCCCTCGAGCTCAATCATCCCTATCAAGACGAGGCCTGGTTGTTGGACGCCTACATCGATTTGGCCACCTGCCGGTTTCCAAGCGCGGACGCGAAACTGACCGAGTTTCTCAAGCGGTACGAGCCCGTGCGCAACGCAGCGCGCAGGCTCGTCAAAGACGATAGCGCGATGCGAAAGCTGGTCGAAGTCGTGCGCGTGGGAGGCGATCCCGCCTCCGCAGGCATTGGGGCCAACAGCAGCACCGCGCGTGCGCTGGGAGCTTTGCTGCGTGTCGACACGGGATACAACCATGCCACTCGCCGGCTGGCGCGCCTGGATCTCCAACTTCGCGGGTTGCTATTGGCGATGGCGGATCTGGACGAAGCTCAGCGCCGTTTGGCGAAGCCCGACGAAGTCCGGCCACAAGCCAGCGGCCCGCTCGGCCAGACGGATCACGACAAGTTGCAGCGCATCGAGACACAGCTCAGCGAGGTCAAGCGGCTCATTCGAGATATCAAACGCTCGGGCATGAAGGCCGCAGCGCTCGAGGAGCTCGAGAAGCAAGCGGCAGCCCTATCCGTTCGCGAGAAGGCGGCGCGAGCAGCCATGACTGCGCAGCGAGGTGAAGAGGCTGTCCAAGGCCAAGATCTTGCGGGCGTGCTTGCAGAAGATCGCGCGCGCGCCACCCAGCTGTACGACGACGGAACCCGCATGCGCGCCCGGGTCGAAACGGAGCAATTCGCATTGGCCAAAGACGCGCTGGTGCGGCTCGACCGCCGACTCACCCGCCTGATCAACCGCGCTCGTCTGGGGCGGATCGAGACCGTTCTGGGCAAGAAGCGAGCACTCGAGATTGAAATCGAAGCGCTGTCGCAAGGACTGCTCCCGCAGACAATCGTAGACTCGCTGGATGCCGAACGCTACCTGCGGGACGACGAGGAGTACTGGCCCTTCGAAGGAGAAGATTGGGCCGACGAATACGTGGGCGGTGAAGGTCTCTTGGATTGATGGGAAGTCAGTCGATGCGGGTGCCGTTCGGCTTGTACCCGACGATGCTGCGCCCGAGCGTAGAAAACGTGGGCTCGAGCTTGGCTCGATCACCTGCCATCACCACCGCGAACTTGTTCGGGTCGCAGTATTCGCGAGCGACGCTGTTGGCCGCTTGTAGCGAGACGTTTTCTACGTTGGTGGGCCATTTCTGGTACCAGTCTACGGGCCTGTCGAAGATAGCCAGCGTGGCAAAGCTGCTACCAACGCTCGAAACACGCTCGAATTGACCGGGGTAGCCGAGCAAGAGTCCGCTGACCGCTTCGTCGCGTTCTTGTTCGGTCACTGGCTTTGCGCTGCAAACCAGGCTGATTTCTTTGAGCATTTCGTCGATGCTGGCCCGGGTCGTCTCGCTCTTCACCGAGGCTGACAAGGTGAAGTATCCGACCTCTTTGAACCGGTGAAAGCCGCTGCGGGCGCCGTACGTGTAGCCCTTGTCCTCGCGCAGGTTGAGATTCAACCGGCTCATGAACGCTTCCCCGAAACTTCGATTGAACACCAAGGCGGGAAAGTAGTTTTCCGTGTTGGCGCCTTCCGCGCGGCGTACGACGGAGAGCACCGATTGCGCCGCCCCGGGAAAATCGATGACGTACAAAGCCTTCTCGTTGGATTGTTCGGACAACGGCTTGGGCACGGCGTTGGATTTGCCGGTCCATTTCCCGAACGCGCGCTCGAGCTCGGTGGTGACGGTGGTTTGATCGACGCCGCCGACGACGATGAACTCGACCCCGTCCGGAGCGATGAGCTTCTTGTAATGCGCCTTGACGTCAGCGAGCGTGATCGGTTTCAAGCTGTCCTGAGTGCCCAGCGCCTCGTCGCCCGCATAGCCTTCGCCGAAGAGCACATCGAGCAGGGCGGCTCGTTGAGCCGCTCGCGGGTCCGACTCGTTGGATAGCGCCTGAGCGATGAAATGGTCCTTGCGCCGCTGGAACTCGGCCGCCACGAAGCGAGGTCGCAGCAAAATATCCGCCAACAAGTCGACCGAAGCAGCGAAGTTCTCTGCCAATAGGTCCATCGCCAAGAGCGTGTAGTCGACCGAGGCGCTGGCACTGTAGTCGGTCGCCAGGCGCTGCAGCTCCTCACTCAGCTGGAGTGCCGAAAGCTTACCAGCGCCTTCGTCGAGCATATCGGCCATCAAGTAGGTGAGGCCGGCCTTGCCCTTCGGATCGTTGGCAGTCCCGCGCGGTATCACCACCAACAGCGAAACGAGCGGAGTGGTGCCCCACTTGGCATGCCACACCTTGATGTCGTTGCTGAGCGTCGAAACGCTTGGGGTCGGCGGAGCCCAGTCGATGATGGGTCCGGGGGTGGGCAGTTGGCTCCTGTCGATGGCTGGACCGCCGACGCTCTGCGACGTCGCGGGTGGCGGGGGAGGTGGGGCTGGCGGCGCGGCTGGCGGCGAGCCGGCGCAGCCGACTGCAGCCATCATCAGAGCGGGCCAGGTGATGTGCAGGCTTCTCATGGCTTGGCCTTTCCGCTGGTGGCCGCGACTGCGCTGGCTTTCCTGGGGACGAAGTCGATACGAACGAGATTCTTCAAGTCGAGCCAGCGCCTTGCCGCGTCGTGAACCCCTTTCGCCGTGGCACCGGTGTAGCGGGCCAGGTCGTTCGCGAAGTAGTCGGCGTTGCCGGTGTGCAAATAGTAGCTCCCCAGCGTCGTGGCTCTGGAAACGGCCGTTTCTATGCGGCCATAGAAGCTCTTTTTATAGTTGTTTTTGGCGCGCTGTAGCTCGTCTTCGCTGGGCGGAGTGGCGAGCGCTTTTTCGAGTGCTGCCATGGTCTTGGTGTAGAGCTCGTCGATGGTTTCACCCGGGGCCGCGGTGGCCTGAACGACGTAGAAGCTCGAGAGCTTCTGCGACACCTGGTAGGCGTAGACGTCTTTCGCCACCTTCTGATCGTAGACCAAAGGCTTGAATAGACGGCTGCTTTTGCCGTCGCTCAAGATGCTGGAGAAAAGGTCGAGCTCGGCATCACCGGGCTCGAACAGGGCCGGCGAATGCCAGGCCAAATACAAACGCGGGAGTTTGACGTCGTCTTCGACGACCAGTTTGTTGATGCCGGACAGTGTCGGCATGGTTGCCACCGGCGCCGGCGCTCGCGAGCCGGAGGGTAGGTGGCCGAAGTACTTTTCGATGAGTGCTTTGGTCGAGTCCTTGTCGAAATCGCCGACCACCGTCAGCACCGCGTTGGCGGGGACGTAGTACTGCTCGAAAAAGCCGCGTACGTCATCCAACGTTGCCGCCGAAAGATCCTCGTGTGACCCAATCGTGGCGTGCCGATAGGGGTGCCCCTTCGGATAGAGCATTTCACCCAGGTGCCACCAAAACATGCCATAGGGCTCGTTTTCGTAGCGTTGGCGTCGCTCGTTCTTGACCACGTCGCGCTGATTGTCCAGCTTTTGCTGGTCGAGCGCCGGTAGCAGGTTTTCCATGCGCTCGGATTCCATCCACAAGGGTAGCTCCAGGTAGTTGGCCGGAACCCGTTCGAAGTAGTTCGTGCGATCGCGGTTCGTGGTGCCATTGACGTCGGCACCGATCGATTCGTACGGCTGAAAGTACTCTTTGTTGAAATTTTTCGAGCCCTGGAACATCAGGTGCTCGAACAAGTGCGCGAACCCCGTGCGACCTTCCACTTCGTGAGCCGAGCCGACGAGATAGAGCACTTCGGTGGCCACGACGGGCAGCGTCTTGTCTTGGCTCAGCAAGACCGTAAGCCCATTGTCGAGTTGGTATTGTTCGACGGGCAGTTCGGGCGTAGCGACGGCTGTGGCTACAGTGGCCAGCAGGGTTGCTAGTTTCATGGGCGTAGGAACCTCACAGAGAGCCAGTAGTTTGTCAATTGATGGCCGGTGATCGGACGCGGTAGGCCAGGTCTACCACGACAGAAATGTCATGTCTGCACGGCCCGCCCTGGCACACTGACCGGACCCCGCAGGATGAAAGCATCGAGTGGCACGTGGAGAAAGCCCGCATCGGGGGCGAAGACGCATTTGGCGCGTTGCTTGCAAACCATCGTAGCCTGTCCTGCATTCCCGATGGAGAGCTCGGAAAGCAGGGCTGGTGGGCCATGAAGAACGTCGCCTGGATATGGCTAGCAACCCTGCCGCTGGTCGCGGTGCATTGCGGAGGCGGTGAGATGGCTTCCAAGGCCGAGCCAGCGCCTGGGAGCAGCAATCCGGACCCTGGTCAGGGTGCGCCGATCAATTCTGGTACGACGGGCAATCCCATGGAGCCCCAGCTTCCTCCGGAGCAAGAGCTCGAAGAAAACTTTCGCGTTCCGGTTTCGACGGGTCGCTTCGTTTGGACCGCGAACCCGGAGAGCAATCGAGTGGCGCTGATTGACGCGGTCACGTTCGGGGTGGTCACCTTGGATGCCGGCTTCGGACCTACTTATCTGGCCGCTCTGCCGACGTCGGCGGAGGAACGCAGCGGCGCGATGGTGATCAACGAGGTCAGCTCCGATGCTCACATTTTCTTGGCCAAAGACACGACCGATGTCCTCACCAGCTCGCCCATACCCGTGCACCCTCGCGCCAACGCGTGGGCGGTCAGCGATTCGGGCCGTTGGGCGATCGCGTGGACCCACGCTGGGCGCATCGCATCGGCCGACCCTACCGAAGGGTTTCAGGACATCACCGTGATCGATCTGGAAGATTATCCGGAGCGGCGCCCGGCAGTCACTCGCCTCAGTGTCGGCTATCGGCCCACCAATATCGTGATCGCCGACGACGATCGCCGCGCCTACGCCGTGACCGAGCCCGGTATTTCGGTGATAGAGTTGACCGGTTCAGGCGCCCCGCGAGTGTCGCGCGACATCACTGTTTCGGATCGACCTGCTGCCGAAGTGGCCATTACCCCAGGCGGAGAGCTGGCTCTCGTCCGGCAGGCGAACAGTGCCGAGATCAACGTCGTCGACTTGGAGAGCGGCGAGCAGAGCGTCGTCGTGCTGCCCGACGTGGTCACCGATCTGGATCTCAGCCAGGATGCAAGCTTTGCCGTCGCCATAGTCCGGGGAGGGAACGCAGCGGATGCGGAAGATGGCGGTGGGCTCGCTGGCGCCGGGGGGCAGGGAGGCGACAGTTCCGTCGGTGAGGGAGGCGCTGCCGGCGCGCCCGGACAGGAGCCGGGCGCGAGCGAATCGCTGGTTGCCATCCTGCCCATCCCGGGCATTTTCGTCGACCCTAGCGAGTATCGGAGCGTGACCATCGGGGAATTGGTGGGCAGCGTCGTGGTCCCCGCCAGCGGCGAGAACGTGCTCTTGTACACCAATGCGCTGCCGAGCGATCGCGTCACCATTCTCGACACTGCGAATGCCACTTGGCGCACCGTCGAGCTGAAGGCAGCGGTGCAAGCCGTGTTCGCCACGCAGAATGGCGAGCACGCAGTCGCCCTGCTGTCGCCGCCCGAGGCTAGCTCGAAAGCCGGCGCCTTCAGCTTAGTGCCGGTCGCGCGCCAATTGCCGCCGAAGCTGCAGGGCACTCTGGCACCGTCGTTTGGTGTCGCGCTGGTCGACGCCGGAGCCATCGTCACGACCCGCGATGTGGCCAGCGGTGCTTTCGAGGCCTACGTCGCGGCTTTTCCGAGTTTGCGCGTGGACCCCGTGGAATTGCCGAGCGCGCCTATGGCGAGCGGTATCGTCGTCGACGCTGGCGTTGCGTACGTAGCTCAGGAGCACCCCGAGGGAAGAATCACCTTCTTGGACCTCGAGGATGCTCGTGCCCGCACCCTCACGGGGTTCGAGCTGGGCGTGAAGGTGGTCGATGGTGAATGAAATGGTGAGGCGCGATCCCGGCGCCTGTCGTGCCTGGCTACTGGGCCTTGCGTTGAGCTTGATGGGCTGCAACCAATCGGACGACGCTGCGGATCGCGGCGGCTTCGCCGCGAATGCCGTTAGCGGGGGCAGTTTGCCGGGCGTGACAAGTGGCCAGGCCGGACCCGGCACTACGACCAGCACTACCGGTGGTGGCATGACGGACCCTCCTCCGGAGCGCGAGCTCGAGACTTCGTTCCGGGCTCCCGTTGCGGCGGGCAATTATCTGTGGAGTGCCAACCCCGAGAGCGGTCGCGTCGCGATGATCGACACCGAGACACTGGACATCGACATTGCCGATGCCGGGTTCGCGCCCACCTTTTTGGCAGCGGTGCCGGCTGCCGACGACCAGCTCAGCTCGGCCATCGTCATCAACGTGCTCAGCGAGGATGCCACGCTCTTCAGCATCGATGAGGAGCGTGAGCTTTCCACGCGAACCTTTCCGCTGCATGCCGGAGCCAATCAATGGTCCATTGCACCGAGCGGTCGTTGGGCGACGGCATGGACCGATGCCCGCGCCGTGAGCGCCCCGGATCCGACCGACGGCTTCCAGGACATCAGCATCATCGACCTGGACAATGACCAGGTGGCCCGGGTGAGTGTTGGCTATCGCCCTAGTCAGGTCAGCTACGACGCGCGAGAGAGCCGGTTGTTCGTGGTCACCGAGCCGGGTATTTCGGTCATCGACCTGGATGAAGAGGTGCTCGAGACCACGCGCCTCGTCGAGCTCGGGGGCGACGAGGCAGATGGATCGGTGGCCAGGGAGGTGAGCATCACGCCGGACGGAGATACGGCGTTGGTACGCATCGAAGGCGACAGTACGCTCCGAGTGGTGCCGCTGGACGGGACCGAGCCCGGCGAGATCGTTCTGAGCGGGCCGATCACCGACCTGGATCTGAGTGACGACGGTCGCCTCGCCGTGGCCGTGGTGCGCTCGCAAAGCGAGGTGTTCGTGTTGGACGTGACTCGGCTCGGTGACTCAAATGCCGTCAGCCGAGTGCAGATTCCGGGTGGGCTGTTTGGCAGCGTCGCGCTGTCTCCGCAAGCCGACGTGGCGATTGTGTTTACCAACGCCGTGGACAGTCACGAAGCTACGTTGATTTCACTCGCCGAAGGCGACACGTTCTTGTCGCACCGAACCGTCGATCTGAAGGCTCCGGTCAACGCGGTATTCGTTGCTCCAGACGGGGAGCACGCCATTGCTCTGCTCGACGTGCCCGAGGGGAGCAGCAAGGCGGGGGCTTTCAGTGTCATCGTGACGAAGGCCGAGCGTGCGCCGAAGATAGTCGGCACGGATGCACCCCCGCTTTCGGTAGCGCTTTCGCCGAACGACCCGAGCGGCAGCGCGCTGATCACGACTCGCGCCGATGCCGGCCGTATCTTCGAAGCCTACGTGGTGCAGCTGCCCTCGCTGCAGGTGGACGTGTTTGCCCTCGCCAGTCCCCCGCTGGCGACCGGAATCATGGCCGATCAGGACTTGGGTTACGTGGCCCAATCACATCCCGAGGGGCGCATAAGCTTCATCGACCTGGCTCGCGGGCAGACACGCACCTTGACTGGTTTCGAATTGGCGACGAAGGTGGTGGATTGAGGGAGTCATGAATAGGCGGTTTTTCAGCAGTGTTGTCTACGCGTGCTTGCTGGTTTCTTGCGGGGACCGAGCCGACAAATGGGACGCGCCCGTCGACGGTCATACAAAGAGCGAGGGGCTCTCGGGATCGGTGGCTTTGGTCGACGAGAGCTTGCATCGGGTGGTGATGCTGACCTCACCCAAGCCGTATCAGCTGGCCACACGCAGCTTTCCGATTGGTAGGAATGTCGCAGCGGTGGCGAGCACCCTCGACAGAAACACCCTCTTCGTCCTGTCCAAGGGCATTCAGCCGCGCCGAGACCCCGGCGACGAATTTCCGAGCGTGACCGTGATCGAGGCGGGTCCGAGGCCCGCGCTTCGCCACCGCTACGAGCTCACCGATCCGATGCAGCGCTTGGCGGTAGATCCCGAGGAGGAGTGGCTGGTTGCGTTTCAGGGCGCTTCGACGGTTACCAATCCCAATGAATTCGTCGTGTTGCCGCTCGAGGATCCCGACGACGGGCAATCGGTGACGATTCGCTCTTTTGGAGGGGTTCCGCAAGAGGTGCTGTTCACCAACGACTTGGTGATTCCAAACGGACCAGAGCGACGATTTCTGATCGTGCGCACCGACCGAGACATCGCGCTGATCGATCTGCGCGATCTGAGGCGAGAAGAGGTCACCGTGCAGACCCCACGCACTGCCCAGGGAACGCAATCGACGCCCGCTCAGGTGGTCTTCGACGTCGGCAGGCGTGGTTCGGACGACCAACTCGACGATTATGCGCGTATTGCCGTACGACTCGAGGGGGAGCCCGATGTCATGTTGCTCGCGTTGGGCGAACCTCCGGAAGGTTCGAACAAGGATTTCGAGGTCAAGTTCAACATCGTCAATGTCGGCGATGTTCCATCGTCCATCGAGTTCGTTCGGACGGATTTCGGTCTCCGCCTCGTGGCACTGGTGCCGGCCCGCAAACAGGCGAAGCTGGTGGATCCGGACACGAGCGTGGTCGAAACGGTAGATTTTCCAAAGCCCTACTCTCGCCTCACGCGCGTGACGCAAGACGAGGGCGAGCTGGCGCTCCTGTACAGTCCCGATACCCCTGGCATTGCATTCTGGGCGCTCAGTCGCGCCAGCGGCACCCTATCCAAGAGCGTCGAACAAAACGAAATCGATCTTGCCGTCGCCGCAGTCCGCGACGTCCCAGGTTCCGCCTTCGGGCATATGAAAATTCTGGAGGGTGCGAACGCCAACCGCTTTTTCGTGCTCGACCTGAGGCAGCGCCAGACCTTTCCGATGCTTACGGAACGACAGGGATACACCGTGAACGTATCGCCCGATGGAGAGCGCGCGTGGGCGTTTCACCCAAACAGTGAACGCTTCGCCAGTTTGGCGCTCGGCGATTTGCACCCGACCTCGCTTTCCGTCAGGTTGCCGGTGGCTGCCGTGCACGATATCGAACGGGGGGACGGAAGCCGCGCGGCCATCGTGTTACACGGCACGGACGGCGCCGAGGATGGCGGGACCGCAGCGCTGACGCTCTTCGACGGGGAGGACCCCGATTCGGCGGATACCCGGTTCTTCGGTGGGCTCTTGTTGGAGGGATTCTGATGTCGCGCTCGAGGTTGGTTCGCATTCTGCTTTTGTCGATGCTTCCTGGGACGGCGCTGGCGCAGGGGCCTGA
>CBFGRJ010000197.1:0-13030 GCA_965651135.1 uncultured Myxococcales bacterium
GCGAATGCTGTTCCATTCGATGGGCCGACTGAGATCGAGCTGTTCGTAGCTCATACGCTCCTTGCGCTTTTTCAGCGTGCGGAGCCACCATTGGGTGGGTCGGGTCGTAACGCTCTGTCCCACGAAGCGCCTCCTCAATGCTTGCGGAATGCCGCGATGTAAAAACCGCCAAAGCGTTTCAGGCGGCTGTCGGCCAGCCAAGTCTCGGCCCTGCGCAGCAGCTTGCCCAGTGGTTTGACGCGCATGACGTGTGCGCTGGGTGTCACGATGCGCACGCCGCGCGAATCGATGAGCTCGCACCCGAGCGGCGCCATCTTGTCCACTTTGGAGGGCGAATCGAAGCGTGTGAAGACATTGCTTTCGTTGGCCTGGTGAGCGATGCGGCCTGCGGGCCCGTAGCGCTTGAGCAGTCCACGAATACTGTGCGGATTGTAGAACTCGGCGATCACCACGCCGCCGCTGCGGGTGACGCGCGCCATCTCGCTCAGCGCCATGTTGATGGCCGGCACATGCGCCAGCACCTTGAACGAGCAGCAGACGTCGAAGCTGTCGTCGGGGAACGGCAGCTCGGTGGCGCTCCCCTCAAGCACGTCGAGCCCTCGAGCGCGCGCCTTGTCGAGCATGCCGGGGGACAAATCGATGCCGCGAGCGGACTTGGCAAAGCGGGCAATACGCTGGAGGACTAGACCCGTACCGCAGCCCACCTCGAGCACGTCGCCCCCTTCGCCGTAGCGGCGCACGAACTCGCTTTCGAGCTCGTCGAGCATGTCGTGGTAGCCCTGTTCGCTACGGTCACCCCGCTCCGCCTCGTAGTTGTGTGAAAAGGCGTCGTAATACTTGCGGTTGGCATCGTGGCTCCCGGATGCGTCCATGGCAGACCGGCTTGTACCGCAATTCCGCGCCGGCCGCTCAGGCTGACCGCCGGTTTGTCAATTGCGCCTGTGCTGTAATTTCTCTGTAAGATCTCGGAGCTATGTGCCGTTGTTAGGGGGCCAGCGGTTCCAAAGTGAATTTTTTCCGGTGGCCAGGTTCTTTCGACGCGTCGGTACGTACAACGTTGAGGTCGACCATGGAGCGAATGGGTGAATATCTGGTGCGGGGCCTGCTGGGCGAGGGGGGCATGGGCAAGGTCTTCGAGGCAGAAGAGCGGCTGAGCAAACGCCGCGTCGCCCTCAAGGTGCTCAGGCCCGAGCTGGCGCGCTCCGAAGAAGGGCGCCGTCTGTTTCTGAACGAAATGGCCATCTTGTCCAAGCTGGATCACCCGAACGTCGTGCGCTGCTTGGCGTGCGGTGAGGTGGACGAGCAGCTCGTGATGACCCTGGAGTACCTAGAAGGTAAGACACTGCGTGAGCATCTGAGCGAGCGCGGGCCGTTGCCCTGGCAAGAAGCCGTGTCCATCGCCGTGCAAATCGGTCGAGCT
Organism: uncultured Myxococcales bacterium; assembly: GCA_965651135.1. GTDB lineage: Bacteria > Myxococcota_A > Polyangia > Polyangiales > Polyangiaceae > JAICQQ01. Next base: position 1,421 of record CBFGRJ010000197.1, read on the forward strand.
CTGGAGGTGGCCCACCGGCAAGAGCCAGCCATCGTGCACCGCGATCTCAAACCCGAAAACATCATGGTCCTCGCGGACGGGCACGTGAAGGTCATGGACTTCGGCATTGCCAAAGTGCTCGAGGCCATGCACAAGACCACCACCCAGAGCGTCGGTACGCTGCAATACATGAGCCCGGAACAGATCGATGCGGCGGGAGTAGATGCTCGCTCCGATCTGTACTGTTTGGGCTTGATTCTATACGAAATGCTCAATGGGCGGCCGCCCTTCGATTCCGCATCACCGCGTGAGTTGTTGAACCAGCAGTGCACCGAGCCGCCGCCACCGCTGGCAGAAGAAGTTCGCGCCGTGATGCCACGCGGTATCGAACGCCTGATGCTGGAGCTGCTCGAGAAATCGCCTGCCGATCGACCCGAGTCCGCTCAGGCAGTGCTTGCCGAGCTCGAGCCTTTTGCGCCGGTGGGAGCCGAAGCCGGCGGGCCGCGCAGAGAACGCAGCGCAACACCGGCCGTCGAAAGCAAACGCAGCGTTGCCGCCGGTCGAACGCCGGCCCGCGTCAAAGACACCGTCGAGCTCTTGGAGCGCAGGAGCTCCGAGCGCGAAGTCCCGCCAAGGGTTGCCTGGTTGGCCATCGTTGGACTCACGATCGTGGCGGGCGCGGTGACCTACTTCGTGCGTACGGGACAAGCAGCGCCGACGGCGTCGCCCGACGATGCTTCGGCTCAGCAAAGGCTTGGAGCGGATTGAAGCAACAGGACCCCGAGGCAGCGGGGTGGACCCGAAAGGGCCTGGTAGCGAGCCGGGGCGAATGCCGAGTCTACGCAACGAACGGCGATCGTGAGCTCTGGTGCCTGCCCGTGCGGCTGGCGAGCGCTGCCGAGTCGTTGCTCGAGCTCGGCGCGCTGGGGATCGGCGGCTTCGAAGCGGGAGGAAGCCGTGCTGACAGCGTGTGGTTGGTGCGCTCGCCCGCCACGCCAACCGTCAAGCAATTCTGGTCCGAAAACAAACCATCGTGGCAAGTCGCGCTCGGCATTGCGGCCGAAGTCGCTGACAGCCTGGCGGTCTGCGAAGAGCGCGGCATGTGGCCGGGCCCGCTGCATCCGAGCAACATCGCGATGCACGCTACCAGACCGAGCCTCCGAGCCGACGAGCTCGTGAGCGCGCTGCTCGGTGTGGAAGCGCCGACGCACTCGCCGGGCAGTGTGCTAGGGCGCTATACACCGCCGGCGCAGGCGAACGGCGAGCCATGGGACGCGGCGGCGAACCGCTTCGTCTTGGGTCTGATCGTGTATCGCATGTTGGCGGGAGAACACGCGCTCGCCGGTCAGGGACTACGGCTGGGGCTCGAACGGCTCGCCTCGCGAGGCGCGGCGCCCTTCAGTGAAGCGCTCGCGCGAACGCTGCCGGCGGGATTGCAAGCCTATTGCTTGAGCCTGCTCGCGCCCGCGAGTCAGCGGCGTCCGCCCCATGCTGCGGCGATTGCCTCGGCGTTGCGACACTTCGTGGATGCGCCCGGCGTTCCGTTCATCGAACCCGGCCAGACTCCCGGCGAGCCGCCCCCGCGAAATTCTGGGCCCGTGTCGACCGCCCGCCAAGCAGCGCCGAATCCGCGTTCGGGCCGGACGAGGTGGCTCGTGAGGGCATCGCTGGTAGTGCCACTCTTGGGTGTGATTTCGCTGATCACGCTCGTCGTCGCTGCGCCTGGGGCTTCGGAGGCACCGCGCGTGCGCGAGCGGCAGCCCCTGGTGTCGGCTCGGCTGAGTTCCGCCGACTGTGAGAGCTGTCATCCAAGGCAAACGGCCGAGTGGCGCCGCTCGGTCATGGCCCACTCGGTCAAGAGTCCCTTGTTCTTGGCGCTCGAGGCTTTGATCGAAGAACAGGTCGGCAGGAGTTTCGACTGTGCTCACGGCGCGGGCATCATGCGCAAGGCGGTGCCCGGGCGTGAGTGCAGGGATCCGGAAACCGGCATCGTCTTGACGGGCGCAGCGGGCGAGCACTGGTGCGTCAATTGCCATGCTCCGGGCGACAATCTGGGGTCGACGGTGCCCGGTTGGGACGCCAGGGCCATCAGTTCCGAAAGCCGCTTGCCGCTCGACTCGCTGCTGTCCCCGGCCTCGATGGACGGCGTGTCGTGCGGGTTTTGTCATCAGGTGCATGGCCCGGCAGGCGCCTTGGGCGACGCGGGCTATTTGGGTAATCCAAGCTGGGTGTCTCCGGTCACAGGGGCTCGCTTCTCGTCACGCCCCGAGGATCGACTCGGCCGCTTCGGTATCGCCAACAGCGGCTACCGCCTCGATCCGCAGATCTTTCTGCCGGGGTCGTCCAGCGGCGAACAGCTGGTGCCCACCGAGGTGCACCAGCGCACACCCGCCGAAGTGCGCGCGTACCTCGGCTCGAGCGAATTTTGCGGAGCATGCCATGACGTGCGCCTGTTCGGTACCGACGTGCTCGGAACAGCACGCGGCGAGCACTTCAAGCGCTTGCGCAACGCGTACAGCGAGTGGCGAGAGTGGGCTCGCTTGCAAAAAACTCGAGGCCGCGAAGCGTATAGCTGCCAAGACTGTCACATGAGTCGCTTTCCCGGCACGTGCGTGGCGGCAGCAGGGGCCAAAGGGGAACGTGGCTGCCCACCGGGGACGCGCTTCGTCGCTGCGCCGCCGGGTAGCTATCCCGATGGAGCCGCGGCGCTTGGCGACAGTCAGGCTGGTCCGGTTCGCCCGCATTACTTTTCGGGGGTCGACGTGCCGCTCGCGCCTGAGTTCGCCCATGACCTGATCGACGACGCCACGTTGGACGGCTTCGGCATCCCGCTCGGAGCTCGCCAACGGCGCGATCTGCTGCTCTCTCACAGTGTGACCATGACACTCGGCGAACCGTCGCTGGCCGGGCGCACGCTCTTGGTTCCGTTGACGTTCGAGAACACGGGAGCGGGTCATCGCGTCCCAGCGGGGTTCAGTCAGGAGCGCGAGCTCTGGCTGCACCTGCGCGTCACCGACCAGCGGGGCGAGCTGGTCTACGAGGTCGGGCGCGTCGAGCGCGGCGACCAAGACCTTGCAGACAAGCTCTTTCTGCGCACGAACACCGAAGAGCGCATCCGCGATCCCGAAGGACGACCGCTGGGCATGTTCGGTGCCGACGTGGCAGACGGGCCCGACGTGCCGCGCTGGTCTCCCGACCCGGCTCTGGGCGGCACGGACTTTCGCGGCCGCGGCCTGGTGAATTTTCAGAACGGTTTCTTACGCTGCGTGGTGTGCATCGGCACCATCGACCGATTGGGTCGTTGTCAGCCGCTGCCCGGACAAGAGACGGCGCGTGCCGATCGCTATGCCGACGGCAGCTATGACATCGACACCGGGCGCTGCGTGTCGAACTTGTTTGGCGCGCATGCCTTGTTCGAAACGTACTTTCCGGTGGGTAGCTTGGACGCCACCCGCGGCGTCCTGAAAGCACCGGATGCGATCATCGACACGCGTTCGCTGCCGCCGGAGGTGCCCATCCGTTATACGTACGAGCTGCCCTTGTCCCAGCTGTCGCCGCCCTATACGGTCGAAGCCAAGCTGCTGTTCCGCGCGTTTCCGCCGTTTCTGATTCGCGCCTTCGCGGATTACGAAGCCGGCCAAGCACGACAGGGCAAGAGGCTGCGCGGGCCATTGATCGACGCACGCGCCCTCGAGCGTCTCGAAGTGGTCGAGCTCGCGAGCGCGGTGCGGCGGAGCCAATAGCGGTGCGAACATGCCAGTGAGCGAGACCGCTGATCCGAATGGCGCTTGGCCCGAAGACATCTTCGGCAGCCCGGTGCTCCGAGGATTGGACGAGCGCGGGCGCCACGACCTCGAGCGCTATGGTCGTCTGCTGGAGCTCGAGCCCGACGCAGTATTGTTCCAGCCGGGAGAGCCGAGCGATGCGCTGTTCGTCGTGGCTCGGGGCGCCGTCGAGCTGAGGACGGTGGCTCGCGGCGACGAAGCCGAGAGCGTGATCAGAGTCGCCACCCGACAAAGCACGCTCGGCGAAGAAGCCATGCTGCAAGGCCAGCGGCGAAGTCACAGCGCGGTTTGCACGGAGCGCGCCGTCGTGGCGCAGCTGCCGGCCATCGTGCTCGAGCGTGCGCTGAAGCGTGCTGGTGACCGAGAGCGGCTGGAGCGCGAGCTCAGGCATTTGCGTCGCGAGGCAACGCGCGATTTGTTGAAGGCGCAAGCCTTTGCGCGCCATCTGAGCGAGCCGGAGCTCGAGCTCTTGTTGGATTCGGTCAGCCCGGCCAAGTACCTGTCGGGCGAGTTCATTTATCGTCAGGGTGAGCGCGCCGAGCATTGCCTGCTTTTGCAGCAGGGCCTGGTGCAGATTCAGAGCGAGCGCGAGGGTCGGGTGCGCGTGCATGGCTACCTGAGCGCGGGCGACTTCTTCGGTGACGACGAGGTGGTGACGGGAAAGCCGCATCGCTACTCGACCGTTGCGCTCGGCGATTGCGTGGCGCTGCACGCGAGCGCGACGGTCATGCGAACGTTGTGCGATCGCAACCCGGGGCTCACGACGAGGCTACGCCGCATGAGCGTGGCGCGTCATATGGAGCAGCGGCCTTTCGCGAGCGGAGGCGTCCACTCGACCGAGCACGTGCTCCGCGACGCCTACCGGATGCAAATGGCTCGCTCGCTGCTGGTGATCGATCAAGATAGCTGCGTCCGCTGCGGTCATTGCGCGTGGGCCTGCGCCGAGCTGCACGACGGCGTCACCCGCTTGATCCGCAGTGGTGACAAGGTGCTCGTGCCGAAGCACGACGCTGCGCAGGCCCGCTTGTCGAATCTGCTCTTGCCGAACACGTGCCAGCATTGCCAGCACCCGGCGTGCATGATCGATTGTCCGACCGGCGCCATCGGTCGCGATCCAGAAGGCGAGGTGTTCATCCGCGAGGAGCTTTGCACCGGTTGCGGCGCCTGCGCCAAGGCCTGCCCCTGGCACAATATCCAGCTGGCACCCCGCCCGGGCACGGGCGACGCCCCTGCAACGCCGTCGAGCTCGATTGCGGTCAAGTGTGATCTGTGTCGCCAATTCGAGGCTCCGGCGTGCGTCAGCGCGTGCCCCACCGATGCCGTTCAGCGCCTGGACCCCAATCAGGAATTTTCTGCCGTTCGCGCCTTGTCCGGAGCTACCACGACCGACGCGGCTCGACCGGGAACGCCGCCGAAGGCCGGATGGCTCGAGCGCACGCCTTTTGTTGCTGGCATGCTCGCGTTTGCGGCCATGGCTGTGGTCGGGCCGTGGCTGGTGCCGGCCGGGCGCGGCACACTGCTCTGGACGGGAGGGCTCGCCGGGATGGGCACTCTAGGCTTGGCGTTCTACGGGCTCTACAAACGCCGGGTGCGTTGGTGGGTGAGTCGGCGCACCCAGCGCGGCCTGCGGCTCGAGCCTCGCGACACCGAAGCGCCGCGCTCGCGCATCAGCCCCTGGGTGCGTGCTCACCAAAGTCTGGGCATCGTGACGCTGGGCGCGGTGCTGTGGCATTCGGGCTGGAGCCTACCGGCAGGGCTTTCGGGCCTTTTGCTGGCCACCTTTTGGCTCAGCGCGGCGACTGGGCTGTTCGGCGCGATCGGCTATCGCGTGCTGCCGGCGCGCCTGGCGCGGCTCGAGTGGCGCGGTGTGCTGCCCGAAGAGCTGAAGGCCGAGCGGCAGCGGCTCGACGACGCCTTGTACCGGGCGCTGACGGGCAAAGAGCCGCGGCTCAAAGAGCTGGCCGAGAGCGTGCTGCTGCCATACAGCCGGAGCCCGCTCTCCAGCCTGCAGCTCTTGAGCTCCGGACGCGACTTGCGTAGCGAGCGGCGTAGGTTGCGGCGTGAGATCGAGCGTCGGCTCGCAGGTGAGGGTGCCGCGCGGCTAGCGGGCTTGGACGAAGTCATCAAAATCGTGGTCGACCTGCGCGCGCTGCCGCTCCGGCGGCTTTACACCACGATGCTGCGCTTTTGGCAGCCGTTTCATGCCGGCCTGACCCTGTTGGTGCTGGCGCTGCTGGTGCTTCACGTGCTGGCCAAGGTGTGACGATGCCGGAAACCACCCGTTCACGCACGGCGAAGGTGGCAGAGCCCACCAGCGACGTCACGCGGTTTAGGGGCCTATGGGTCGCGAGCATCGCTGGGGCTTTGGCGGTGCTCGCGGCGCTGGTATGGACGAGCGAGGCCAGTGAGTGGCGTTCTCCCGGCGCGCTTTCGGCCGGGCATGCGCAAGCCGGCTTGGAATGCCGGAGCTGCCACGCCGGCGTCCCGGCAGAGCAGGCATGCCGCGCATGTCACACCTCGCAAAGGTCCAGGCGCTCCGCTCACCAGCGGCTCATGGCGAATGGAGCGATGGCGTGCACGAGTTGCCACGCCGGCCATCGGCACGCGGCCAGCTTGGTGTTCGCGCCCGACGGAGGTGTGCGCTTGGAGCTGGGGTCCACGTCGGTCGAGCTCGATGCGGCTGCCTCGTATCGTCCGGAGCAGCCTATTCGCCTGCCCCTGGTGCACCAGACGGCGTGCCAGCGCTGTCATGCGCTCGACAGCGCCGCTGATCCAGCCGCGCTTTGCGCGCGAGCCGTCCAGAGCCCCTACCAGGCATGCTTCGACGAGCATCGCGCGCCGGGCGCGGCCCCGGCAGAGCGCGATGCGACGTGGGAGGCCTCGCGCGCGCTGCTGCGCTCGGGCGTGAACCTACCCGGCCGAACCCACGAGCCGTGGGCACTCTTGGGGCTCGGCCTGCTGACGTCAACTTTGGTCTGGACGGGCCGGCGCTGGCTGGAAGGGCGCCGCCGGCGAACGCCTGTGAGCCAACCCGCGGTGGCGCGCGCTGCGGCTCGCGTGCGCCTGCCTCAGATCGACGCGACCACGTGTCTAGGCTGCTCGGCTTGCGTGGACGCCTGTCCGTTCGATGTGCTCGAGCTCAGCGGATTCGTGGCGGTGGTCGCGCGCCCCGACGCTTGCTGCGGCCTCAGCTTGTGCGAGCAGCGCTGTCCGAACGGCTCGCTGGTAGTGCGCGAGGGCGCTCCCGTCGACGATCGACCAAGGCTGAGCGAATCGCTCGAATCGCTGGATGTTCCGGGTTTGTACCTAGCGGGCGATTTGACCGGGCTTTCCTTGATCAGAAATGCCATCAATCAGGGTGCGCACGTGGCGCATCACATCGCCGATCGCGCGGCCCGTCACGGACATGCCGCAGAGCGGTCACGAGCGTCGTACGACTTGCTGATCGTCGGCACGGGGCCGGCGGGCCTGAGCGCGCTGCGCGAAGCCAAGCGCCGAGGGCTCTCGGCGGTGGCGCTCGATCAGGGGAGCCTCGCGGAGAGCATCAAGAGCTTTCCGCGGCACAAGCTGGTGCTCGATCATGGCGCCGCTGCCGATGCGCGCGCATCGCTCTGGCTTCAGCAGTGCGAAAAGGAGGAGTTGGTGCTGAAATGGACCCAGATCGCGCGGCAAGAGCGGCTCGCGATTTTCGAAGAGCACCGCGTTACGGCAGTCGAGCGGCTTCAGCGCTCGGGGTTTCGGGTGACCGCCACCACGCCGGCGGGCGAGGTCGAGCTTTCTGCCGAGCACGTGCTGCTTGCGCTGGGGAAGCGAGGTTCACCGCGCAAGCTCGAGCTGCCCATCCCCGAGCACTGGAAGAACCACGTGCACTACAGTTTGCTCGATACGCGCCCCTTTGCGCACGAGCGCGTGCTGGTCGTGGGTCTGGGTGACAGCGCCATGGAGGCGGCGCATGCGCTAGCGACCCAACCGGGTACCCGAGTCACGGTGTGCGCCCGAGCGCGCGACTTCACCCGCGGCAAGCGCCGGAATATCGACATGCTGAAACGCCTGGCGAGCGACGGGCGCATCGAGTTATTGCTCGACAGCCGTGTCACGGCCTTCGACCGGCGCGGGGTCGTGCTGAGCGTCGCGGGAACGGCGCGCAGTATCGAGGTGGACAGCGTCTTCGTCTTGATCGGCGCCGAGCAGCCCAGGGCCTTTCTCGAGGCGCTGGGCGTGAGGCACGGCGCCGCTAGCGAAGACATCCAGCCCAAAACGCGCTAACCAAAGCACCGTGAAGCACCGCCCGGACTCGCCTCCGCTGACCATCGGCTATGTCGAACACATCGATCTGCCGGAATGGAAGGTGTTCGCGATGCCGGCAAAGGTCGACACCGGCGCGCTCACCAGCGCCTTGCACGTCGAAAATCTGTGCCGCTGGGCAGATGGCTGGGTCACGTTCGACGTGTGCTTCGAAGACAGCCAGCGAAGCCGGCGCTGCAACGTCGAGGCGCGACTGGTTCGCGAGGGGCAAGTGCGTTCCACCGCCGGCCGAGTCGAAACGCGACCCATCGTCGAAACCAGGCTGTGCCTGGGCTACCTAGAGCGCACTATCGAGGTGGGGCTCGTCGATCGAAGCAGCATGAACTATCGCATGTTGCTCGGGCGCTCGGCGATAGCGGGCAGCTACATCGTCGACCCCGCTCGCTGCTATGTGTTGTGATCGCGGTTCTTCTGGCACCGGCTGACGGCGCTGAGCTAGACTTTCGTGCCCATGACCGACACAGACCAGCCGTTGCTTCGCATCGTGCGTGAACGAGCCGCGCCAGCTGCGGCAAAGTGGTTCGAACAACAACTCGCCGAGCTGACGGCAGAACGCTTTGCTCAAGCGTATGCCGCCGCTGGGCGCCGCTTGGGCGACGAGCCCGTCCGCTTGACGGCTAGCGAGCTCGGTGAGCAGTCGGCCCTTGGTTCCCAAGAGACTGTGACTTGGCGCCTCAGCGATGCGGCGCGCTTGCACCTCTTGCTTCAGGTGTGTCGGGCCACACCCCCGGAGCGCCATGCACAGCTCATTTCTCAGCGCTTTTACAAGGGGGACAACAAGGAACGCGAAGCTTTGCTCAAGTCTCTCGTGTTCCTACCGGAGTCTGGTCGCTTCGTGGATATTGCGGTAGATGCCTGCCGCTCACATGTGCAGAGCGTCTTCGAGGCGATCGCTTGCGAAAACCCGTATCCAACCAAATACTTCCCCGACGTGAGCTTCAATCAGATGGTCATCAAAGCGTTCTTCACCGGTGTCGGTGTGGCGCGCGTCCGCGGCTTGGAAGGACGACGCACACCCGAGCTTGCGAGGATGGCCAGCGATTACGCCAGCGAGCGCCGCGCAGCCGGCCGCAGCGTGCCGCCGGACTTGAGTCTGGTGCTGCTCGAAGAAGCCTGAGCGTCACCCTGCGACGAGGAATCCACCATGAAAATGTTCGACCCACATATCCATATGACTTCGCGGACGACGGACGACTACCAGGCCATGGCGGCCGCTGGCATTGCCGCAATCGTCGAACCCGCGTTCTGGGTGGGGCAGCCGAGAACTCACGTGGGCAGCTTCGAGGATTATTTCCTTTCGCTGCTCGGCTGGGAGCGATTTCGCGCCAGCCAATTCGGCATCAAGCATTTTTGCACGCTGGGCATGAACCCGAAGGAGGCCAATCACGCTGAGCTGGCAAACGGCGTGTTGGCGCTGCTGCCCGAGTATCTGGAGAAAGACGGCGTAGTGGCAGTCGGCGAAATCGGCTACGACGACATGACCGAAGCCGAAGAAAAGGTGTTTCAACGGCAGATCGAAATGGCCATGGAGGCGGAGCTCCCCATTTTGATTCACACGCCGCATCGCGACAAAAAGCGCGGGACTGAGCGCACCATCGCGCTGGTGAAAGAGTCAGGCATCGCCCCCGAGCGCGTGCTCATCGATCACAACAACGAAGAAACCCTGCCGTTGACTCTCGACAGTGGGTGCTGGGCTGGTCACTCGATCTACCCCCATACGAAGATGGATGAACGGCGCATGGTGAGTCTCGTGCAGCAGTACGGCAAGGAGCGCATCATCATCAATAGCGCGGCGGATTGGGGTGTCAGCGACCCCCTCAAGGTGCCGAAGACCGCTGAGGCCATGCGTGAGGCCGGCATTTCTGCGGCAGATATCGCTGCCATCGTTTGGGAGCACCCAGCGAGTTTCTTCGCGCAAAGCGGCCGCCTCGAGGGTATCGAAGTCAAGCAGCCCATCGATCAGCGTCAGCTCTGGGAGGGCAATTCGGTGCTGCGTGGGCAAGAGCCGCGGGTCGAAGAGTAACCGACCGTGCATTCCACTTTGGTGATCAACGTCGTGGGGCTCACGCCGGAGCTCCTGGGTGAGGCTACGCCCGAGCTCGCCAGCTTGGCTCGGCAAGGGGTACACCGTCCGCTGGCCACGGTGACTCCGGCGGTGACCTGTTCGGTTCAATCCAGCTTTTTGACCGGTAAGCTGCCGCGCGAACACGGCATCGTCGGCAACGGTTGGTACTTCCGGGACCTCGGCGAAGTCTGGTTTTGGCGCCAATCCAATCGCCTGGTCCAGTCCGAAAAGCTGTGGGAGGTCGCGCGCGAGCGGGACCCGGCCTTCACCTGTGCCAACATGTTTTGGTGGTACAACATGGTCACCAACGTCGATTGGGCGGTGACCCCTCGCCCCATGTACCCGGCCGATGGTCGCAAGTTGCCCGACGTATACACCAAGCCCGCCGAGCTCAGGGACGAGCTCAATCAGAAGCTAGGGACATTCCCCCTGTTCAAGTTTTGGGGGCCCGCGGCGGACATCACCTCCAGCCGCTGGATCACGGATGCAACGCTGCACGTGATGCAGAAGCACGATCCGACCCTGACGTTGGTCTATTTGCCGCACCTCGATTACAACTTGCAGCGCCTCGGGCCCGATCTCGAGTCCGCCCAAGTACGAGACGATCTCAGGCAGGTCGACGCGCTCTGCGGTGAGCTCATCCAGGCCGCCAAGCGCTCGGGTCGCCGCGTGGTCGTGCTTTCGGAGTACGGCATCGTTCCGGTCCAGCGCGGCGTCGACATCAACCGCTGCCTTCGCAAAGAAAAGCTGCTGGCCGTCCGTGAGGAGCTCGGTCGTGAGTTGTTGGACCCTGGCGCTTCCGAAGCCTTTGCGGTGGTCGATCACCAGGTGGCGCACGTCTATGTGCAAAATCCGGCACGCGTTCAGGAGGTCAAAAGGCTCTTGGAGCAGCTCGACGGGGTCGAGCGCGTGTTGGATCGCGAAGAGCAGCACGCCATCGGGCTCGACCACCCGCGCTCGGGTGAGCTGGTGGCCATCAGCCGTTCCGACTGCTGGTTCACTTATTACTACTGGCTCGAGCCGGCACGGGCTCCAGATTTCGCGACCACGGTCGACATTCACCGAAAGCCCGGCTACGACCCGGTCGAGCTCTTCCTCGATCCACAAATCGCTTTGCCCAAGCTCGCCATCGCGTGGCGCCTCGCCAAGAAGGCTGCCGGGTTCCGCACGCTGATGGATGTGATTTCATCCGAGCAGTCGTCCCTGGTCAAAGGCTCGCATGGCCGCCTCACCGATTCACCCGAGCAGGGCCCGCTGATCATGACCGAACACCCCGAGCTCTTGAACGAGACCCCGCAAGCGACCGACGTGCAACAGATCATCCTACGACACGTGTTCGATCCGGTTTCTGGGTAGTGACCCAGCAACTGGCCGTGGTCCTGCACCGAACAAGGAGCATGTCACAGGAAGACGGGAAGACAGGAAGGAGCGCCGGCACAAACCGGCAGAAGAAAGTAGGTGAATTTGAGAATTAAA
>CBFGRJ010000198.1:0-12820 GCA_965651135.1 uncultured Myxococcales bacterium
GCCTGCTCAAGCGCGTGCGCGACGATCTGCTGAAAAACCATGACCTCGATGCGGCGCTCGATCATTTGGGTGGCTGGCGCAAGCAGCTGCTGAGCGGTGAGTTCGAGCGCTTCGCCGAGCGGGTTCCCCCGCCGCTTTAGTCACTTTGTGGCTCAGGGTGCAATCTCGCGCACAGTGAGCCAACGGTAGCGTGCTTCAGTCACGTCCGTATTGCGAATGAAGGTCGTCCCGCCGTCGAGCACCACCATGTCGGACTCGCCACCCTCCGGGGAGTGTTCGGCGCAATCGGTTTCTGTAAACCAGCCGCCGTTGTCGACCGTCTCGTTGAGGAGCTGCCAATCGCCGCCGTCGGCACCTTCGGTCAAATCGCGGTAGGTTTCGAGCTTTACGCCTTCACCCGGAGGCAGGTTGTAAATCACGAATTTGTAGCCAATCCAGGTATCGAACGGCACCTCGCCGTCTGGGGGCCACACCCCATCGGGGTCGACGCGGCTCTTGGTGCTGCTGGGCGAGTGCTTCAGCTCTTTCTCGAAGTCGGTAGCTCCGTCGTTCCTGAGCCGCGAGTAGTAGGTGTGAGCGTCACAAGGAGTATCTCCGTGTCCCTCGGGGCCGCTACGCGCACCGATCACCAGTCCTGCGTACGCAGTCCCGGCATCGGCGACGCGCTGGTAATAGACGGTCACCTCCACGTCGCGCCAGGGCCCAGCGGGGCTCGGGTAGATGTAGATCCGAGGTTGGGAGCCCCCCATGATCAGCTCACCGTTGCCGTCCACCTCGAGCGTTCCCGTGCCACGCATCCCTGAAATGCCGAGCGGGTCTCGATCGTCGGTGCGGCTGTCGATGTCGTAGGCTTCGCCCGTCCAGTGCTCCGAAGTCCATTCGGTGCCGCCAGGGGCCGACGGGTAAAGCTGCTCGATGCCGAACACGTCCACGCCGGGCGTGTTGCCGCTCCCACCACCGCCAGTGCCACCGCTGTCGTCGCCGCTCGTGCCACCGCCACCGCCGCTCGAGCTACTACTCACGGATTGCTCAGTAGAGCTGCTGGAGCTCGACGCGCCGCCGCTCGAGCTCGAGCTCATGCTGGCGGAGCTGGCCGTGGCTTGCCCCCCTACGCTCGCGCTTGCAACACTCTCTGTGCCACCCGCAGTCGCGCTCCCCGTGACAGAACCTACGGATGTGCTCGCACTGCTCGAAGTCACGCTGGTCGAGCTCGTCATGCCGCTCCCGCTGGACTGAGTCGCCGTGCTTTTTGCCGGCGCGCCATCCGATGACTCGCCGCAGGCGAGCAACAAGCAGAGCCAGCCGAGGCTCGACAGACGACACCCTGCGCGCAACATGGCGGGGCCAGTATAACGTGCTCGGCACGCCGTTGGCAGCTTATGGAGCCAAAACGCGCTGCAAGATCGCGTCGAGATCTTCCGTGAGCTCCTCCGCAGATTCCGCCTGCCAGAACGGGGCGCTGCCACCCGGCTCACTGGTCTCGGGTTGTTCGCTCTCTGCACCGCAGCGTGGAGCGCCGTCGCCTGGCCCGGCCACAGGCTCGCCGACGCCGGCGTTGGCCACACCTTGTAGGTAATCGTCCTCCAAGTCGGTCAAGCCCAGAATGTAGGTGTGCACGCCGGCCGCGTACGCCTGCTGGGCAGCGTAGTAGGCCTGAGAAACACAGCCCGGATTGTCGAACTCACTGCAGGTGTCATCGGTCAACCCATCGGTGATGAGAATGATAGCTTTGGGCCCATTGTGCCCCGCAAGCAGGCGCGCTGCTTCCTCGATACCCTCACGGGTGGGTGTCTCGGACTTGTCCTCTTCGGGCAATGTCAAGTCGGCAACGTAGGCCGCGACAGTTTCGAAGTTGTCCTCCGCCGGAGCGACACCCGCCCCGAGAACTGGACACGTATCACCATTGAACCCCGTATAGTCCACGACGCCCAGCGCGATGTCCGATGCGGCCTGCGCGACCGGCCCGTCTTCATCGGTCAGCGCCGCTTGAATCGCTTCCCAGCGCGTTAGATCATCGGAAAAATGCTCGTCCGCCGACGTGGAGCGGTCGAGCAGCAGCACGACCGCCGGGGGCATGACTTCCACGCTGCCCGTGGTCGCCGTGGCACTGGTGGTCGTCGAGCTTTCCCCGGCAGCTCCCGCATCCCCACCGCTGGTGCTCGAGGTGCTCGAGGTGCCTCCCACGCCGGTCATTCCCGTAGAACCACCCGTCGTCGTGGCCGTCGCCTGCCCCTTCGGGACGCATTGGTTGTTCACGCAGTCCTGCGTAGCGCTGCAGTCCGATGGCGTGGAGCACCGACACACGGCGGTTCCGGTTTCGCAAGCGCTGACCTGCCCTTCACCGCTGTTGTCGCAGGCACCGAAAAGTAAGAAAGCACCACAAACCACACCGAACGCGAGCGCACTGCGCCCAATCGAAACATCAAGCATGATCACCAACGTCCTCCCGAGGATTCAAAGGGACCCGCTTGTAACATCGGGCGTTCGTCGCTTCCAAGTGCTGCGCCCGTCAAAATGACGAGATCTTTGCACTCTCATTCTCATTGTAAGCGCAATGGTCTAACTGAGCGGTACGCCCTCGCGTGCACCGGCGGATGCCTCGAGCATCACTGCTCGGGCTTGGCGCCCCAAAATGATTGGCGCCGGCGCTCGAGCAGGGCGTCGAAGCGCGGCTGTTGCTCCTTGGTCAGCACGCGCCGAACCTCCGCGTCCATGCGCTCTTTGAGCTCGAGCAAGGGCTTGCCGCATTCGGTGAACATGCGCCGCGCGCGCTGCTCCCGCTCGGGGCGGTACTTTTCGACGATGGCCTGCACTTCGCTGCGTTGGCTCGCGCTCAGTTCGAGCTCCCGCGTGAACGCGGCGAGGCGCCGGCGATCGCGAGCTTCACTCCGATCGTCCGATAGCAACGCGGCCATCGCGCTCTGCGACCAGTAGTAGCTGGCTCCTCCACCGGCGAGTGCTCCCAACAGGAATGCTCCCAGTACGATGGCGTAGCCGCGCTGTCGCGCGTGAATCACCAGTCCACCTCCGCGCTGCCGTAAGCGGTAGCCAAGGTTTCGTCCACCGTCGAGCTGGCTCGAAAGGCGGCCGCCCATGCCAGCGCAGCCATGAGCGCAAGCGCCGGCAACGTGCGCCGAGCCAACGGCGCGACCCCTTGCCACCACGCGAGGGGTTCGGCCAGCACCCGCTCCAGCACGCGATCGCGAAACCCCGCGCTGGGAGTGAGACGCGCCGTGGCCAGCCTCAGGCGCTCTGCGCGCATCTCGAAGCGCTCCGTCGGATTCATGCCGTGCCTCTTTGCGCTCTGAGCGTGGCCCGAGCTCGCACCAAACGCTGTTCGATCGCCCCTTCGCTGCAGCCGAGCAGGTCGGCTGCCTCCCTAGCGCTGAACCCCTCGATGGCGTGGAGCACGATCGCGGCGCGTTGTTCCGGGGGCAATACCCCGAGCCAGTCCGCAAGCTCGGCCAGTGCTAGATGCGCTTCGGGGGATGCTCCCGTCGCCGCGTCGTCGTCCAGCGCATCTCGTGGTACGGGCGCCCTAGCCTTGGCGCGGAGCGCGTCGACGGCCGTGCGGGTGACGATTCTATACAGCCACGTTTTGGTGCTGGACCG
Source organism: uncultured Myxococcales bacterium (assembly GCA_965651135.1). GTDB lineage: Bacteria > Myxococcota_A > Polyangia > Polyangiales > Polyangiaceae > JAICQQ01. Next base: position 3,613 of record CBFGRJ010000198.1, read on the forward strand.
GCGGTCGAAATGACCCGACATCATCGCGCGATAGGCTTTGATATAGCCTTCTTGCACTACGTCCTCCGCATCCGACAGGCTGCCCACGATGCGTGCGGCCATCCGAACCAATTCTTGACTGGTTGCCTCGACCACCGTCCCGAACGCCGAGCCGTCACCCTGCATGACTCGGGTAACGGCTGCTTCGAGATCGGGCAAGTCGGCTCTCCGCAGGTGGGCACGCTGTAACGACGACCGGGAGCCAGGCTCCCCTACGGTCCCGGCCTAACATTTTTTCTCGGGGTGGGCGTAGGGATCCCGAAACCCCCGCCGTCCAAAGGGAGACCGTACGATGAGTTCCGCAGAATCGCTGGCTGATCCCCCAGAGTCTCCTTCGAGCATCCGCCGCGATGAAGTGCTCGCCGTCGTGAATTCAGGCCGCTCGCGTCGCCGCTGGGGCCGCCTGGCGCTCGGCCTGGGTATGGCCGGCATCTTGGCGGCTGCTGGCCTTTACTGGCAGCGACAGGGAAGCGCCGAACCCACGATTCGCTTCGTGACAGTGCCGGCCAAAGTGGGGTCGCTCCGAGAGACTGTCACAGCGACCGGCACGCTGAGCCCGGTCGACGCAGTCGAGCTCGGCGCCGAGGTGACTGGCCGGCTGACACGCGTGCTGGTGGACGTGAACGATCGAGTGGAAGCGGGCCAGGTGCTGGCGGAGATCGATCCCGAGCAACTGAGTGCGCGCGTTCAGGAAGCTCGAGCCCAACTCGGCAGCGCACAGGCCGGCTTCCAGAGCGCCAAGGCTACCCTTGCGGAGGCCGAGCTCAAGGCGGCGCGCATGCGGGCGCTCGGTGAGAAAGGACTCGCCTCCAAAGACGAGGTCGAGACAATGGAAGCCACACTCGCGCGGGCCAAGGCCAGCGTCGCTACCGCCACGGCACAGGTAACGGTCGCGCGAGCAGGTCTGGCGTCATCAGAAACGTCGCTACAGAAGGCGATCATCCGCGCTCCTATTGCGGGCGTAGTGCTGATGCGCGCCGTGGAGCCAGGACAGACGGTGACTGCGGGGTTTCAGACTCCGGTGTTGTTCACGTTGGCCCGCGATCTGACTCAGCTCGAGCTGAACGTGGAGGTGGACGAAGCGGACATCGGTAAGGTGAAACAGGGCCAAAGCGCCAGCTTCGTGGTCGACGCCTACCCGGATAGAGTGTTTCGTTCGAAGCTGGTTCAGCTGCACAACATGCCCAAGGCCGAAGCGACGGTGGTCACCTATCCAGCCGTGCTGACGGTGGACAACAGCGACTTGTTGCTGCGCCCCGGCATGACCGCGACGGCCACCATCGTCACTCGCGAGCTCGACCAGCAACTGCTCGTCGAAAATCGCGCTCTGCGTTTCGAGCCCCCCGCGCCAAAGGTAGAGCGGAGTGGCCGCTCGTTCTTGCCGTTGCCGGGGCTCCGGGGCGGCTCTCGCGGTGCTCGCCCTTCATCCAGCAGTCAAGCCGCTGACGCACGCCCAGCGCGCTCGAGCGATCGCGTCTTCATCCAGAAGGCTCCCGGGCAGGCCGAGCGGGTGCCCGTCAAGGTGCTGGCCAGCGACGGGTCGCAAAGCGCCGTCGAGTCCCCGCGCCTCAAGAAGGGAACGCCGATCATCGTCGACGTCGAGACGGGAAGCGACTCGTGAGCTCCCAGGTAGTGGAATTTCGTGCGGTCAGCAAGATCTACGGCAAGGGCGACGCCGAGGTGCGCGCGCTGGACGAGGTCGACCTCGGCATCGCTCAAGGCGAATTCGTCGGAATCATGGGCGCCAGCGGCTCCGGCAAATCGACGGCTATGAACATCATCGGTTGTTTGGATGCGCCGACGTCTGGCAGCTACTTGTTTCACGGCGTGGACGTGGGCGCGCTCAACCGCGACCAGCATGCCCTCTTGCGCCGGCACTACATTGGTTTCGTGTTCCAGGGTTTCAATCTGCTGGCCAAAACCAGCGCTCTGGAAAATGTGGAGCTGCCTCTCGTGTACCGTAAAGTCCCGGCGCGGGAGCGTCGCCGACGCGCTCTCGAGGCGCTCGAGGCGGTGGGGCTGGCCAAGCGCGCCACACACGTGCCGAGCGAACTATCGGGTGGTCAGCAACAACGCGTCGCCATCGCGCGCGCCCTGGTCACCTCACCCTCGCTGTTGCTCGCGGACGAGCCGACCGGCAATCTCGATTCCCGCACCAAGGTCGACATCATGAAGCTTCTGGTCGATCTGAATCGGGAGCGCGGCATCACGATTGCCATGGTCACGCACGAGCCCGAAATGGCGGAGTACGTCGCAAGGGTCATCCTGTTTCGCGACGGTCGCGTACTCAACGAAGGCCCTCCCTCTATCATCAGGCCTAGCCAGCCCGCAGCGCCGCCATGATTGTCTCGACCTTGTTCATGGCGCTGCGCGAGATCTTGCGCAACAAGCTACGCTCGTTTCTCACCATGCTCGGCATCGTGATCGGCGTATCGGCGGTGATCGCGCTGGTCAACATCGGCGAAGGCGCCACCGCGAAGGTCAAGGCGGACATCGGCAAGCTGGGAGACAATCTGCTCATCGTCAGCCCAGGCGCCGGGCGCCGCAGCGCCAGCTACACGCCTGCCCCACCCTTCACTCTCGACGACGTGGCAGCCATGAAGCGGGAAGTCACCAGCATCAAGCATGTGGCGCCCACCGTCGGCACTCAGCAACTCGTGGTGTGGGGCAATCGGAATCACCAGAGCACCATCACCGGCAGTACCAACGACTATCTAGAAGCACGCGGTTATACGCTCGCGCGTGGGCGCGGCTTTTTGCCCTCGGAACAAGCCTCGGGGCGCGCGGTGTGTATCTTGGGTGCGACCACGCGCACCGAGCTCTTTGGGAGCGGCGATCCGGTAGGCGCTTCGATCCGTGTGGGCAAGGTGAGCTGTCACGTCATCGGGGAGCTCGCCAGCAAGGGCCAATCGGGAATGGGTCAAGACCAGGACGATCTGGTGATGATGCCTCTACGCACCGTGCAGCGGCGCCTGCTGGGCAGCACCGGAGTCAGCGCGATCTTCGTGTCTGCGAAAAGCGCACAGGTCACTGGGGCGGTCGAACGGCAGCTCGAAGGGCTCTTGCGCCAGCGGCGGCGCATCCCACCCGGGGCCGAGGACGATTTCTCGGTACGCGACATGCAAGAAATCGCCGAGACGATCGGCAGCGCTACGGGAACGCTCACGGCGCTTTTGGGGGCCATCGCAGCCGTGAGTCTCTTGGTCGGTGGTATCGGGATCATGAACATCATGCTGGTCAATGTGACCGAGCGCACGCGCGAGATCGGAATCCGCTTGGCCATAGGCGCGCTGACCAGCGACGTTTTGTTCCAGTTTCTGATCGAAGCCGTCGTCCTTTCCACCTTTGGTGGGCTGATCGGAATCGGCGCAGGGCTAGCCATGTCCTGGTTTGCCACACGCGCGCTCGAGGTTCCTTTTCTGGTCGACCCGGCCATCTTGCTGCTCGCATTCGGCTTTTCTGCTTTCGTTGGCGTGTTGTTTGGCTACCTGCCGGCTCGCAAAGCCGCCCGGCTCAACCCAATCGAGGCTCTTCGCTATGAATAATCCGCGCTTCGTTCTGGCCGCGCTAGTGATGACTTGGTGCACCGGCGCGGCGCATGCACAAACCACCTCGCCACCAGCAGGCGCTCGAGAAGCCGCCGATACGGGTTCGGCCCGCCTCGAGCCGATCTCCAGCATCACCGCGGTTCGTCGCGCGCTGCAGCACAACCCGACGTTGCGTGCGGCAGAGCTCGACCTCAAAGGCGCTCGCCAACAAGTGCTCGCCGAAGCAGAGAGCTACCCCTACTACCTGAGCGCCGATGCCGGGGCGACCCGCAGCAGCTCGGCTCAGCTTCGCGCCAACGACACCGTGAGCACGAGCGCGTCGCGAACCATAGATGCGGGCCTCGGTATTCGCCGCTTGTTCCCCCAAGGCACGCTGGCAGAGCTTCGTGCAGAGGGTCAGTACTTTAGCGTCGAAGATCGAACTGCGCAGGTAGGGGTAACGCCTTTTGCAGACGCGGGCTATGCGGCGACCTTTCGCGCCAGTGTGAGCCAGCCCTTGCTGCGCGGCTACGGCACGCGCGTGGGCGAGGCGGAGCTGCGAGCCGCCAGAGTTTCCGAAAGCGTGAGCGAAAAGAGCTTACGGCGTGTGCAAAGCTCGCTCATGGGTGAAGTGCTCAGTGCCTACTTGGAGCTGTGGTACGCATCACAAGTCATCGAAATCGAACGCGAGTCGCTCGACCTCGCGCGCGAACAGTTGTCTCAAGCTCGCGCTCGGCTGGGCATGGGCGCCATCTCCAAAGTCGACCTCTTGTCATTTCAAACGCGTGCCTCCGAACAAGAAGAAGCCGTGCTTTCGGCCGAGCTGGCGCGGCAACAGCGCTCGCTCACGCTCAGTCAGATCATGGGTGGGGTGCCGCTGTCCGGCAATTTGGTTGCCGCAAGCGCGCCGGAGCTTCCCGACCGCCGCTTCAGCCAGCGCGCCGTCGAAGCTGCCATGCAGAGCGACTCGGTCGAGTTGGCGGAGCTCGAAAAGCAAGTGAAGCTCGCCGAGACCCGCGCCGAGATCACGGGCGAAAGCTGGCGCCCGCGCCTCGACCTGGAAGCGTGGGCAGCTTCCTCCGGGCTCAGCACCCAGTTCCCCAATGCTTGGGCGCGCGCAGCTCAGGGCCAATATTGGAGCGTGCACGGTGGAGCCGTGTTCGATCTGCCGCTGAGCGACGCCGCGCGACACGCCGAAGAGCGACGGGCACAGCTTGTCGTTCAGACAGCCAAGGAACAATTGTCGGCTGCGCGAGCTCGCGTCGGTGCAGACGCGGCGGCCGCCATTGCCAGAGAGCGCGCAGCGCGTAGCCAGCTCGTCAACGCCCAGCGCACGACCAAGATTGCAGAAGAGACCTACCTCGCAGAGCGCGAGCGCTACGAGCTGGGTCAGACCATCGTCATCGAGGTGCAAGTCGCCGAAGCGGCCCTCAGGCGGGCAAAGCTCCGGGAAGCACGTGCCCAGGTCGATGCCGCTCAAGCGCGGCTCGTGCTGTTGCACCTGACGGGCGCGCTGCTGCGGACCTATCTGTAGCCGGGCAAGAAAGCTCAGAGCGCAAAACGATACTTGGCGCGGAGCTTGCGACCTGGTGTAGTTCGAGGATGAACTGCACGCCGTCCAGGCAGCTTCATGGTTGTTGAGCCTCAAACCCACGAGCTGCACGTGCCCCATGCCGCGCAACGCGGACGAGCCGTGTACAGCCTCATGGTAGCCATGCTGTGCTGGGCGGCGTCCGACGCGTTGGCGCAGCCAGGGCCAACGGTGACTGGGCCCGATGCGGGCATCACGCGCGAAACGCGGCTGCCAGGTCCGGCAACAAGGCCGGTCAAGTATGCGATCGATCTCGATTTCGACGGGGATTGTCTAACCAAGGACGAGCTCGTTCGGGAAATACTCAAGACCTGGGAGTGGCGCGTCAGCGATCGCGTCAATCGGCGAATTTCGGTTTCGGTGGCGGGCGAAGAGCAGCCGAGCCTTGGGGCACGCTTCTGGCTCCGTGTGGACGGAAAGCCGGCCAGCTATCGTGAGATCGAGTACAGCGGAAGCTGCGACACACTCAGCCAAGCCGTGGGTACGGCCATTGCCCTCGCGATCGATGCCGTCGATCTGAACGACTATCCGCTGCCCGAGCCCGAGCCCGTGCCCATGCGCTCACCAGCGACCGTAGTGGGACCTGCAAAGCCCCCCCGCAAGCCGCCGCGCCGCGATACGTCGGTGCGTCGTCGCGTCAAACCCGAGCGCGGAACGGTGCGCTCCATCGCTTTGGGCGTCCACACATTGGCCAGTGTCGGCGCGACGCCTCGAAGCGCGGTGGGCGTCGGTCTCAGGGGCGAAGTGGTCTTCCCCCATGGCGTGAGCAGTCGCCTGGGAGCAAACACGCTGCTCTCCGATTCCGTCCCTATCGCCGACGGGACAATCAGCACGCTCACCTTGTCCGGCCAGGCCGGGGGATGCTGGGGAGCGGAAATGCGCGAGTTTCAGGCGCGTGCTTGCCTCGACGCCTGGGCAGGCGCCATGCGTGCCGAGCCCCAAAATCTGGAACGAGCGAGCAGCCAAACGCTGCCCTGGCTGGCCATAGTACCCGGTATCGAATTCGCCTTTCGCGATCAAAGCGACCTCGGTATTCGGTTTGGAGCCCAGCTGGGCATCAACCTGATTCGCCCCCGTTTCGAAGTGCTCTCCAACACGACGGAGGAGCCGTTGGACGAGCGCACCATACCCCTCTTGGGGTTCATTGGCAGCCTGGGGCTCGATTGGATCGCCTACTAAGCGGGCATTACTCAGAATTGCTCGAAGAAGCTCCAGATCGCCACGCCGGCGAACGGTGGTGGCTCGTGCGCGCCGCTGAAGACGCACCAGGTCACGGGGTGGCCTTCGCTGCAGCCTTGGTAGCTCACGCAGCCGGCGGGCTCGGCCTCCAGCGTCTCGCTACTACAGCCGTTGCGCTCGACGAAAGCATCCCGCGCCATCTCACCCTCGGCGATCGTGATGGTCATGTCGACGTCGCCGTGTGAAGACCAGTAGGCGACCGGCTGGTTCCCTGGGCAATCGTTGCGCAGCGACCCGGACATGGGGGCGATGGCGCGAAACGTCTCGCTGCGTTCGCAGCCGAGCGTCAGCGTCATGATGCCGCCGAAACTGAAACCGGTAGAGAAGATGCGGCTTTCGTCGATGCACAGCTCGGCCAAAAGAACCTGCAGCATGGCGTCCAAGAAGGCAACGTCGCGCCCATCCTGGTTCGACCAGCCGCCGCTCAGGGCCTGCGGAGCTACGAAGATCGCGCTGCCTTGCGCCTCGGCTTCGATGCCGAAATACGGACCGGTGGCGGGAGGATCGCCGCTGGCTACCCAGTCCGCGGAATACATCAAGCCATGCCAGGCGAAGATCAGCCGATAGGGCTCGGCAGGCTGGTACGACTCGGGCAACTTCAGAATGTATTCGCGCTGCGTTCCTTCGACGTCGATACTGAAGCGCCCACTCGCGGGCGGCTCCGCGGCGCTGCATCCGGGGCTCGGCACCTGCCCCACCATGCCACCCGAACCATTGCCACCCGAACCATTGCCACCCGAACCATTGCCACCCGAACCATTGCCACCCGAACCACCGACTCCCGTGCCGGAGCTGCTGGTGTTCGAGCTCATACCTTGGCTGCTGGCGCCGCCCGACCCGTTCGAGGTCGCTCCGCCGGAACCACCCACGGCCCCTGCCCCGATGCTAGTGGATGTCCCAGTTTCGGAGCTGGTCGAAGTGACCGTCGGCGTCGAACCCAGAGTCGTCGACGCTGCGCCTCCGGTTCCGTTCGTGGTCGAGCTGCTGTCAGTGAGTGAATGGCCAGCAGCGTCACCTCCGGCTGCACTCGTCGCGACGTTGGAACTGCCGGATTGCTCGGAGCCGCACGCTACCAACAGCGCCGCGCCGCCAACCGTAAACGTCATCCAGAGCAGAGTTCCCATGGGCCCTTGGCGTCAGTGTAGCGCAGGCCCGGGTCTCACGACTTATCGCCACTTGTGCGAAGAGCGACAAAGAACAGCTCTACCTCGCAAGGCGGCGCGAACTTTACAGCCGGGGAGTGCCGCTCGTCGCTGCTTCAATTGTAGGTTGCGGTGAACAGCAGCTCCGGAAAACTGGCTACGCCGTGGTACCAATAGTCGTCGTGGCTGTCCTCCTCGACGAGGGCGGCCGCGGTAATTCGCCCCATCGCTCCCAGGGCCCACTGCGGATCGACCCACCATTCGTAGCCGGCGCCGAACATCAGGCCGCCGCCGATGGCTACGCGCCGAGCATCGTCGTCGCGCGCTTCTTCAGGCCGCCATCCGTTCAGCACCGCGAATGCGGCACCGAATTGCATATGAAAGGACCCGGAGGCACCCCAAACGGGTTTGGAGCCAAGATACCAATCCGCAAATGGCCCTACGAGTGTGAACGTATCGGGCTCACGGAGCTCCGAAGGCACCCGATCACCATCCTGCTGTGAAAAGTCCGAAGCGAGCACGCTGGAAGTCCAAAGACCTCCTCCGACGATCCATTGCGGTGTTACCGCACCTCCGATCATGATCTCTCCGACGGTGGATACACCATCGATCCGACCGGTCGAGTATTCATCGTCGGCATTCTTTTCGCTGGAGGCGACGGCGTTGCCGAAGGCACCAAACCCCACACCCAAACGCAAATACAGTCCATCGTGCTCGTAGGCCCCCGCTGTCCGTCGTTCCGCCTGGTCACTGCCCTGATCGGTCAGCGCCTCCGGCTCGGCTAGAGCCGGTGATACGAAAACAGTTGTCGCCAGCAGCGCTAGCAACGGAGTTGTGAGACGAGTCATGAAAAACGCTCAGCAGCTTTCGTGCCAAGCACGTCGGCTGCAGCCGTCGGAGCGGGCGCACGCGCAATGCGAAGCCTCTGCCGGGTACGACGCTTTCCCCGGCAAGCCTTTCGCGCCGGTCAAGCTGGCGACGGAGCCGGTGGGTCAATCCTGCTGGGCACGCCGCTTGTTCTTGCGCCACTGCATCAGCTGATCGAGCTCTTGCTTTGCATCGGCATGATTGGGATCGAGCTCAACGACGCGCGCGAACTGCTCGATCGCCGAGTCGTAGTGCTGGGCGCGGCGCTGCAGACAAGCATAGCAATAGCGGATACGCGGATTGTTCGGGAACAGTTGCACCACTTTTCCGACGAAGATCCGAGCCTTGGGTAAGAACGATCGGTCAGCCTCCCCCAACATCCAGGCCTGAACGACTTTGGCTTCGGCCGTGCACTCTTGCTGAGTGTGGGTCCTCGGTGTCGCGGGTGGGTCTTCGGCCACGGCCCTGGGGCGTTGCCTGAAGCTCGGCCCTCCTCTCATGCTGTAACCCGTGCTGGCCGTACCGTTGGGTTTCGAGACCGCTCGCACTGCCTGGCTGGAGATGCTGCGCGGCACCCGACTGTGGTGCATGGGCATCGGTGGTTCGCTCGACGCCGTGGGGAACGTGACTTGACCCGTAATCGATAGAGCGTAGACCAGCGCCACCAGCTCGTCGCTGGCCGCTGGCTCGAGCAGGTTCAGCTCTTCGAAGCTGGCAGGGGCCCGGCGCAGCCGCTTGATCCACATTCGACCCAAGCCAGTCAGGTCGAGCTCGCCGGGCATAGCACTGGTCAACACAAGTCG
>CBFGRJ010000199.1:0-12792 GCA_965651135.1 uncultured Myxococcales bacterium
CTGGCGCCCGGTATTCGGCCTGTCGCTGGCGCTTTGGTGGGCCGCCTGCGACGATCGCAGCTTCGAGCTCGCCGGGGCTGCCTCTGGACAAACGACTGCGACCAGCTCGTCGGCTAGCACCGCCTCCGGTGGCACGGGATCGGGACCGGGCGCGGGCAATGGGTTCGGTTCGGACGACGACGATTTTCCAAACGTGGATGGCTCGGGAGGAACCAAACCGAAAGAAACCACTGGCAGCCCCTCCAGCACGAGCTCCACGACAACGGGCGACTTCGGTTGTTTCGGCGGTTGCAACGGTGGCACTGGGAACGTCAATCACTACACGGCATCGGGGATGGGCGGTGGTCCACCAAGCGCGACCAGCGGCTTCACCAGCACGGGCAGCGGCAACGAAGGAGGACAGGGCCCCGAATGCGAGGCAGGCGATGCAAGCTGCAGCGAGTGTTCGCTCAGGGACTACGAGTGCTTGGAGTGCGCCTGGGCGACGGCTTTCTGCCAAGTGCCTACCCCTGACTGCGAGGATCAGAGTGGGTGGGATGACCGATGCCGCTATTGCGACAGCAAGACCATGCCTTGCACCGCTCCGGGCCGACGCTGCTTCGACGTCACCGGAGAGTGTCGCGTGGCCTGTGACGATGTCGGGGACTGTCCACCGGGTGAAACGTGCGATCTCGAGGCCGGCGTGTGCGTCTACTGCGACAGCGACGACGATTGCGGCTCGGGGCTATGCTACGCAGGCCGATGCGTCGAGTGCCGCACCGCTCAAGATTGTGACTCGAGCGCCGGCTACGACTATTGCATCGGCGGTCGATGCGTCGAGTGCGTCTCGCATCTGGAATGTGACGAATTGTTGTGCAACGGGTATCGCTGCGTCGAATGCATCACGCACAGGGATTGCAAAGCCGGGCAGCAGTGCGGCCTCGGCGAGTGCTACCCCTAGTAGCGATGCCTAGTAATGGCCGAGCAGTATCCGTATCCCCAACGACAGCTCGCCGACGATGGATTGCTGTTCACCCACCAGTACGGATTGATCATCGCCCACGGAGCCACTGGGCTCTCGATACGTAAAGCTGGTGTTGTGGGCCCAAAACGCCAGCCCTCCGGCGGCCACGGCGCCCACGTCGGGTGCCGCCATCCATGAAAGCTCCAGCCGCGACCTAAGTCCGACGACCCAATGGGTCCGGTCTTGAGGATCGAGGTCGGGGCGGTCGAGCATGGCGTGCAGGCGTTCGAAGGCGACGGCCAGCGTGGCATCCATGGTCCACGCCGTGCCCCCGGTGACCGGTAAACCCGCACCCAGGTCGAATTCCTGCAGCCGCACGTTCACCCGATGGTCGTCCTGCGGCCGCCACGAGAGTCGCGCGGCAACGTGCATGAATACGGGCCAGGGTTCCCGCTGGTAGGCAACGCCGAGCATGCCTCCGAAACGCCAAGGTCCGCGATCGAGGAGCGGACCCGCTAGCGCGGCCGCATCCATCCAGGCCCGCCGGCGAGCGCGAGCCTGAGCCGACGGCGAACGCGGAACAGCCGCTGCGGGGGTTGGCGGAGCCGGTGCAGGCTCCTCCTCGATAGGCGAGGGTTCCGTCTCGTTCACATCGTCCGCCTCCTCAGGCGCTGCCGCTTGCTCGGTGTCGTTCAAGAACTGGCTAGCCAACGTGCCCACCACGAACCCAGCCGTGGTCCAGCGCTCGCGTTCCTCGTCGGACGCTTCGAAGCTTATGCGGCGGCTCACCCAGTCGCCGCGCTGCTCGCCGCGTCTGGCGCCCACTTGAATACGAACACCCTCTCCTCGGGGCAGCCAGACCACGATCGCCAACGCGCTGACGCCGCCTGTGCCTGGAGCATCGGCAGCCACGCATTCGACGGGACTGGCCACGCGCGAACAAGCATCGAGCAGCATTTGCACCAGCTCTTGCTTCTGCGCGGGCGGCGCTATTTCGACGGCAACGGGTGGCAGTGGCACGCTTCTGCCTATTACCGAGCCAATGGCGCGGGGACCATCAGCGACATTTCTCCGCTGGGTGACGCGTGCTCGTAGACTCCGCCGCGCCGGTCCGTAAGCCCCAGACGCAGCAAGCCGTCAGCACGCCTGAGTGCAAAGGGCGCCCGGGGCACGGGGGCGGATTCGCCGCTCGGCACCACCAGGACCGTCACTGAGTCCACACCGGCTGCCCGTGCGCGAGCAGCACCCGCACAACGCGCCGCCACAGCGCCGACAGGCTCCTCCAGCACGCAGTGCCGGAGCGCCTGCCGATCGGGCGCGGGGTCCTTGGCTGGAGCTGCGATGAGCAGCGCGGCGGCTTGCTCACGAACGACCGGTGATGGATCGGCGTGCAGCAGGGTCCGCGCCACGAATTGGGGGCAGCGAGTCCCGAGCAGCACCAAGGCCCCCAATGCGTTGGCTCGCACGTAGCTGCGCGAATCTCGCAAAAGGGCGCACAGGGGCTCCGTCACGTCAGCCTTGGCGCGCAGCGCCCAACGCCCCAAAGAAGCCACCGCGTTTCCGGCAACGGCCACGTCGCGGTCGCGCGTGAGGTCCAGCAACAGCGCCTTCTCGCGATCGGTGGCGATCGCACCGAGTGACCATGCGGCGTTGGCGCGCACCGACCCATCGCTGTCGCGTGCCAGCTCGACCAGCGTCGCGAGAGCCGCCGGGTGCGCCGCCAGCGCTTCGGCTATTTTGGCCCGATCCGCTACCGACGCCGGTCCCTCGATGAACCGTGCGAGCACCTGGTGCGCGTCCGGCGTGCCTGCGTTGCCCAAAGCCTCGAGCAGCCCATCGCGCATTCCCCCGCTGCTGCGCCCCGCGAGGTCGGCCACTGCACCGGTCACCGCCGGATCTCGATTGGCCCCGAGCGCCCCGGTCAACGCCAGCAAGAGCGCTCCTCGATCTTGCTCCGCCGCACGCCGCAGCCTCCGCAAGATTTCGGAGGCCGTCGCCGCATTCGCCGCTTGGCGCAAGGCCAACGCGGCGGCTAGACGGACCGTCGGTTCCTCGTCGTCCAACGCACTCAGCAACACCTGGTGCTGACCGGCTGACCCCAGGGCACCCAGCGCTTCGATCGCTTCGCGCTTGAGCACCAGATCGTCCGAATCCGTGGCGATCGTCATGAGCGGGCCCGCTGCCCGCTTCGACCGCGTCAGCCCAAGAATGCGCGCCAGCGCGGCGCGTTCCGAATTCAGAATGTTCGGGGCCTTGAGCGCCGCCGTGATCGGCTCGACCGCGCGTCCCTCCGATCCGCCGCCAGCCAACAGCGCTGCACAGGCTTCGATGGCTGCTCTGCGGACCGTCGCATCGGGCGCCATGAGATACTCGAGCGCCGCCGGCAACCCCGCTGGATCGCCGATATCGCCCAGCGCACGTAGCCCGACACTGCGGTCGACACGGCCTGCCCTGAGCGCGTTGATCAAAGATGGCACTGCCGAGCGTTCACCGGCGCGACCCAGTACCAGGGCGCAGCCGTTGGCACGAACCCGCGAGTGCTCGCGCACCAGGCAATCGATGAGCGGTCCTTTTGCCTTTGCGCCCAGCGCTTCGAGCGCGCCGATGCTGGCCACCCGTAGCCCAGCGCTCGAGCCTGGCTCGGCCTCATTGCCCAAGTACCCCATGAGGGCCGCCACCGCGGCGTCAGAACCGATGGCCCCAAGCGCCCGCACCGCCTCGCTCCGTACGGCCGTGCTCGCGTCACTATCGGCGAGCGACACCAGCGGCAACGTCGCGGCATCTTGTCCCAAACGGCCGAGAGCTCTGGCTGCGCTAGCACGCACTTCTTCGTCCTGGTCGGCCAACGCCAAGACGAGGGCCGGGCTGGCGCGCGGATCGGAAAGCTCGCCCAGAGCACGCGCCACGCTTGCTCTGACACCCGCGTGCGAGTCTTGAATCTTACCGATCAACGGGACCACGGCTCTCGGGTCGGCCAATTTCGCGAGAGCACGCGCGAGGGCCTCCCGGACACGTGGCATGGGATCATCGAGATGGCTGAGCAGGTGCATCGTCGCGCCTTGGTCCTTCGATGCGCCGAGTGCGTCCGCCGCGCTCTGCCGAATCACGGGATCGGGATCAGAAAGCGCTCGCCCAAGCGACGGGATGGCAGCAGCGCTCGGCGCCACGCGCAATAACTCGATGGCCGCCATCCGAATGCGGCGTTCCGAATGATTCAGCCAAGGGATCACCAAGTCGGAAACACCGCTCACGCCGAATCGAAGCGCTGCGTCCAAAGCAGCCAGCCTCACCTCCGTATCGGGATCTTGCAGCGCACGCGGTACCAACCGTTGGGCTACGGAGGCCGGCAACTGGACGATTTGGGTGGCGGCGACGCGACGCTCCGTCGCGCTTTCGGAGGCGAGTTGACGTTCGACCCGCTCTGCCGCATTCGGCCATACGAACGCCCGCGCGCCGCCGGCGTTCGTGAGGGCGATTCCCAGACAAAGCAGGCAACGGCGCCAAAGCACGAGCGCAGGGTAGCACGGGTTCCCCCGCGGATCCGAGCTTGCAGCTGACAGGGATTGCGCAGCGGCAGGTAGCTTGCTACGAGCGTGCGCCTATGGAGCGTCCCCAAAGCGTACCGCGACCCGAAGGCAAACTTGCTGTATTGCTCCCGGGTCTAGGCGCGGTGTCGACTACGTTCATCGCGGGCTGCTTGCTCGCCAGGCAAGGGCTCGCCAAGCCAGTCGGCGCGCTGACTCAATACGGGACGATCCGCCTCGGAAAACGCACCGACAATCGCATCCCCAAGGTGAGCGAGTTCGTACCGCTGGCCGACTTGGCTGATCTCGAGTTCGGAGCCTGGGATCTCTTCCCGGAGAATGCCTACGAGGCGGCGGTGAACGCCAAGGTCCTCGAGGCGCGGCACCTCGACCCAGTCCGGACAGAGCTCGAGGCCATTCGGCCGATGAGCGCGGTGTTTTATCCAGAATACGTCAAGCGCCTGCACGGCCCGCACGTCAAGTCCGCCAAGACCAAAGCCGACATGGTCGAAGCCCTGCGCCAAGACATCCGAGACTTCATTGCAAAGAAGGGATGCTCACGCGCCGTTGCCGTGTGGTGCGGTTCGACTGAAACCTATGTCGAACCGAGCGAGGTCCACCAGAGTATCGCTGCCTTCGAGAAGGGCTTGCTCGAAAACCATCCCGCCATCACCAACTCGATGATCTACGCCTGGGCATGCCTCAAAGAGGGCGTTCCTTATGCCAATGGCGCCCCTAACCTCACGGTGGACACCAAAGCGGCGCTCGAGCTGGCTCGCGAAACGCACACGGCGGTATCCGGCAAAGATTTCAAGACGGGGCAAACCTTGATGAAGACAATCTTGGCGCCCGGCTTCAAGGCGCGCATGCTGGGGTTGAGCGGCTGGTTCAGCACGAATATCCTCGGCAACCGCGACGGCGAGGTGCTCGATGATCCCGAGAGCTTCAAGAGCAAAGAGGTGAGCAAGCTCGGCGCGCTCGAGCACATCCTGCAGCCGGACGTGTATCCCGACCTCTACCGCGACAGCTATCACAAGGTTCGCATCAACTATTACCCCCCTCGCGGAGACGCCAAAGAGGGCTGGGACAACATCGACATCTTCGGTTGGCTCGACTACCCGATGCAGATCAAGGTCGATTTCTTGTGTCGGGATTCGATCTTGGCCGCACCGCTCGTGCTCGACCTGGCTCTGTTCATGGATCTAGCGCAACGCTGTCGTTTCCGCGGCATGCAAGAGTGGCTCAGCTTCTATTACAAGAGCCCCATGGCTGCAGAAAACCTCTACCCAGAACACGACCTCTTCATCCAATTGATGAAGCTGAAGAACACGTTGCGCTGGATCATGGGTGAGGAGCTCATCACCCACCTGGGCAACGAATATTACGACTAGGTATTGCTCCTAGGTCAGGCCGCCGCGGCGCCGGAGTATCCAGTGAACGCCGAGCGCCAGCGTAGCGCCCAACGCCCACAGCCATGGCGGCATGATCGGATGCACATGACGCTCCACCGAGACCTGAGTCTCTGGAGGCGTGGGTAAGCTTTTTATGTCATCCACCGCCACGGCGCGCCCTTTCGTCAGCTCGGCGATCCGCTCCAGGCGCGTCGGGTCGGGCCGTGAGTCTTGCCAGGCTTCGCCCCCCTGCTCGCACGCGAAATCTAGGCGCCCGGGAGGGGCTGCGCCGATACGCGCCTTGGCGGTGTACGCGCCGACCTCGAGCTGGCCGAGGTCCACTTCGATCGGCTGCCCGTCCCCCGGGCTCGACGATTCTTTGATGATGGGCTTCTCCCCATGCCTACCCAGCTTGGTCAGCTCGACCTGGACTCGAGCCTTCTCGGCCGTGAGCGGAACGAGCCTGAGTCGCGTGGGGTGACCGGGAAAGCAGGGCTGGACCAGTTCCACCGAACCCGCTTCGTACCGGGGGTCGCGCATCAGCCATCCGAGCAGTCCCTCCCAGAGGGCCCCGTAGCCGCGACCCGCGGTGCTCACTGCTTGTTGGCTGAAGGCGAGCAGGTGCGTGCCATCGACGCCGAGCGCGATACTGCGACCGTCACCGACTTCGCGCAGCGCCAGCACCGGCATCGGTACGGAGTCGTTCACCCGCGTGGGATGTTCCCACAGCACGAGCGCCCCGTCTTGGGCAGGTCCGAGCGTGTTCGATCCGGGCATCGGTGGCAAGCTGACGCCGAGCAGCGCCCTCAGCGGTCTCAACACCGAAGCCGCGAGCCCGGCAGCCGTGTAGCGCGGCGTGAACTCCTCCAGCCCGAACGGCTCCTCGCTGGGGTCGAGCGCGACCGGCAGCACCTGCTCGAGTCGCGTTCCCGCGTAATTGCCGCCGATGAATGAAGCGGGGCCGCCCACCATGATCAGGCCGCCACCCGCTCGAACGTAGGCTTCAATCGAGGTGAGGTGCCTGCTCAGCTGATACTCCTCGGCGTCGATGTCCTGCAGCACGATGGCGTCGAAGCTCGGTAAGTGCTCGGTGAACAGTTCGTCGACCGGAAACGGAATCAGCGCCATCTCCGAGTCGTCGCTCATCGAATTGTTCTCCTTCGTGCGAAGGATGAAGAACGCGACCAAATCGACGGAACTGTCCGCCTTCAACCACATTCTGAGAGCGCGCACGTCGTACGTAGGCCTGCCGGCGACATGCAGCAGGCGGATACGATCACGCGTGACGTTGAAGGTGATGAGGCGTCGGTCGTTTTCGGGGACTTCATCGCCCGAGGGCGCGCCGATCGCTACTTCTACGACGCGCGGACCGGCACGGTCGAGCACGATGGGCAATTCCACCGTGGCGCGGCCATCGCGCACTTTCGCGACCCCCTCTGCCAAGAGCGCTGCCTCTTCGCCGCGTAGCATCTCGCGAATCGTCACCGGGATCGCGGCGCAATCTAGCTCGTGGCACCCGATTTCTACCGTGACCGCTAGCGGCTGATGCGCGACGGCGGCACCGGCAGCGCGCACACCGCGCACGCTCGCGTCCTTGGGAACCTGCGTGGCGACATTCACGGTATGAACCGGAACGCCCAGGCGGTTGACCAGGCGCCTGAGGGCGTCGTCGGTGAGTCCGGGTGCAGGCTGGGAAAATCGCCCATCGCTCACCACCACCACGGCTCGCGGTCGCTCGCCCGGGGACTCGGCCAGGGCTTCGAGCGCTCGAACCAGGTCGGACTCACTCGAAAAATCGCCAACCTGGCCTTGCCTGGCATAGGGTCGAATGCCGTTTTCGCCAAACGCGGAGAGCTCCAGCCGGGCATGTTCGAAGTGTTGCTCGATGGATTGCACCGCTTGCTCTGCCCGCTGCCGACGCGTCAACTCACCGTCGGGCAACGACAAGCGTCTGGAGGCATCCACCAACACGGTGACCTTCGAGCCAACCACGCTGCCCTTCTGCGTCACGTGGGCTGGGCGCAACAACGTGGCCCCCAGCAAGATGGCGGCCACCAAACCGCTGACAGCGATGCCTACCCCAAAGCGTTCCCGGTTTTTGAGCTCGAATACCAGAAATACAAGCCAAAGGAGCAACAGCACCACAGCCACCGCCAGCACCGGCGTGGAGAGATCTTCCGACAGTGACCAAGTCTGCTCGCGCATTGGCTAAGGGTGCTGCCGCGCTCGCCGGCGCATCAGCCAGGGCGCGTGCACTTGGTCGTCCTTGTAGTCCGAACACAGCACGTACATCGCCAGGTTGACGGCAAGCCGAATCGCATACTGGCGCTGCTGCTCGCCGCCGGGCTCGACCGGCAGAGCCCAAGCACCTTCTCGCCGGGCCAACGCCCCCAAGAGGTCGTGCTTCAGCAACAGAACCTGCGCATTTTTGCCGCGAACGACCGCCTCGACTCGAGGTGGCCCAAGCTCGCGCCCCACAGGACGATCGATGATGTAGTACGTCTTGAAAATCACGTGACTGGCGTCGAGCTTGACGACGGGCGATTCTGGCAGCACCCGTCGGAGCTCGCGTTTGACGCTCTGGGTGAAGGCGCCGCCAGCCGGGTCCGCATCGTCCACCACCATCACTCCGCCGAGTTTCAGAAACTGGCGAAGCCCTCTGACCTCCGAACGAGCCAACGGTGGAAGCTCCTCTTTGCCGGCCCAAATCACGAAAGGTTCGGTCAGAAGCTCTTGCTGATCCGGAGCGACGAACGTCGTGACGATGCGTGCCGGCGCACTGGTGCGGCGGACCAGCTCCCAGGCCCAGCGGGCTGCCGCTTCGGCGCGAGCCGAGTCCACGCGTCGCCCCCCAACCGTGAGCAGGCGCGGGTGAAAGGCTCCCGCGCCGCCGAAGGCCCGAGCCGGCGCGACCCTCAGTGCCAACAGCGCCGCTAGACCGAGTGCGCTACGCCGCGTGAAGGCTCGAGCACTCATTGCAGATCGTCGATCTTCCACAGACCCTCTTCGCGCTTGAGCTTCACTTTGTGCCCGTCCGGTAGCTCCACCTCGGCTTGGTCTCCCTCGACCTCTATCTGGAGCGTTTCGGGGTCCTCGAGCCCACTCACTAGAGCGCGCAAGTTGTTTTCCATGGTTCCCCGCGTGCCGCTCGTCATCACCCGCATCAGCGCCGGATAGCTGCGGCGGGCCAGCGCAGTCCTGAGCTCTGCCAAGGCCTGCGCTGGGGTGACGGCGCCGCTCGGTAGCGTGCCGGCTTTGGAGATCCAAAAGCGACCCCTTTCGAGCTCGAGCACGGCCCGTTCCCCGTCCGAAAAGCGGATCTCGGCTTGGGCCTCCACAGTGAGAGGACCTTTTTTTAGCGCGCTGCCTGCCTGCTGGAGCTCTCGCCGCGCGTCCCTGACCAGCTCCCGAGTCTGCTCCGGCCCATACTCGCGCTGTGATTGCTCGGTCATCAGAGCATAGATGCGAGCCGCATCCCCAGCCTCGGCTGCTTGCGCGTACTCGATGGCCACTGCCTTAGGGTCCGGGACAGCGGGCCGAGAGCAACCGAGCCCGGGCAGAACGGCTACCCAGCCCCCCACTAGCAAAGGCCATTTGATCGGTGGCATGGTTGGACGAGAGCTAGCGAAACCCACCGATATTTTCTACCTTCTGCATCCGATGAATCCGAAACGCGCCTTCCGAGCTTTCCCACGGATGCTTGGCGGACGCCAGCTCGTAGCGCTGGCAGCTCTGAGCGCGTTATTCGCTTGCTCGGTGCCGCAGCCCAGGCAGGCCAATCCCACGCGGCCTCTGGACGAGCAGCGTGCGATTCGCGTCATCATTCGCGCCTTTCACGACCAAAACGATGCACCGGTGCCCGGCCGACAGGTCGAGCTCCCGGCGGGCAAGCCGCTCGAGGTGGACGTCGGCTCGCATGGGCACCGTTACGGCGTAGCATACGTCACCGCGCAAGAGCGCTTGGAGCTGGGGCAAGCGTTGCCCGCGCGCGATCCATCACAAGGTGACGCGCTCCAGCTGGTGCGGGGCATTGGGCCAGACGCAGAAGCCAGAATCTTGGTGCTCTACGACGAGGACTACCTATACGACGACCACGTCGGCGCCGAACACGAGGAGACCACGATCACCGCAGAAAGAAAGCTGGCTCGCGACGTTCAAGATTTCCTCGTCAAAGCGCAGTCCGAACGATGGCCATAAAGCCCACTCTGAGCGTCGGGGCTCGCACCGAGCGGACCCTGCTTTCGGTGGGCGCCGGCGCGACCCTGCTCGGCATTGCCATGAGCACCGGCGACGCGACCTCGCTCGCCGGCCTGCTGACGGTCGGAGGCCTCGTCACGACCATCATCGGACTGCATCGCTTCGGTCGCAGTGGAGCGGACGCCCCCGCTCCGCGCAAGCGCCGCCGTCGCAAGGCAGCGCGAGAATAGCGCTAGCCGCAGGCTTCACGTTTCGCTGCGCAGCACGGCAATTCCCACGTCTTTGCCGATCTTCTCGAGCGGCACGACAGCCAGCCCGAACTGGCGGTTCTCGATCTCGAGTGGCATCGAGAACGGTGCGCTGGCGCTGGCTTTATCCAAAGGCTTCTGCTTCACGATGGCCGTCCCGTTGACCTCAGGGCTGATTGGCGCGCCGTAGGCTTGCCCTGCCACCAGCACGTAGACATACAAGAGGGGCACCTTGCCCCCCTCTTCCGTCTTCGACAGGACGTCGCTGCGAAGGGCGGTCTCCAGCCGGTAGGCGTACGCCGACCAAGACCAGCCGCTGACATAGGCGCCGACGACTTCACCGCCCACACGAATGGGAACGCCGACCACCCACTGCGCATCGGGCTTGCCGCGCACGCCCGCTGCTTCGGGCATGACACCGCGCGTTTCTACCGTTTTACCGGCAAGCACCTGGCCGAGCTCTTTGTACGCCGACACCATGTTCTTGCCGGCCATCAGATCTTGCTCCTGATCGTTACGGATGACGGTGCCGTCCTTCCCGAGCAACGCGAAAAAGGTGCTCTTGGCAACCCGCAAGTCTTGAATCTTGTTCCTGGCGGTTTCGAGCGCCTTGCTGGCAGTCTGGCTATCGGGCGGCCCCTGTTCGAACGCTGCTTCGAGATGGACGACTCCCTTGGGAAGGCCGCGTTTGAGCTCGTCGATATCGGTATTGGCGGCGCTCAGCAAAAACTTGGCATGTGTTTTGGCGTGCTCGGCGCTGACCTTGCCCGTGTCGGTGCAGCCGAGCGAGCTGCCCACGAGTGGCACCAGTACCAAGGCACACAGGCTCGAGCGTCTCGATAACAAAGCACCATGTCGGCGATGATCGGTCATGCGGCGGTTCTACCACACTGAACCGGGCCCCGTGGCGTGTGTCCACTTCGACCCTAGGCCGCGCACACGAAATCGCCGGGCTCCCGAAACCCCATGGCTGCCAAGGCGGTGCGGATCTCGGCTCGAGCGACCGCACCGGCCACCGAGACGACCAGCGGGTGCGCTGGGATCCGGCGAAGCTCGACGGGCTCGACCACCGGGGCCCCCCAAATCTTCTGCCCGAGTCGCCCGGGATGCACCTCGACGATATGCGACGGCCGATGGCCACGCTGCGCGAGCGCGTGAGCCAGCGCCTTGCCCGTACCTCCGTAGCCCCACAAGACGTACTCGGGTGAGCCAGTGAGGAATGATTCCGAGAGGTGCAAAGCCTTGAGCCAGGTGAAGCGAGCCTCGCTGTAGCGCTCATCGACGCGTGACGAACGCCGGGCGTGATCGCGCCACAGGAGCAGGCGCCTTGGAACGCTGGCCAGTCGGTGACCACGAGCCAGAAGCCGCAGGATCAAGTCGTAGTCTTCGGGCGCCCCGAGGTCCCGATACCCGTGCTCTGCCAGAACGCCGGTCCGCATGAACCAGGTGGGATGAGCCAGTGGACATTCCACGAAGCGATCCCGATACACGTCCTCGGCCGAATGCAAAGAATTGAGCCACCCTTCGTAGCGCCGCCTGCCCTCGCTCAAATCGGCGCGCGGAAACAAGCGCACGTGCGACCCCACCCCCGTCAATGCAGCATCTTCACTGACCCGCGCGAATTGCAGCTCGAGCCGCCTCCTCCGCATGACGTCGTCGGCATCCATGCGGGCTACCCAAGGCGCCCGGGCGCTTGCCAGCGCTTCGTTCAGCGCCGGTACCAAGCCACGCGCTGGGCGGCACAGCACCCGAAACCGAGCATCCAGCTCGGCAAAGCGCCGAGCTATGGCAGCCGTAGCATCCGTCGATCCATCGTCGACGACGATGCACTCGAAGTCACCGAAGCTTTGGCGCCGAACACTCAAAAGCGCCGCTGCCAGAGTAGCAGCAGCGTTGCGCGCGGGAAGCACGACGCTGATGCGGGGGCGATGCAAACGAGGCTCGCTCAGCCGAGCTTCCTTGCCGCCTCGAGCACGGCGTCGGCGTGACCATTGACTCTGACGCCACGCCAGCTTTCGACTATTTTACCGCGCTTGTCGATCAGAAATGTGCTGCGTTCGATCCCCATGTACTCACGACCGTAGTTCTGCTTCCGCACCCAGCACCCGTAGGCTGAAATCAGCTGCTTTTCTGGATCAGCCAGCAGCGTGAACGGCAGCTCGTACTTCTCGGCGAAGCCTGCGTGACTCTTGACGGAATCGGCGCTCACTCCGAGAACACGGATTCCCAACTTGTCGAAATTCGGGTGGGCATCACGAAACGCACACGCTTCGGTAGTGCAACCAGGAGTGTTGTCTCTTGGATAAAAGTAGAGCACATACGGCTTGCCTGCCAACGAGCGGGAGCTCACCTTGTTACCACTCTGGTCCATCAGCTCGAAGGCGGGAGCCTTGTCACCCGACTTCAACCCCGAGGGTCGAGCGTCACCTTTGCTGGGTGCAGCTTTCTTGGCTCGAAGGGGCTTGGCGTTGGCCTTGGCTTTGACGGGA
>CBFGRJ010000200.1:0-12792 GCA_965651135.1 uncultured Myxococcales bacterium
GTGCTCTTCCGATCTTAGCACCAGCCCGCGCGCCCGGCTTCATCCAAAGCGTGGCGCTGCGTTGGCGCTGCGGTCGCATTTTTCTTTGAAATTCCAAAGGATTTGGCGCGTGCCTGACCCGCTCGGGATGGGGTACTATCACAGACAGCCCGCCTATGACCACCACCGCACATGCCCGCCGAGCGGGCCTTCGGGTCGTCAAAGAGTCCGAAGCTCCCGCGGCCCCGCCCATCACGGACGAGCGCCTGATCGAGGCGGTTGAAAAGGGCGATCATCGTTTGGCGGCCGAGCTGTACGATCGCCTGATCGGCGTCGTGGACCACACGCTCTACCGAGTCTTTGGCCGACGAGAAGCCGATCACGAAGATCTGGTTCAGGCCGCGTTCGAACAGATTGTGCTCACACTGTCTCGACAGTCGTTCGCTCGTGCGTGCAGCTTGAAAACCTGGGCGTCGACCGTCACGAGTCATGTCGGGTTCAACGCGCTGCGTTCGCGGCGCCGGGAGCGAGCGGTGCTCGACCGCCAGATCGAAGCAGAGCCCGAGTCGTCGCCGTCGACAGCCGATATCGAACGTCAAGCCGTTGCTCGCGCCGAGCTCGAGCGGATGCGAGAGCACCTGGTGAGCATGAAGCAGGAACACGCCCAGACGGTGTTCTTGCATGATGTGCTCGGTCACGAGCTCGCCGAGATCGCCCTCATGACCGATGTGACGGTGGCGGCCGCCCAGTCGCGCTTGGTGCGGGGCAGAAAAGATCTGTACCGGCGCATGGGCGTCGAAAACAGCGGGAGGCGTCGAAGGTGACGGACGCACGCAAAGCGGAGCGCGTTGCTGTCGAGAAGCGCGTCAACGAAGCGCTGCTCCGCTGGCGCAGCTCGGTGGTGCCCGTCGAAGATCCGGCGGTCGTTGGCGATCGGCGGGCGCGCACACTCACGACGATCGCAGCGGCAATGCGGCAGGGCCTGTTGGAGCGAGAGCGTGCTCGAGGGCGCCGGCGCTGGGCATATGTGGCGGCTGCAGCTTCGGCGCTGATCGGATTGTCTGCGGCCGCCTATTCGGTCGTGGGCCAGCACGATGCGCGGGTGGCCGACCTTGGCCAAGCTGGGGAAGGGGTCACGGCAACCCTCACCGGTCGAGGTGGAAAGGTCTGGGCGGGGCATGCTTCGGCGGAGGAGCTCGTTCACCAAGAGCCGCTCGGCGCCGGCGCGATGAGGCAGCTCAGCGTGGGCGATCGCGTGGTGACGCATGCGGGTCAAGCAGGCCTCGAGGTGGGGGGCAATACGAAAGTGCAGCTGCGGCAGCGCAGTGAATTGGTGCTGGCGAAGAACGCGCGCGACGAAAAGCGCTTGGTGTTGAAGCGCGGTGCCATCGACGTCGCGGTGAAACCGCAGGAGTCGGCGTCGAACCATTCTGGGGTGCCGAGTCGCCGCTCGGTCGTGGTGCAAACCCCGGACGCCATGGTCCTCGTGCACGGGACTCGGTTCACGGTTTCCGTGGACCCCGCGGGTCCCTCCGCTCAGAAAACGGTGACCACGGTCCGGGTCACGCACGGCGTGGTGTCCGTGGTGCAACAGGGCGTTGAACGAGCTCGCCTGCGAGCAGGTCAAAGCTGGTCGTCCAGTCCTTCTTCCGCGAAGCTCCCCACGCAGCCCGAGCCGACGGCTGCTGCCGGAAGTGCCGCATCGCAACCGGTGTCGAAGAGCTCGAAGGGCTCCCTTCGCTGGAATCGTGCCCCATCGCGCGCCACGCTCGCCAAGCGCGCGCCGACGGACTCGCTGGCTCGCCGCAGCGCAGCGGAAGCAGGGGCCCCTGAGTCAGAGGTGGTGTCCAGCACCCTACAAGAGGAAAACAGGCTCTTTCGTCTGGCAGTCGATGCGAGGAACCGAGGAGACGACGCGATTGCGGTGCGGTACTTCGGGCAGCTGCTTTCGCAGTACCCGGCCTCGGCCCTGGCACAGGAGGCCAAGGTGGAGCAATTCCGAGCGCTCAAGCGGCTCGGCAGAAATCGCGACGCGGCCCGCGAAGCACGGCGCTACCTGATCGAGCACGGCAACGGCTTTGCCGAAGAAGAAGCGCGAGACGTCGCGCTGATGCCCGACAAATAGTCGGATATCGATCAGCCTCCAGCCGCGCAGCGCATGGCGCACTGCAGGTCGCCCGGAGCACAGCCGCACTTGCTCGTGCTGCTCTTTTTGGGCTTGGGCTTGGCTGCCGGAGTCGAGGCGCTGGACGTTTTCGTCTTTTGTGACGTCGAGGTGCTGGTCTGCTTCGGACGCCAGGTGCGACGAACGGGAGCTGCCTTCTTCGGCTGATCTTCGGGTGGTCCCGCATCTTCTTCCGCAGCGCCGGTGGCGGGCGCTTGCGCGGTGCTCTCCGGGGTTGGTGCGGGGGTGGGGGTAGGCGTCGGCGTCGGGGTTGGAGTGGGCGCCGCCACGGGGATGGCCGATGGGATGGGTGCCGGACTCTCCTGGCTGGAAACGACGATCAGTGCAACGGCCACCGCCGCCACCACGATGCCTCCGGCGATGAAGAGCCCGGTTCGGTTCTTTGCCTGTGGCATCGGGCCCGGATCGAAGGCCATGGCGGGCGAGCCGGCCCCCATTCCTCCGAGCGGCGACGCCATGCCGAGCGGTGGTGCGACGACACCCCCGAGTGGAGCGGGGGTGAGCCCGAGCCCCATCGGTGGGGCGGCAGGCTTGCCCTCTTCGCTGGCCGCGGCGGCAGCTGTCAGCGCCTTGAGATCGATGAGCCCGGAGTCTTCTTTCGTACTCGATGACGAGGTGGCCAAGCCGCTCAGGCCGCCCCCCTGCGAAGGCCTAGAGTTGGCTGCCGACGTGAGCGCACTCAGAGAAAACAGCACGGAGGACTCGTTGCGAGCTCCGGTTGCCGCAGGTGCGGACGGCATCGGTTCCGCCGAGGTTGCGCTGGTGGTCACTTCTTCTTCGCTGCCGGCTTGATCGATTCTGCCGAACAGGTCCGTGGTGCCGCGGCCGCCTACGGCTGCGCGCGGCGCCGCAGCGGCCTGCAAACCGCCGCCCATGCTTGCAGCGCCCATACCCGCAGCGCCCATACCCGCAGCGCCTGCCGAGCTTCCAGCGCTCTGGTGCAATGCTTCCACGATTTGCTCGACCTCGCCTAGCGTGCGCCAGTCATCGAAGCCGTCCGCCCACACATAGTGCTCCGCGGTGACCTCGCCGCGGTTGTACGCGTCGACCACTTGAGAAAGCGACATGTTGCGCTGATCGCCATCACCGAAATCCACTGTGTACTCGACGCCGGCAGGCGACTCCATCGCGGGCTGTGCCATCGCAGACTGTGCGGTTGAGCCAGCGCTGACCGAGCCGACACTAGCGGGCCCTGCAGCCCCGCTGGCCGCGGAATCGGCACCGGCATCGGCTGCATAGATGTTTGGAGGGTGCTGCTTTCCATCGATGACGATGGTGGTGCCACACTTGCGACAACGGATCTTTGCGAGGCGATCTTGGACTTTATCGTCGCCAATCGAATACTTAGCAGCGCACGAAGGACACTCGATCTTCACAGTCAGCCTTTCGAATCACCGTCATGCCTCACCAGGCTTCCGGCTAGTGGTGTGGCCTGCGGTGAGGCAGGCGCGATAATACCAGGACAGACGTTCCGCTTTACAGTTCGGTCTAGCATCAGGCCAGTGGGGAACTCCTTTTAACACTGTTGTACACGAAAGCTAGCCTCCTAAGAAACCAAACAGCCGAAAGAGCCGACTTCAAAGCCGATGTCAGCCCCGCCCAGGCGTAGCTCGCTGGTCCTCGTGGATGGGATCACGCCGACGCCCTTTTCAACGGCTACCGCGCGTGCGCGCCAAACACCAGCACCACGAAAAATTTCTCGCACGTGTGTGGTTGTGGAATCGACAACGGAACCAAATGTAGGCGCTCCTATGCAAGTCGCAGGGCCGGGGTCATACGCGGTCTTCGCCCGGGTTTCTTAGACACAGGGGCGGGTCACCAGCTTGGGTCGCACCCGGCGAATTTCGGCTCATTCGCCTTTGGCGAACATGAGCAAGTCGAGCGCGTCGAGGCGCTCGGCCAGCTCGGCATTGTCGCTGCCCTCGTGATGGAGCGCCATCATGAGCTCCCGCTTGGCGTCGGCGAGTTGGCCGCTGCTGATGAGCTGGTCGGCTTTTCTGGCCGCGAGCTTCGCGCTCATGGTGTTGCACAGGTCTTCCAAGCTTTTGGCTGCACCTGGCTGCGGTGGCAGGACGCTGTCTTTCAGACGCACGGCTCCGCGGGCCAGAGCCAGGTCGTAGTCGGCCCTCAGCTTGGGATTGGACAGGGTTCGATAAGCCTCGACACCGCGCTGGAAAATGCGTCGCAAAATCCTGGACACCTGGCCGTCGACTTCTGGATGGACGTCGGGGTGGAAGGCCCGCGCGAAGCCCCGATAGGCGTCCTTGATGGCCGCATCGTCGGCGATCTCCAGTATCCCGAGGATCTCGTAGTAGCTCGACTCGTCGATGACGTCGTCCCAAGCGAGGATCAGATCGAGGTCCTTTTGTCGCATTGCAGGCAAATCACGTCATGCGTAGGGTGGCATGTCGGGTGCGCATGGCTTCGATTTCCGTCGCATCGCCAAGGCCCACCAGACGAACGCGAGTCGAGACGGAGCGCCCCGTATCCACGTCCGTGGCGTTGACGTTCAACATGCCGCTGGCATCGAGGGCGAAGTTGACTTCGATCTTCACGTTGCCGCGTGGCGCCGCTCTAAGCCCGGTGAGCACGACCTCGCCGAGCAACGTGTTCTGGTCGAACACACGCGCTTCGCCTTGGCTGACGCGGACTCGGACGCTGTCCTGGTTGTCGAGCACGGTGGCAAATTGCCGGCTGTTTTCACAGGGGACCGGGCTGTTGCGTTCGATGACCGTATCGCAGTATCCGCCGACGGTCTCCACCGCCAAGGTCAGCGGCGTCACGTCGATCAGGAGCGGCGGCTCGGGGACGACTTCCCGGATCACGGTTTCGTGTCCTCTGAGTGCGGCCGTGGCTAGCGTCAGCTGGGCGGTCAACTGATCGGCAGGGGATGCCAGCTCCATGGCTTGCCGTTCCATCGGAATTCCCGGCGTCGGTAGGTCGATGGGGTCGGGCTGGGGTTCGAGGTCGAGCGCCAGGGTTGGCGCTTGTGGAGCCGGTTGAACCGCTGTCGGCTCGTCGTCGAAGCCCGCGGCGGCTGCTGGTGCGGCGGATCCTCGCGCCCATGTCTCCTCTTCGTCGTCCGCTTCATCCAGTAGCTCGGCGGTGAGTTCTTCGAGATCGGAGGCATCCAAGAGATCGGCTTCCGAGGGAGCGCGCGCCTCCGTGGGTGGCATGACCAGCGGTAGATCGCCGTACTTTGCGGCCATGGCCTCGGCGGTGAGCGGCTCGCCATCGGGCGGTCCGGCGGCACGCAGGGCTGACGCGGCCTCTTTCGACGCGCTCTTGAGGGTCAGGGTATCGGGGGCAGAGGTCGGCAGGGCGGGTCCTGGCGGGCCCAGGCCGCGCCCGGTGCGCCTCAACTCGACAGGAGCTGCCGCTGCACTCGTAGCTGGTGCTGGGCGATTGCCCAGGCCCGTAGCCGTCGTGCGCTTGCTGCGCCCCGCTCGGTCTTGCGTGGCGGGAACATGTGACGTCGGCTGGCCCGCGGCGGGGGGCACGACCAAGGGCGCAGCACGCCGGTGCGGCTCCAAGGGCTGGGGCGTCGCCGGCTGGAGGCCCGCGGCGGTGCGCAGCCGCGGCCGACCGTAGCTGG
Organism: uncultured Myxococcales bacterium; assembly: GCA_965651135.1. Classification (GTDB taxonomy): domain Bacteria; phylum Myxococcota_A; class Polyangia; order Polyangiales; family Polyangiaceae; genus JAICQQ01. Next base: position 5,760 of record CBFGRJ010000200.1, read on the forward strand.
CGGTGTCCACGGGTGGCACTGTCTTCAGGCGCGCCCGGCCATGCGGGGGTACGGTGCTCTGGCGTTTGCGCGGGCTCGGGGGCACGGGCAGCGTGCTACGACGCTTTTCTGCTCCGCTCAGCGCGTTGGCTTGAATGGCCGCACCGATGGCGACCACTTCGTCGGGGTTCAAGTGCGTGACGGGAGTCCGCTTGAAGAAGCGCTCGACCTCGCGCCGCACCAGCGGGATGCGCGTGGAGCCCCCGACGAGCAGGACTTGGTCGAAGTCCTGCGCCTCCAGACGAGCGATACCCAGCGCCTCGCGACACACGTCGAAGGTCTTGTCCAAGATGGGTGCCACCCATTGCTCGAGCTCTGCGCGGGTGAGCGAGAACGAGAAATCGACAGCGCGCCCGCCCGCTTGATGGGCGATTTCTTGCACGACGATGGAGCCTCGTTCAGCGCTAGATAGTTGCTTTTTCAGCTCTTCGGCAGCTGAGCGCAGCTGCTCCAAGATCATGACATCGGCGCGCGCGTCCACGCGATGGGTCGCGAGTAGCTCATCGGCCATTCGGTCGGCGATGGCGCTGTCGATGTCGTCGCCGCCCAAGAAGGTATTCCCAGCAGTCGCCAGCACTTCGAAGACGTTGTCGGAGAGATCGAGCAGCGTAATGTCCAGAGTGCCACCTCCGAAGTCGTAGACCGCGATGCGCTCCGAGCTCGCCTTGCCGTACCCATAGGCCAACGCGGCGGCCGTCGGTTCGTTGAGGATGCGCATCACCTCGAGACCTGCGACGCGCCCAGCGACCTTGGTGGCTGCTCGCTGCAGGTCGTTGAAGTTCGCGGGTACGGTGATCACGGCGCGCTGGACGGGTGAGCCCAGAGCTTCTTCTGCCAGGCTCTTTGCCTTGCGCAGAACGAATGCGCTGATCTCGGGAAGCGTATAGCTTTCCTTGCGAGCGACCACGAGTGCGGCCTGCCCGGGGCCTTCGCGCATCTCGAAGGGAAAGCGCTCTCGCGCCTGGCGAACTTCATTTGAATCCCAGCTGCGCCCAATCAGGCGCTTGACCGAGTAAATCGTGTTTTTGGCGTCGATCTTGCGCCGCGCTTTAGCTTCTTGGCCAACCAGCACGCTGCCCGACGGATGGAACGACACGACGCTCGGAATCAGCACCTGGCCATCGCTACCGGCCAGGGCCGAGGCTTGCCCGGCGCGCACGGCTCCGACGACCGTGTTCGTCGTGCCAAGGTCGATTCCTATCACCGCTTTGGTCATGAGAACTCCAGGTCAGTGCGGGGGGCCGGAGGTGTATCGCCCGAAGAATGGTCGGCTTCCAACTCTTCGAGGGCGGCATCGTACCAGCGTTCTACCTGCCTTGGGAAAGGCCACATCCAGCCATAAGCGCCGCCTACGAAGCGCTTCACGATCTGTCGGCGTAGGCTCTCTGACTTGGCAGCGGGCAACCCTTTGAGCTCGGCGGTAGCCCTGAGAGTTTCGCGATACGCCTCCCACTCCAGTCGAGCGCGGCCATAGGCAAGCCCCAAAGGAAAAAAGGGGACCAAATAGAGAAACGCCATCAACGGATAACCATAACGCCGGCGCTGACGCAGGTGCACTCTTTCGTGCCTCAGCAGAATCGCTCGATCGACATCGGAGGCCGAGCCCCACGAGTCCGGAACGTAGAGGGTGAACCCCAGCACCGTGTGGTAATGGGTGAGGTATTGTCGCTGCTGGCCGACGGTGACTATTTTCAAAGCTAGATCAATGGCTTGAGATAGAAAGTTGCCTCTCTTGTTCACCAGGCGAAAGGCTGGGAACTCCTGGCGGATTTCGCGGATGAGCTTCGCTGAGTGCTCTTCGTACAAAAATGTCAGCTCCCCAAGGTGTCGCCGCTTTTCAGAATCCGGCCATTGATCAAGTCGCGAGCACTCGCCTCACGCTTGCCTGCGAGCTGCGCGCGATGGATTTCGATCGCCCCGTCCCCGCAACCCACTAGCGCGCGGGTCGACTCGACGATCTCGACATGACCCGGCGGAAATTCGAAGCCAGGCGCGCAGGTTACCCGCCAGAGTTTGAGCTCTTTGTTGCCCGCGCGAGTGTGCGCGCCCGGGCGTGGCGCCATGGCCCGAACCAGATTCGCGATCTCGAAAGCTCGGCGCGTCCATCGAACCTCGGCCGTCGCTCGATCGATCGGAGGGGCGTAGGTTGCGGCGGCTTCGTCCTGCGGGGTGGCGACGAGCTCGCCCGATAGTGCCCGGCCGAGGTCGTGGCGAGTCACTTCGGCGGCGAGCAGGGCCAATCGCTCGGCAAGTTGTCCCGCCGTTTCTTCGGGCCCGATGGCTAGCGAGCGAGTGCAGAATACCGGCCCCGTATCCATGCCGGCGTCCATTTGCATCAGCGAAATGCCGGTTTCGTGTTCGCCCTGGGCGATTGCCCATTGGATGGGCGCGGCACCTCGATACTTCGGGAGCAGCGAGGCGTGCAGGTTGAGCGAGCCATGGCGCGGCGCTTCTAGGACATCCAGCGGCAGAATGCGCCCGTAGGCCATGACGAGCGCCACGTCTAGCTCGAGGTCCTTCAGCCAGCGTGCCAGCTCGCCGGTTTTCACGGCCTTGGGCTGGTGCACGAGGAGCCCGAGCTCTTGCGCGGCAGCCTTGACTGGGGGAGGTTGGAGTTTGAGACCGCGGCCCGCTGGCCGGTCCGGCTGACACACGACGGCTCGGACGTCGGCGACTTCTGTCAAGGCGCGCAGCGCCGGAACGGCGATGGCAGGGGTTCCGAAGAAAACAGCCCGCATGGGACAGCGCTTTTAGCTCGCTCTGGACTTCGCGGCTACGGCACTAGCCATCCCGAGCTGCGTGATTAGGTTCAATTGAATCAAAATCGGCCTTGAGCTTTGGCCTTTGCTGGCCGTCGGAGTAGCTTGAGGTGACCCCCTCAGGGGGACTTCTATTGCAGGTGATTCATGAGCGATAAGAAAAGCCCGTCCTCGGTACCTCCTCCTCCCCCGACCGAAGAAGAGATCAAGTTTGGGGACGAGCTTTCGATTCTCCCCATTCGCAATGCGGTTCTGTTTCCCGGTGCCGTCGCTCCGTTCGACGTGGGTCGAGCCAAGTCCGTAGCACTGGTCGAGGAGGTGCATTCGCAGACCAATCCGGTGATCGCCATCTTTGCTCAGCGCGACCCGGCCACCGACGATCCAGGCGCGGACGACTTGTATCCCGTAGGCTGCGCCGCGCGCGTGCTCAAGGCGCTCAAACACAGCTCCGGAAACTACTCGCTCATTCTACAGGGCCTGACCCGTATTCGGCTGGATACACTCACGCAAACCACACCGTACCTGAAGGCGCGCATCGCGCGGGTAGAAACCCCGGCGGTGGAGGATGTCGAGGCCGAGGCGCTGGCCATGAGCTTGCGCGACGTCGCAAAGCAAGTGATTCAGCTGATGCCGGAGCTGCCGCGCGAAGCTGGGTCGCTGATTGATTCGATTCAGGCCCCGGGCGCGCTGGCCGATCTGGTTGCGGCGAACCTCGATGCGCCGGTCGAAGAGAAAGCACAGCTCATCGAAACCATCGAGGTCAAGGAGCGCATCCGAAAGGTTTTGCGTCTGCTGACGCGCCAGCTCGAGATCTTGAAGATGCGCGAGCGCATCAACTCCCAGATCAAAGAAGAGATGGGCAAGAACCAGCGCGAGTACGTGCTGCGCCAACAGCTCAAAGCCATCAAAGAAGAGCTGGGTGAAGACGACGGCGATCAGGGTGACCTCGACGGCATCGAGGAGCGTATTGCCAAGGCCGATCTTCCCGCCGAGGCCGACAACGTAGCGCGTAAGCAGCTCAAGCGACTGCGATCGATGCAGGTCGGCAGCGCCGAGTACACGGTGGTGCGCACGTATCTGGATTGGATCCTCGACCTGCCCTGGCACACCGCGACCGATGACAACATGGAGATCGCGGAGGTGCGCAAGGTTCTGGACGAGGACCACTACGGTCTAGACAAGGTGAAGAAGCGCATCGTCGAGTACTTGGCAGTGCGCAAGCTCAAGAAGGACAAGAAGGGCCCGATTCTGTGCCTGATTGGTCCGCCGGGCGTCGGTAAGACATCGCTCGGCAAGAGCATCGCCCGCGCGCTCGGTCGCAAGTTCGTGCGTATTTCATTGGGTGGCGTGCACGACGAAGCTGCCATTCGTGGGCACCGGCGCACGTACGTCGGCGCGCTGCCTGGTCAAATCATCCAGGGCATGAAAAAGGCCGGCACCATCAACCCGGTGTTCATGATGGATGAAGTGGACAAGATTGGGCACGACTTTCGTGGCGATCCCAGCGCGGCGCTGCTCGAGGTGCTCGACCCCGAGCAGAACAACACCTTTGCGGATCACTACCTCGAAATCCCCTACGATCTTTCCAACGTGATGTTCGTGGCGACGGCGAATATCGCCGATCCAATCCCGCCACCACTGCGCGACCGTATGGAGATTTTGGAGATCCCCGGTTATACGCGGCGCGAAAAGCTGGCCATTGCGCAACAGCACTTGATCCCCAAGCAGCTCGAAGAGCATGGCATCAAGCCCAACCAGCTCGAAATCACCGAAGAGGCGGTCGAGGAGTTGATCGAACACTACACGCGAGAGGCTGGGGTTCGTTCACTCGAGCGCACCGTGGCCAGCGTGATTCGTGGCGTGGCCGTCAAGGTCGCCGAAGGCGACGTTTCGGAACGCGTCATCAAAACCGAAGACGACTTGAGAGAGTTCCTCGGGCCGATCAAGTACACGAGCGAAGTCGCCGAGCGCACCGAAGAAACTGGTGTGGCAACGGGCCTGGCTTGGACCAGCGTTGGCGGAGAAATCTTGTTCATCGAGGTCACCCGTATGTTCGGGACCGGCAAGATGCAGCTGACGGGGCAGCTGGGTGACGTCATGAAGGAGAGCGCGCACGCCGCACTCAGCTACGTGCGAACCAACGCGGAAAAGTACGGAATCCCCAAGGACTTCTTGGAGAAGAGCGACGTGCACATCCACATTCCTGCGGGTGCCATGCCCAAAGACGGCCCCAGTGCAGGCATCACCATGTTCACGGCGATTGTGTCGCTACTCACCGGAATTCGGGTGCGGCACGATGTGGCCATGACCGGCGAGATCTCGCTACGGGGCCGTGTGTTGCCCATCGGAGGCGTCAAAGAAAAGACGCTGGCGGCGCATCGAGCAGGCATCAAGCGCGTGATCTTGCCGGAGCGCAACAAGGCGGATCTCGAGGAGGTGCCGAAGGAGATTCGCGACGAGCTCGAGTTCGTCTTCGTGCACAAGTTGGACGAAGTGCTCGAGGCTGCGCTGGAGCAATTGCCGCAACCCTCGCAAGCGTTCGTCGACCAGATGGCACAGCAAGAAGCCAGCCGAGAAGCGCCGACGAACTGAGCAGCATGCAAAACCGCTGAGTCGAAGTGTATGCAAGGGTAGGGAATGGCGCTTTGCGTCATTCCTGACTCGTCGCCGCTACGACTCGTGCACCTCGAGAATGGTGCGGTCTTCGGGGCGTTGTTGCGACAGAGGTCGGAGTTGGCGCATGCTAGCTTGGTAGGTCGTGAAGCGTCTCATTACGGTATTGGCTCTGGCGTGCAGCGAGCAAGTCACGCAGCACGATGCGCCGGGGCCAGGCTCAGGGCCGCAACCAGGGGCGCCGGCCGAGGCCAAGACCGCGATCGAGCTCGACGAGCTGGCGGATCGGCATCGGTTGTCCGCGTGTCGTGAACGCATTGCGGGCGTTCTAGAAAAAGAGGGTCACCCGGGGGCTCCAGCGTTGGAGGAGCGGCGCGCGCAGATTCTGGGTCGTGCCAAGGCCACGCCGGTGCTGTTCACGCAGACACCCAAGGTTAGCAGCAGCGAGCTGCCGGGAGCGGAGCGCTTGCGGCGGCGGTTGTTCGAAAATCCCACGCCGCGAGAGCTTGGCGAAATGTACCGGCACCTCTACCTGCGTCCTGAGCTCGCGCGGTCCGTCCTCTTGCGTGAGGGCTACCTGTATACGGAAGAGCCGGGGCTGGCCTTCGCGCTGGTCCAGAAGGTCGAGCTCGCGCACTTGTTCTCCGATGAGAGGGTGCACCTCCAGCGCGGCAGTGAGGTGTTCGAGGCCGTTCGCTCCGACGGCGAGTACGTGTATGCCACGGGTCCGGAGGTCGGACAGCCTGCCAAGGTGCTTTTGTTCGACCGCGTCTGGAACGAAGCCGAAGCCCCCACTCGTCCCTTGCACGTCGACTTGGAGCCCGCGGCCGAGGCGCTGGGGTTCTGGCGAGCTCGCCTGGAGTATGCCAGTGACGAGTGGGTGGTGTTGAACCTGCTTTATGGGGAGCAATGGGTGCTGAGCTTGTTTCGTAGATCGGGGGCCAGCTTGAGCTTGGACTGCGAGTTGCTCGAACCTGGCTATCGGCAGCAGGTCATGCACGCCCGCGAGAGAGAAAAGCGACAACGTGCGTTGCTGGTAGCTCAGCACCGCGCCATCGACGCCATGATTCGCGAGGCGTTGCCGTTCGACGAACCGCGCACGGAAGAAGGCCAGCAGGATGGCAAACTGCGCCCGGAGTGGCGCGGGGCCTATCGATTGGGGCGCGATTGGTACGAGTTCAACGGTGACAGGTACTACGTGTTCGATCGGCAGGGCCGCCCGCGCGTGCCACAGGTATGCATCGATTTCATCACCGATGCGCTCGAGCGCGCCAGTGGTACGTGGTGGCAGCATCGCGACCAGCAGCGAGGGCGAGTCTTGGGTAAGCTTTCGTTCGACGAGTTCGGCATCGACAATAGGCGAAGCGTGGAGCGCTTCACCAAGTTCGCCTGGGAACATCCGGAGCGTTTCGACGTGGTTTACTCGATGCCCGACGAGCGTATCCCGCTACGGGCAGGTGACGCATTCTTCACGCACCTGGTCGAGCACGCCGCACGCTATCGGCCCGGCGACATCGTCAACATTTTGGGCCTGCGCAGCGACGAGAAGCACCACTATCATTCGTTCTTCGTGTACCGGGCCGATCCGGTCAGCGGCATGCCCATCTGGCTAGCCGGCAACG
>CBFGRJ010000201.1:0-12784 GCA_965651135.1 uncultured Myxococcales bacterium
AGCCGCGGTGCCCCCCCGGGGGTCCCGCGGCTCTTTCGTTTGGTCACCCGCCCAGCATTGCCATGTTTTCCCGGAAACTACTGAAAGACCTCGCGGGCATCGCGGTGCCGCAAGCCGTGCAGCTCCTGCTCTTCACATCCGTGGTGCTGGTCGACGCGGTCATGCTCGGACAGCTGGGCGAGCACCAAGTCGGAGCCGCGGGTCTATGCGACCGAGCCATGTTCGTGGTGCTCTTGGTGATGTTCGGCACGGGCAACGCGGGCGGTGTTTTGGCAGCCCAGTACTGGGGTGCCAAAGATGGCGCAGGGCTGCGCCGCGTGATCGCGCTCGCAACTCTCATGACCACGACGCTGGGCGTGCTGGCCGCGTGCTTTTTTGCGACTGCCTCGTATTGGGTGATGGAGCTCGGCACGACCGACCCATTGGTGATTCGACTGGGAGGCGAGTACCTCGCCATCGTGGGGTTCAGTACACTGGCCAGCGGGGGGTTGGTGCCGCTGGACGCAGCATTGCGCACGGTCGATCGCGCCAGCGTCCCCACACGCTACGCCATCCTGGAAACTGCTCTCAACATCGCCCTCAACTACGCTCTCATCTTCGGCAACTTTGGTTTCCCCGCCATGGGCATGCAGGGAGCCGCCTGGGGAACCCTCATCGCCCGCAGCTCTCGCCTTGTCTTGCTGGGGCTACACGTGCGGTTGTTCGAACCGGAGGTTTGCTTTGGTTTTGCCGATCTTCGGCGCGCGATCGATCCCGAAGCATTGCGGCGATACTTCGCGCTCGCCCTACCGATGGTGCTCAATCTGGTTGTCTTCGGAGCAGGCGTATTCACGCTGCAGCTGATCTACGGACGCATCGGCGTCGACGCTCTCGCTGCCACGACGGTGCTCGCTACCTTTCAACGCTTCGTCATCGCCATTTCGACGGCGGTGGCCGGCGCAACGGGGATCTTGGTGGGGCGTGCGATCGGAGCCAATGAACCGAACACCGCTCTAGACACCGCATTTCACAGCGTGCGCGTTGCCCTCGCAACGGGTGTTGCGATTGCGCTGTTGCTCGCTCTGACGCGCGACGACTTGCTCGGGCTCTTTGGCGGCATGGATCGAGCCACGCTGCTTCTCACCCGGCAAATTTACCCGCTGCTCTTGGCAGACGTCGTGATTCGCTCGGTCAACATCGTGGTCGTCGTGGGTGGTCTCAAGGCTGGAGGCGACGTGCGCTTTTGCCTGGGCCTCGACTTCTTCTGCGCCTGGGCGCTCGCCATCCCACTGGCGGCTCTGGGCGCCTTTCACTGGGGGCTCGGCTTGCTTGCCGTCTATGCGCTAGCCATGAGCGAAGAAACCGTGAAGCTCGGGCTCGGCTTGCGACGGCTCACGCGACGCACCTGGATGAAAAGGCTCATCGAGGATCCAGTGCCGAGCTCTCAACGACCGCAGGTGGCCCTTCCCTAATCTATGCAGCGATGCCCAATGCCTTGGACAACGCCTCCGCTTGGTCGAGCCATTTCTGGATGCTGCCGCGGATGCCGTTGGCCCAGAAGCTCGGTTCGCGCGGATCGAGGCCGAAGGGTTGCATGAGCTCCACGGCGGTCTTGCTGCCGCCTGCACGCAACAGGTCGAGATACATAGCTTCGAAATCTTTGCCGAACTGGGTGCGCACGGCAAACAACGACTGAGTGAACAATTCGCCGAATGCATACGCATACACATAAAACGGGCGCTGAAAGTGCGTGACGTAGGCCCAGAGGTTATCCGCGTTTTCGTAGCTGAACAACTCGCCGTCGGGACCGTAGAAGGACTTGGTCACATCCAGCCAAATCCGGTTGAAGTCGTCGACCGTGAGTTTTGTCGAGCGGCGCCGTTCGTGAGCTCGTTTCTCGAAGTTCGAGAACGAGATCTGCCGAACTACGGTGTTGACGTGGTCGGCGCATTTGTCCATTAGGAGGCCACATTTCTCCCGCTCCGAACCGGCTCGTTCCAACAAATAGTTGAAGGTGGTCATCTCGCCGAAGATGGACGCCGTTTCGGCGTAGGCCATGGGAGCCCGGTACATCAAGGCGCCCTGGGCCTTGGCGGCCAGCATGCCATGCACGCCGTGACCGGCCTCGTGCGCCACCGTCATCACGTCTCGTGTCGAGCCCAAATAGTTGAGAAAATTGTAGGCCCTCACCTCGTCGTTCGGCAGCAAGACGGCGCAGTTGAACGCACCGCCCGTCTTGCCCTGGTAAGGCGGCGCGTCTACCCAACGCCTCTCCAGCATGGTCCACACCATATCGCGCAGGGTGGGGCTGAACGATTCGTAGGCGGCAAGCACGGTCTCGGTGCACTCCTTCCAAGAGACGGTGCGGTGTTCGGACAAAGGCAGCGGCGCATTGCGGTCCGACCAGCGCAAGGTTTGCTTGCCCAGGTGTCGAGCCAGCAGCCGATAGTAGCGGCGAGCCTGTTCGGCTCCCAGCGTTGCCACGGCTTCGTGCAGCGCCTCGACGGTTTCGTCATCGACACGATTCCCGATGTTGCGCGCAGAAATGGGGCTTTTGTAGCCGCGCTCGCGATCCTCCACCGCCTTGGCGCCCATGATCACGTTCAGGGTGCGGGCCATGAAGCGATCGAAGCGCTGCTCACGCAGACCTCGACTGAGCACCTCGAGCGCTCTGGCCCGTCGCTCCGCATCCGGATCGTTGCTCGCCACGTGCAAGAGCTCGGGCAACCTCAGCGACTGATCGTCGAGCGAAAACTCGAGCTCCGCCTCCAGCTCGCCCATGAACTCAGTCCATTCCGACGGCCCGAAGGGTGCCCGCAGCGTGAGTGCGCGCTCGACCTCCTCCGACAAGAGGTACTGCCGGTTGGCGCGCAGGTAGTCCAAATAAGATCGATGCCGTTCGGCTACGGGATCGCTCGCGAGCGCGTGTTCGTAGGCTTCGTCGGAGAGCGCGACCAGCTCGTGCTCGAAAAAGTTCAGGTGGTTCGCATCGGCAACGCTGAACGCTTCTTGAACCTGACCGATACGGCGCGCAATCTCGGGATTGGTGGCGTCGGTGCTCTTGCGCAGCATGAGGTACACGAACACCTTGCTGCTCAGCGTCTGCAGGGCCTGCTGATCGCGGAGCGCTTGCCCCAACGTTTCGTGGAGCTTTCCCCGATGACGCTCGTCGAAGTCCTTCGATAGAGCCAAGAATCGCTGCACGTCCTGCTCGAGCGCGGGATCGTCCAAGCCACTGTAGAGGTCACTCAAGTCCCAGCGCACGTCGCCGGCGCCAGTGTCCGGTAAACCAGTGTCGGGCAGAGCGGGGTCAGGCGCGGCCGTTCTCAATGCATCGTTCATGGTACGAACAAACGTAGCTCGCCCAAGCGAATTGCAAAGCGGCAAGCTCGATAGGCCGTACAAACCAGCTACCCGACCATGGCCTGGATCATTCCTCCTGCGCTCAGAGCTACGTGCAGCGCCAGCGCCGCCGACATGCAGTGCAACCCAACATCTGCTCAATTGCACCAAGCGCATGCAGTCGAGTCCCCAAGTCACCGTCGCGAGAGTGGCTGATCTGGTTCGAAATCGCCAAGCGCATCGCGCCGTGAGCGTGGCTCTGCAGCAGCTTTCGTGCCGCTAGAATTCGACTGTTTGCGGGCTGGAACCGGAAGCGAAGCTCCCCGAGTCGAGCAGTACTCCGGGCTCGTCCATCTCGTTGCTTCCGTAAAATTCCCAGTCGAGAATCCAGCCGTTCTCCTGTCCATCTTGGCGCGGCGTGTAAACGAATCCGGTGATCTCCTCGGCAGCGCCTAGGTCGATCTGTAGGTAATGCGGCAAAGGCGCCTCGTAGTCCCCCCATTCCGAGTGCCAAAAGGTATCTTCATCGCCGTCGATCGCTTGGCTCGCAGGAGCCTCTTCGTCGATGGTCTCCTCGCTATCCGCGCTGGCCGTCCAGCCCGACGAGCTCAGAGTCTGGCCGTCGCCGCCGAGCAGCTCGAGCTCTGCGATCGCCGTGAACGGAGCGCCGTTCTGCGAGGTCACCGCGACCAGCCGCACGTACCGAAACTCGGTGGTCGACGGAGAGCCGCCCGATCCGGTGGTGACCTCGTTGTCGGTGGAGCTCGCCGTGCTGCCTCCGGCGCCTCCCGATGAAACACTCGAGGCCGTCTCTCCCGTCGACGAGCTCGAGCTACTCGCGCTGGAGCTTGCCTCGCTCGACCCCGACGACGACGCAGAAGATGCAGAAGATGCAGAAGTCGTCGAGCTCGACGACGACACACTCGCGCTCGCGCTCGAAGTCGTAGCGCTCGAGCTACTCTGGCTGCTCTCGCTGCTGCTCGATCCAGTCGTCGTGCTGCCGCCCGCCCCCGTACTGGCCGTGCTGGAGCTGCCATCAGCGGTACCGAAGCTGGCGCCTGCCTGCGTCGACGCGTCCGTGCCATACGGCACCTCCGGTTCAGACGAGCAAGCGACCAGCAAAGCCACGGCAGCGAGCGCCCGTCCACGGCTCTGCGAGCCGTTCGCACGACGCTCGAGATCTGTCATTTCGAGCTTCGCCTCGAACCCAATCACAACTCGACAAACATACCCTGGCCAACACCAGGCACCAGCGCGCTGGAGTTACGAATTGTCCTTCGGTAGGCGAATGTGCTTTCGCATCCGATACCCGAGCAGCGAGCATGCCCGAGTAGTACTCCTCGGGCTTGTCAGCAGCTTTTCAATCCTTCAGCAACTCGAACTCGATGCGGCGGTTTTTAGCGCGACCTGCAGGGGTGTCGTTGTCGGCCACCGGCTCCCGTGAACCGACACCGCGGACGGTGATACGGTCCGGATCTACACCGGCATTGGTCAACCAGTCTTTCACCGCGCCGGCACGATCGAGCGAGAGCTTGTCGTTGAAGTCTGGATCGCCTTCGCTCGAGGTGTGGCCCGAGATTCTGATACGGATACTGGGGAACTTGTTCAAGACGGCCGCGGCTTTGCCGAGCGTGGCGCTCGAGGCAGCTTGGATTTTTGCGCTACCTCGCTGGAACTGAATACCCTCGATTGTTCCTGTGAATTCTTCGACTTCTTTGGGTACCTCATCGGGACAACCATCCGTATCCTCATAGCCGTTCACGGTTTCGGCGTCTTTCGGACAGCGGTCCTTGTCGTCGAGAATTCCGTCGCCATCCGTATCCCGCAGCGGACACCCATCGGGCTTGAGCCCCTTTTCATCGGGACAAAGGTCGCACGGTAGCGGCACGTCATCGTTGTCTTTGTCCAGCTCGGGGCAGCCGTTCGGTGCAACACCCGCTTCACGCGGGCAGTGGTCGTCGCTGTCGATAATGCCATCGCCGTCCGAATCGAGCGGACAACCATCGGCGGTCAGAGCCGGCACATCGGGGCAGGAATCGCTCGAATCCGGCACGGTATCGCGATCGCGATCGGGCACGGGCTTCGGGGGAGCAGGTGGCGGCGTTCCAAGCAATGCCGACAACCCCACTTGAACCTCTTCGTGAAAGGCCATCCCGCCGAACTTGTCGTTCCGGCGCTCCGTCACATTTTCACGAGCATCCACCCGCAACGCCAGGTCGCGAGTTAGGCGCACGCGAAAGCCGAGGCCCGCATGCATCGCTTCGTCTCGTTCCGGCCCAAGCGGCGCACTGAGCGCTTGCAGCATGCCGCCACCGACGAGCAAAAATGGGATGAACGTATCCGACGGGACCTGGAGCACGAGTTGACCGCGATAGGCATTGAAGTCCACGCGTGGCGTCTTGTCTTCCAACTCGCTGTCACGACGCACACCGCCTCGAGCGTGCATGAATTCGGCTTCGAGCCCCAACCATGGGTTGGGATAGAAGCCGACGCGCCCGCCGAACTGGTAGCGAGTCGCCACCTCGTACTCGCGGTGCGGATCGTATCGATAGATGTCGTGACCCGGCGATGGGAAAAACACGCCTGTGAACACGCCTATGTCGAACTTGAAGCTCTGGTCGTCTTTGGCAGCAGGTGTACCTTCGACCTCGGCCTGAGCGTTGGCGTCGCTCTGCGTCGAGGTTCCGAGCTCCATCGAGTGCGATGCCGTCGCGCTCGCCTGTTGGGCTGAAGCGTGGCTCGCGCTCAAGAGCACGACACACGTCAACGCCGCCCGGGGGGCCCTCCTGCTCACATGGCCTGCCGGTGGATTCGATCGGGGAAATGCAGCAACTGTTACCATGGTGATACCAACTTACAAACCACTGGCTCGGACCCTTCGTCAACCGCAAAGTCAAGGCGGCCTCGTGGCCAGACGGCCGCTCGGCGCGCCTCTGTCGAGCATCATCTTGGATCTTCGGGGGATCGCCCACCCAACTGCCTGATCCGCTCGGTCACTGCGCCCACGGCCACGAGGCGCCGGTCACGCTGAAGCTGTGGCAACGAGTGCATCGAGAAGCGCCCGCGCCAACGAAGTCACCTCATCAATACCAACGATGTGCGGCACAGCTACTCTGGCGATGAAGACCCCAGCGCGGTAGCCTCCCGCTGGTGGCTGTGCCGGTACGCCCTCAACCGCTCATCGCTGTGCGCGACGTTCGCGCGAGCGCTCGCTGGTACGCCACGCTACTCGGTGCCGCTCGCACCAGCGAGCTGATGGCATCGGATCACGACCACCTCTACGACCGGCTCCTCGTCGATGGCACGCTCGTCCTGCAGCTCCACGCGTGGGATGCAGAGGACCACCCAAACCTCGTCGACCCCAACAGTGGACGGAACGGTCACGGAGTCCTGTTGTGGTTCGAGCTCGACGACCTCGACGCAGCCGTCGAGCGCGCGCGAGCCTTGCAGGCAGAAGTCGTCGAAGACGTCCACGTGAACCCGGCCCCAGCTCATCGTGAAATATGGCTCAGGGATCCCGACGGCTATTTGGTGGTGCTCTGCAGCCCTGACGGCGAGGCCGCCGAAGCACCATGAGCCGGCGCACGCAACGGACGGGCGAGATCTTTCTCGAAAAGCCGTCGTTGCGCAGGCAAGCCGAGTACCTGGAGGCAGCCCGGCGCAGCACCAAGCTCCACGGTCGCTGGGTCCAGCCCGCCCGAACCGTCGAAAAGTACCGCGAGCTGTTGAAGAGAGCTCGCGCCGCAAACCGTCTGTCGCATTTCGTTTGCCATTCGACCGGCGCGCTGGTGGGCGTCATCAACATCAGCGAAATCGTGCGCGGAGTGTTCCAGTCGGGCTACTTGGGCTACTACGCTTTCGTACCCCATGCGGGCGCAGGCCTGATGCGAGCCGGGCTACACCTCGTAATTGAACGCGCCTTTACCCAGTACGAGCTGCATCGCCTGGAGGCGAACATCCAGCCGCAAAACGTTCGTTCCAAGGCCTTGGTTCAGAGCCTCGGCTTTCGGTGCGAAGGCCTTTCGCCGCGCTACCTAAAGATTGCGGGGCGTTGGCGAGACCACGAGCGCTGGGCCCTCACCAGCGAAGAGTGGAAGTGATAGCCGCCACAGAGCGTGGCTCAGGCTGCTGGGTGCTCTTCGTGCCAACCTCTTGTGCCTCTCGAGAGCCAGCTTACCAGGCGTAGGGAACTGGGGCTTCGCCGCCGGGGCCGGGGAAGATCTCGTCGAGCCGTTGCAGCACACCCGGCTCGAGCTTGATCTCCGTAGCCCGCAGAGACTCCTTCAGTTGAGCGGAGGTTCTCGGCCCAATGATGGGGGCGGTCACCATAGGATTGTGCAAGAGCCAGCTGAGCGCCACGTTGGCCGGCGCTTCACCAATTTCTTCGCAGAGCCCTTCGTACGCTTCGAGCTGCGGTCGTTTGTTTGCCACCTTTTGCTGGAATTCCTCGTCACCGCGGCGGCCTTCGCTCTGCTTTTTCAACGCACCTCCGAGCAGCCCGCCCCCGAGCGGGCTCCAGGGAATCAGGCCGAGCCCGTAATAGCGACAAGCCGGGATCACCTCGAGCTCTACCTGGCGATTGTCCAGGTGATAGATGCTCTGCTCACTCGCCAGGCCCATCAAGCCACGCCGCTTCGCCTCTTGACACGCAGTAGCGATATCCCAGCCGGCGAAATTGCTCGAGCCCACGTAAATGACCTTGCCCTGGCGTATCAGCGTTTCCATGGCCTGCCAGATTTCGTCCCATGAACACTCCCGATCGATATGGTGCATCTGATAGATATCGATCGCCTCGGTTTGGAGGCGGCGCAGGCTATCTTCGCAGTGGCGCATGATCTTCATCGCCGACAAACAACGGGTATCGCGATTGGGTTCGGGCTCTCCCTCGCGCCGCACGGGATTGTAGACTTTGGTAGCCAGCACGATGCGCTCGCGAGCCTTGCTGCCACGGGCTTTCAGCCAACGCCCGATGATCTCCTCGGTATACCCCTGATGCGCGCTCCAGCCGTACACGTCGGCCGTATCGAAGAAGTTGATCCCCAAGTCCAAAGCCTGGTCCATGATGGCGTGCGACTCGCCCTCCTCGGTTTTCCAGCCGAAGTTCATGGTCCCCAGGCATAGCGGGCTCACCTTCACTCCAGTTTTACCGAGCTTGACGTATTCCATAGCTGATTTCCTCCCAGTTGATGGGGATTGCCTCGCGTGCGCCAGCCTGCGCGTTGCACCCGACATGCTTCCATGACGAAGCGTGCGAAATCAACGACACGTGCGAATCGAGAGCGGGCCCAAAACAAGAGGTGCCCATTTCAACGCCATTCGTGGAGCCGCTTGACGCGATCCCCCTCCTCGGTTTACGAGCGCTCGCTACTCGAAAGCGTGGTGATAGCGGCACAGCTCGAGGAGGTTCGCGTGGGATTCAGCATGCCGAGCCGCCACTACGTACCACAAGTAGATGTTGCTTGCCGCAACGAGCACTACGTCGCGGTCGAGTCGCGTCACGTCGAACGGGTCGTCGCGATCGAGCAAACCGTGAAGCTGCCGGAGGCACCACAGCCGACACCCATACCCTGCATTTTCTGATGTACTGCGAGCCTTGCGAGTCTCAAGGCAGGCAACGGGTAGCGCGGAAGCCGCTTGGTCTTCGGAGTGGGAAGGTCCCGAACCTCGATCTGAGACGGTGAAACGGTCGCAAACCCGAGGACTCGTCCAGCGTCATCGACAGCGACGTATGTTGTACCAACGTGGTACTTGAACTGATTCTGACCGGCGTATTTGACGAAGAACCGATCGAGGTCGACCTGGCCACAAGTGAACGTGGTTCCATCATCGGAAGGGCGGAGGCGCCGAACCGAAATCTTCATTTGGACTTGAACAGCTCGCGCATCGCTTTGGTAGGCTTTCGCGGTCGCTCAATCTTCTCGAGGATGGCCTCACCATCATTCCGGCCAACCACGACGCTTGGAGGGATCACCAGATCGGAAGGTAGCTCTCTAAGCGCCTGGAGATGGCAGCCCCATCGCGGGAGTCTTCAAGCGGTTCGGCCGTTTCTTTCCTTTCGCGATGCGGTCCAACAGCTCGTCGACGCATGCGAACAGCATGCTGTTGTCCTGACGAGGGTAGTGCGACAGCCGCTCGTCGAAGCTGTCGAGCTTGCTCAGAAAATCGCTGATGGTGCGTTGATCGAGCGTTTCGGTGCATTGGCCGTAGCCCAGGTGTTCGAGGTAGCGCGCGTTGAGGACCTGCTCGAATTGGCGCTGCACTGGGATACTGAGCATGGGCACGCCTAAGCTGACGGCTTCACTCATTAACGTGAAGCCGCCTCCCGAGATGACCGCACGTGCGGTGCGCAAGTCGTCGACGAAGGCGCTCTCCGAAAATTGGCACAGCTTGACGTTGCCGAGGTCTTCTTGCCGGCGCATCCCGTAGAAGCGAAACTCGTACGGCAAGCGACGCAGCTGCTCGACCAAGAGCTGGTTGGTATCGGAGGTCTGATAGACGAGAATGTGGCTGCCGGGTTCGCGCTTCGCCGCCAAGATCTCGGGCCTGAGCACGGGGGGTACCAAGGTCGTGCGCTTCTTGGTTGCGGGGGGAAAGAAGAAGCTGGTGATCAAATAGTGGTAGGCGCCGGGGATCTTCGCCATGACCGCCCATTTGGCCAGCTTTTGGTCGAGCTTGGCGCCGCGGAGCATCTCTTTTGGATGGGAGCAACGGTGAATGATTTGCATGTTATCGATGCTGATCACCGGAAGAAAATGGTTGGTCGCATACAAGGCGGCCCATGACTCGAAGTCGCTGAACACGGCATGGGGTGCGAACTGGCTTTCGGCTACCTTGCGATACACCTTCACGTTCTCCCGCACGCTCTTCGGTGCCAGCTTCAGGTTGCGCAGTAGGCTCGCGCTGCGGTCGACGCGATTTTCGACGTAAGTGAGCGTCAGGCCTTGGATCTCGTGAATGCTCAGACGCTCGTACCCTTTGAGCCGATCGGTCAGAAAGGCATGAGCACGGCCGGACACGACAACCCTCACCTCGTGACCCCGCTTGAGCAAATGTTCAATAATCACGCGGCTTCGCGTCGCGTGTCCCATGCCTTCACCGGTGACTCCATAAACCAGTCGCAGCGGCCATTGTTTGCTAGTAGCTGGCATGCCACCGATTGTAGACTGAATGCTCGACGGCGTTGGTCGAAAGCCGCACAGGCCCCGCGCTCGACGGCCTCGATTGAACCCCCTGTCTAGTCACCGATGAAACCTCCCATACAGCGAACCCAATCCGCGCGACATTTGGCCTGGTTAGATCTCGAGATGACGGGGCTCGATCCAACCGAAGACGTGATTCTGCAAGCAGCATTGATCGTGACCGACGCGGAGCTGCGCCCGCTGGAAGAGTTCGTATGCGATATCTGGCAGCCGGAGTCGAATCTCGCCGGTATGACGCCCTTCGTCCGAGACATGCACGAGAAGACCGGACTGCTCGAGCGAGTCCGTGCTGCCACCCTCGACGTACGAGCCGCCGAAAAGCGCCTGCTCCAAAGGCTGGCTGGTTGGTGTGAATATCCTGCCTTGCTCTGCGGCAATACGATTTCACAGGACCGGCGGTTCTTGGAACGCTACATGCCCGCTCTGGCCGGGTACTGTCACTATCGCATGCTCGACGTCACTTCTTTGAAGCTCGTGGCCGGGCTTTGGTACGGAGAGGCGGCGATCTACGAAAAGCCGGCAGAAGGAGCCCACGACGCCCTCGTGGATATCAAGAATTCCATCGAAGAGCTCAAGCACTACCGGCGCACACTGCTCAAGACTTGAGCGGACACGCGTCAGCAGGCGCGATGTCCGCTAGCGAAGATCTTTCCGGGGTTCAGCAAGCCTGCCGGATCGAACGTGGCTTTCAGTTTGCGCTGCAGCTCGATCAGCTCTGCCGATTGCTCCAGATGCAAGTACGGCGCCTTCAGAATGCCGATGCCGTGTTCACCGCTCAGCGTGCCATCGAGCGATAGCGTCAAGCGAAACAATTGCTCGATGGCGCCCTGCACCCGCACCGCTTCGTCTTCGGTGTCCCACAAGAAGTTGACGTGCATGTTCCCGTCGCCCGCGTGCCCATAGCTCAGCGTCTTTACCTCGAAGCGCTCACCAATGGCGCGAACACCTGCCAACAGCTCACCGAGCCGTCGTCGCGGAACGACGACATCTTCACTGAGCTTGTGGCGCGCGAAGCGGCGAACGGCGTGGCTCATTTGCTTGCGAGCGTCCCAAAGCTTGCTTCTTTGGTTCTCGCTCTGCGCTACCAAAACCTCGAGCGCCCCCACGCGTTCGCAACATTCCGCCACGTGGGCGGCCTCGCGCTCGCACGCCGCTTCGTGGCCATCGACTTCGAGAATCAGCATGGCGTTCGCTCGTTCGGAGCACGGAGCCCCCGCCGCCCGCATCACTTTCAGCGTCGTTTCGTCGAGCAGTTCGGCACAGCGCGGAACGCTGCCCTTCGCGATCAACATCGACACCGCACGAGCTGCGTCGCTCAGAGTGGAAAACTGGATGCTGAACGTGACAACCTGTTCCGGTTTGGGCACGAGCCGCAGCGTCAAGTCTCCCAACACTGCCAGCGTACCCTCGCTCCCAACCAAAAGCGCGGTCACGTCGTAACCCGTCACCCCCTTCTTGGTGCGCCGCCCCAGTTCGAGCTTTTGCCCACCCATCAGGACGACCTCCATGCCCAACGTGTAGTCGCGAGTCGCTCCATATTTGAGCGCGCGCGGTCCAGCCGCATTCTCTGCGACATTGCCACCCAAGACACAGCTCTCCGCCGAATTCGGATCCGGAGGATAGAACCAACCCTCCCGCTCCACCGCACGATGTAAATCGGCGAGCACCACACCCGGCTCCACCCGCGCCAACCCCTCCTCGCGATCGACATCGATGATGCGCCCCATACCCGCCGTCGCCAACACGATGCCCCCAACAACAGTCGTGGCTCCCCCCGTTCGCCCCGTCCCCGCCCCCCGGGGCGTGACCGGAACCCCCGTTTCGGCAGCAATACGCAAAGTCGCCGCGACATCGTCCCGCGTCTTCGCGAACACCACGGCATCGGGCACCACCCCATGACACCCCGAGTCATCCGTCACATACGCCTCGCACGTGGACAGCTCCGTAGCCACCTTGGACGGACCCAGCGCCCGCGACAGTTGGCTGCAGGCGCGCTCACGCTGCATGGCGCTAGGCGCGGGAAGCACCGGCGAACACTTGTTCATCGCGAGCGGAGCATACTGCGCCCATGCGATTTGGCCATAAGACCGAACCACCGATGGCTCGAAAAGCCGCCCTCCCGCAGCAAGCGCTTGACCTCCTCGCCGCTAAGACTAGCTTCAGCGCCCTTCGGAAGACCAAACACACCCATTGGAGAGGTGACCGAGTGGCCGAAGGTACCCGCTTGCTAAGCGGGCGTAGGGCAAAAGCCTACCGCGGGTTCG
>CBFGRJ010000202.1:0-12781 GCA_965651135.1 uncultured Myxococcales bacterium
AGCCTACACCTGAAGCGGCGCTAGCACCGGGTAGCGAACTGGCCCGCGCTACTTCTTGAAGCCGCGGACCACCTTCACCAGCTCCGCAACCACCTCGGGTTTGTCCTTCAAGTCGGGATTTGCGGGCATCAACGGACTCAGCTTCACCGCCGGCCCACCCCCAACGATGACCTGCTTGAGCCGCTCGTCGTCGACCTCGGCTTGCCATTCCGGATCTCCAAAAGAACGCGGCTTGGGGTTGAGCGCCGCGGAGCCGGGCCCATTACCCTCTCCGGTGTCGCCATGACAAACCACACACCGTGACTTGAAGATTGTCTTGGCTTCAGCCACTGGATCTTGTTGCTTCGCCGCGGCCCCCACGGCCGACTGCGCCGGCGCCGACTCTTGGCTGGGGGCTTCTTTCTTGCTGCAAGAGTACGTGAGCAGTGTCGCTAGGGCGAGAACGGAGAATGAGCGCATTGATACCATTTTGAACACCTTCGATGAAAAGATGGACCACACCCGAAGCGGCGCCTCGTGTGAAATTCCGAGGCTCAGCTGACGGGACGAATGCCGGCTTATAGCAAGCACTCACGTGGTCGACCGCTTTTTATCCCGCAAGCTCGGTACAACGCTGCGTTGCTTCTGGAGGCAAGTCGCAAAAATTGCCATGAGCTTTGCGCGATATTCGAGCCAGTCTTGTCCGTGTGGCCAAAGGGTCACATCCACCTGACAGTGTGGTTTTTCGCGACTCATTGGCACCTATCAAACCGCTGGCTTTCGTCGTCGGCGGCTCTTTGGCCAAGCGGAACGCGCTTTTTTTGCGCGCGACGGTTTCAGTAGTGGGAGAACTCGGCGGTTCATGCGAGTTTATGCGCCCAACTGAGGTAGGTGAAATGCGACGCGGAACAGCTGTTCTTTCCGTCAAGATTGTTGGTTACATCGTGCTGCTGGCCATGCTGGGTGCCGTGATCTACGCGAGCTATATCGCGGTGACATACTGGGGAGGCATCGGCGTGTAGCCGATGGGCTCTATATGAACAAACGACAAAGCCGCCTTTTCGCCATTGGGTGTACCGCGCTTGCCAGCATCGCGTTCATCGCGCTGACCATCGATACTCATTTACAAATCGATGAGCTGACCAATGCCGAGAACCTGACACCGCAAGTCAAACATGGCGCCGACGTGTGGCATAAGTACAACTGCATCAATTGCCATACGCTATTCGGCGAGGGCGCCTACTATGCGCCGGACCTCACCAAGATCGCCCAGCTGCGCGGCGAGCCGTACCTCACGGCCTACATGCGCGACCCGTCGAAGTTCTATGACGAACAAAAACACCGGCGGTTGATGCCTAAACAGGATCTCAGCGACGAGGAGATCCAAAACCTGATCCAATTTCTGACCTGGGTGAGCAACGTCGACAATCAAGGCTGGCCGCCGCGTCCCATCCTCGTAGCGGGGGCGTCGTTGCCGGGCACTTCGTTGTCGACCGATCAACAAGCCGGCGACGAGACCCCTGGCACTCATGCTTTGCCGCCCGGCGCCCGCCCAACCACGAAAGAAGACGATCCCGTCGCGCTCGGCGAAACCTTGTTTCGGACGGCGGCGCCTGCCTGTGTGGCGTGTCATTCGATTGCGCCGGGCGTGAACATGGCGGGACCGTCGCTAGCCGGAATCGTCGCCCGCACCAAAGAGCTGCTCGGGTCCGATGCCTATTCGGGTTCGGCAAAAGACGTCGCGGGTTACATCCGCGAGTCCATTCTCACACCCAGCGCACACTTGGTGCCCGGCGCCATGTACTCGGCCGATGGCACCTCCTTCATGCCCAAAACCTACGCAGAAACTCTGACCCCCGAGCAGGTGGATCATCTGGTCGCGTATCTCCAAAGCCTCAAATGAGGCATCCAGAAGCCCCCCTAAGATTTCAGCAACGAGTTTGACGGAGTCGTAATGCGCTACAAGTCCCAGTCAGTGGCCTATTGGTACTTCGCGGTGGCCATGGCCTTGTTCGGTCTCCAGTTGGTGTTCGGGCTGCTCTCGGCGGCGAAATACCTGGGACCAGACCCACTGCTTTACATCTTGCCGTTCGATGTCACCAAGGTGATCCATACGAACCTGCTGATCGTCTGGGTGCTGACTGGCTTCATGGGTGGCACCTATTGGCTGGTCCCCGATGAATCCCGCACCGAGCTGTACAGCGTCAAACTGGCCTACGCGCAGCTGGTTTTGTGGACGTTGATGGGCGTGGCGACGATCATCGGTTACCTATTTCGCTACGGTACCGGCAACAAGCTCTTGGAGCAGCCCTTGCCGTCGAAAATCGTGATCGTGGTGGTCATGCTGATGTTTCTCTACAACATCGGCATGACCATCAAACGCTCCGGTCGCTTTACCACGACCGAAGGCGTACTGATCGGTGGGTTGGCGCTGGCCGCGGTGTTGTACGTGCCCGCGCTGCTCCACTACGAGAACTACACCATCGCCATCTTCTATCGCTGGTGGACGATTCACCTGTGGGTCGAGGGCGTTTGGGAGATGATCCAGGGCGGCTTTCTGGCTTACCTGCTGATTCGGCTGTCGGGTGTCGATCGGGAGGTCATGGAAAAGTGGCTGTATGTCATCGTCGGTCTGGTGTTCATCGCGGGTATTCTCGGAACGGCGCACCATTACTATTGGATCGGCGTCCCAGGGTATTGGCTGCCGATTGGTGGTTTCTTCAGTGCGCTCGAACCGCTCGCGCTGATGGGCATGGCCATGTACGCCTACTTTGCGATGCGGCGCTCGGGGCTGTCCCACCCCAATGTGCTTGCCCTGCACTGGACCATCGGCAGCGCGGTATTCACGGTGTTTGGCGCAGGTCTGCTGGGTTTTGCCCACACGCTGCCCAGTGTGAACAAGTGGACGCACGGGACGCTGATTACGGCCATGCATGGTCACGCCGCGTTCTACGGCGCGTACGTGATGATCATCTTGGCGGTCATCACCTACGCCTTGCCCGCGATAGCGCCGGGACGGAAAGAGTCGGGCACGGCCATGGGCTATTGGGCATTTTGGCTGCAGGTCAGCGGCATGTTCGGGATGACCTTGGCCTTCGCGACGGCTGGCATCGGCCAGGTGTATCTGGAGCGCATCATGGGGCTCGGTTATTTGGATACGCAATTGAAGATCCAAATCCATTTCGTGATGTTGGTCATCACGGCGTCCATTTTCGTGCTCGGCGTCGGGTTGTTCATCTACGATTTCTTCAGATTCGCGCCTCACTTCGAAGTCACCGACGACGCGCCGCCCGAGCCAAAACCTGCGGCGGGTGAAGCGCGCATGGCCGAAGGCTAGCATCGTCAATGAAAGAAATCGGGGCTCCAGACGCTTCGAGGACTGCACCCGCGCCGTACTACGTGCCGCTCGGCGCGGAGGTGTCGCTGTTCGAGCAGTGCCACGCCCACAACCTCGCCGTCATGCTCAAAGGACCGACTGGCTGTGGGAAGACGCGGTTCGTCGAATACATGGCCTGGCGCCTGGGGCGCCCGCTGATCACGATATCGTGTCACGACGATCTGACGGCGAGCGACCTCGTCGGGCGCTACCTGATCCGCCACGATGGCACCACCTGGCAAGACGGCCCCCTCACTCGAGCCGTGCGCGAAGGGGCCATTTGCTATTTGGACGAGGTCGTCGAAGCGCGCCAAGACACCGTGGTCGTCTTGCACCCGTTGACGGATCATCGCCGGGTGCTGCCCGTCGACAAGACCGGCGAATCGATTCGGGCCGCGCCCGGCTTTCAGCTGGTCGTATCGTACAACCCCGGGTATCAGCGCATGCTCAAAGATCTGAAGCCAAGCACCCGCCAACGGTTCGTCGCCCTCGATTTTTCTTTTCCCCCGCTGGACACCGAAGTGGCCATCGTCGAGCACGAAGGAGGCACCGATCGGCCCATGGCGCATGCGTTGGTGACGCTCGGCCAGCGCTTGCGAGAGCTTCGAGATCGGGGCCTAGCCGAGGTGCCGAGCACTCGCTTGCTGATCGCCGCCGCACGCTTGATCGCTGGCGGAATTCCCGCGCGACAAGCTTGTCTTTCGGCGATCGTTGCGCCGCTATCGGACGACGCGACCCTCGTCGAAGCCATGTGCGACTTGGTGGAGGCAACCTTCGTGTAAGGCCCGATGTCCGAAGCCGAAGATGTCCTCATCGATGCGGCACGCCATGCCACCGACTTTGCGCAGGCTTTGTGGCGGCGACACCGTCCTCCTCAGCGACGCCGGACCTTGCTCCTGGCAGACCTGCAACCCCGACTCGACGTTTTGCTCACGGCGGTCTACGGGCGAAGCTTCTCGCTGCGCGTGGCACACCCCCCCGCGCCGGACACGCTCCTGGGTCGGATATTCCGTCGTCGCGAAGGCCCTCGCCAGCGGGCAGCCCTGCCCGCGACCGATGGCACGAGCATCTGGCTGCCGCGAGAGTTAGCGCCACTGAACGCGGCCGAAGCGACTACCCGATATCGGCTCATGGCGCTGCGCCAAGCCATGCGAGCGGTGCGCGGCAGCGCCGAGCTCTACCCCCATGCGCAAGACCCGCTGCTCTGCGACTTGTATCTGCTCATCGAAGGCTTTGCTGCCGATCACCAGCTCGTCCGGTTGCTGCCGGGCCTCGCAGCCTCGACCGCCGGCTGGCGCGCGGCGGCGCTGGCGTCGCGGCCTCCCCTCTCGGCATTTCCTGACCCGCTCAAGCCGCTGGAGCAGCTAGTGCGGCACATTGGAGCGCTAGACTTTGGCGAGCCCGAGCACGCGGTGCTCGCCGCCGTGCTGCCCTGCCCCACGCCCGCCGAGTCGCTCGCCCTGGCCAAGGCTTGGGCGGCGCGCCTGCGGGAAGCCTGGCGGCGCGAGCATTGGGGAGCGCAGCCGTTGATGAAGGACCCGTGGCTGGGTGAGCTCCGTCCGCCTCCGCCTCGAGCGGAGTGGCGCCAGGCGGACGCACAAGCCGCGGTCGGCGACGACCACGCCGTTCGCAGCGCACGCCTTCAACGACGGCCCGAAGTGCGTCAGGCTAGCGACGACGAGGACGACGAGAATCCCGGCGTATGGATGGTGCAAACCTCCGAGCCCCACGAGCGAGCCGAAGATCCCATCGGGCTACAGCGCCCCACGGATCGCGATACCTCGACCGCCGCCGAGGAGTTTGCGGACGCCTTGTCCGAGCTGCCCGAAGCGCGCTTGGTAACCAGCCCCGGGCGCAGCAAAGAAGTCTTGCTGTCTGAAGATACACCCCTCGGCCAAAAGCTTAGCGATGCCCGAACCCAGTCGCTCGAGAAAAGGGGATTCGCCTACCCGGAGTGGGACTATCGCCAAAATGCCTATCGCGTGCCGGGTGCGATCGTCCACGAACGCGCGGCAGCGAGCGGGCCCCAAGCTTGGGTCGATAGAACCCTCGCCGTGCATCGCGGCATGCTGGACGAGATCAGGCGCCGATTCGAATTGCTTCGCTCACATCGCGTCAGGGTACGCAAACAACTCGATGGCGAAGGGATCGATCTCGATGCCTACGTCGAGGGTTACGCGGACTTTCGGGCGGGGCTCACCTTTCCCGAGCGGCTTTACCAGACCACTCGGTGGCTACACCGAGATCTGGCCATCATGCTGTCGATCGACGTGAGCGGCTCCACGGACAGCTGGGTCGCCGGAAATCGGCGCATCATCGACGTGGAGCGCGAGGCATTGCTTTTGGTGTGCATAGCGCTCGACGGCTTGCAGCAGCCTTACGCAGTCCAAGCCTTTTCTGGCGAGGGACCCAAGGCAGTCATCGTGCGCAACATCAAACGCTTCGACGAACCCTTCGACAACGGCATCGAGCAGCGCATTGCAGGACTAGAACCGGAGCACTACACGCGCGTGGGCGCCGCGCTGCGGCATGCCACCACGCTGCTAATGAAGCAGGCCGCCAAGCATCGTCTGTTGCTGCTGCTGTCGGACGGCAAACCCAACGACATCGACCAGTACGAGAGCCGCTACGGCGTCGAAGACATGCGACAAGCGGTGAACGAGGCCCGCCTGCAGGGCATCTCTCCCTTTTGTCTGACCATCGACCGCCAAGCGGCCAGCTACCTTCCTTTCGTTTTCGGCGCTCATCACTACGCTTTGCTGACGCGTCCGGAGCTCTTGCCCAAGGTCCTGCTGAACTGGTTGCGCCGCTTGATCAGCGCTTGAAAGGTTTCGTCGTGCTCACGCCACGCGACCCCGAAGCCGCAGCGCATTGGTCACTACGGACGCCGAGCTCAGGCTCATGGCCAAAGCAGCAAACATCGGAGAAAGCAGCCAGCCAGTCAGCGGGTAGAGCACGCCGGCGGCCAGCGGCACGCCGAGCGCGTTGTAGACGAACGCGAAGCCGAGGTTCTGCTTCATGTTGGCGACCGTAGCCTCGGAGATGTCCCTAGCGTGCGCGATGCCGCGCAGGTCGCCCTTCACGAGCGTGACCTGCGCGCTGCTCATGGCCACGTCCGTTCCCGTACCCATGGCAATGCCCACATTGGCCTTCGCGAGCGCGGGCGCGTCGTTGATGCCGTCGCCCGCCATGGCGACGACTCGGCCTTGTTTCTGCAAATTCTCCACGAGCACGAGCTTGTCCGCGGGCTTGACCTCTCCGTGCACCTCGTCGATTCCCAGCCGAGCAGCGACCGCCCGTGCCGTGGTCAGCCCGTCTCCCGTCGCCATGACGACGCGCAGCCCCGCGCGCTTCAATGCTGCGAGAGCCTCGGACGTGCTGGCCTTGATGGGGTCCGACACCGCCAGCAGGCCCTTGAGCGTTCCATCGACCGCCAGGTACATCACGCTGGCGCCCTGGGCCCGGAGGGGCTCGGCCTGCGCCGAAAGCGAGTCGATGGCCACGCCGTGTTGGGCCATGAGCGTGGCGTTGCCGAGGACAAGCTCACGCCCGGCCAGCTTGCCGTGCACGCCAAGGCCGGTGGCCGAATCGAACTCCTCCGGCTTTTCGAGGGCAAGGCCCTTGTCGCGAGCAGCGCGCACGATCGCGTCGGCGAGCGGATGCTCACTGCCCTGGTCCAGGCTGGCGGCTAGCCGCAGCACCTCGTCTGCCTGCTCGCCCTGCACCGGGACGGCGCGCTCGAAGACCGGCTTGCCTTCGGTGAGCGTACCGGTTTTATCGACGACCAAGGTGTCAACGGTGCGCAGGCGCTCGATGGCGGCAGCGTCGCGGAACAGCACCCCTTGCGTCGCTGCTTTGCCCGTCGCCACCATGATCGACATCGGCGTGGCCAGGCCAAGCGCACAGGGGCACGCGATGATGAGCACCGCCACCGCGTTCACGAGCCCGTAGACCCAACCCCGCTCGGCCACGAATAGACCCCAGCTGAAGAATGTGGCCACCGCCACGGCGACGACGACGAGCACGAACCAGCCGGCGACCACGTCCGCCATGCGCTGCATGGGCGCGCGCGAGCGCTGGGCTTGCGCAACGAGCTGAACGATCTGGGAAAGCACCGTCTGCGCACCCACTCGCTCCGAGCGCATGACCAGCGCGCCACTCGTGTTGAGGGTAGCGCCAATCAGCGGATCGCCGGGGCCCTTGCTCACGGGCATGGGTTCTCCGGTCAGCATGGATTCGTCCACCAGGCTTTTGCCTTCGAGCACCACGCCGTCGACCGGAACTCTCTCGCCAGGCCTGACGCGCAGCGAGTCGCCGACGTGAACGTGCGACAGCGGCACGTCTTCTTCGCTACCATCACGGTTGATGCGCCGCGCCGTCTTGGGCGCCAGGCCGAGCAGCGCCTTGATGGCCTCCGACGTCCGGGCTCGCGCTTTGAGCTCGAGCAGTTGGCCGAGCAGCGTGAGGGAGATGATCACGACGGCAGCCTCGTAGTAAACCGCCACACGGCCCATCGAGACGAAGGCACTCGGGAAAACGTCGGGCGCCAGCGTCGCCACCACGCTGTAGAGAAACGCAGCGCCGGTGCCCGTGCCGATCAGCGTCCACATGTTCGGGCTCTTGTTGGCTATCGACTGCGCCCAGCGCTGGAAGAACGGCAGCCCCCCCCAGAGCACGACCGGCGCCGACAGCGCCAGCTCGATCCAAGTCTGGGTGGCCGCCTCGAGCCAGCCGAGCCGATGCCCGAACATCGCCAGCACCGCGACGACAACGGTGAGCGGCAGGGTCCACCAGAAGCGCCGCCGAAAATCGACGAGCTCGGGGTTCTCGTCTTCGTCGAGGCTGGGCATCTCCGGCTCGAGAGCCATCCCGCACTTGGGACACGTGCCCGGCCGGTCCTGGCGGATCTCCGGATGCATCGGGCACACGTAGACGGCGCCCGGCTGGGGCGCTGGCGGGGCCTGTGGAGCGGGTGTGAGGTACTTGGCGGGATCGGCAGCGAACTTCGACCGACAGCCGGCGCAGCAGAAGTAGTAGGTGCGCCCCTCGTGCTCGACGTGGTGCGGCGACTGCGCGGTGACCGTCATGCCGCAAACGGGGTCCTTCAGCGAGCTCTCCGGTCCTGAAGACTTCGCGGGTTCGTGCCGATGCCCCCCACCGGCGTGATGGTCATGGTGTTCGTGCGTGCTCATGGCGACTCCCTAATCCGGCCCGGCGCGCCGGTCATCGTTTCGTTGCCACCGGCGCTGTTCGTGGGGCGGGCCTGGTTTGGTGTCCTGCGTAGCTGAATCCCTCTCCATAGCAGCGCCAGGCCTCCCCAAAGCCCAATCGCCGCAGCGGGGATCGCCAGGGCGCGCGGCCAGATCGCGACGAGCACGGAGACGGCGCAAAGACCCAAGCCCACCACAATCGTCAGGCGCGCCTGAACGGGGCCGAGCACCCGACTGCTGATGAGAACGGTCCCAACCGCATTGCCCACGCGCACCGCGCCCGCCGCCACGGCGCTCGTGCTACCCGCTCCGCGCCGCATGGCGCCGCGCCGTCGCCGAGGCTGACCTGGCGCACGCAGCTTCCATCGCTCGTCCAGCACGACCTCGGTCGAATTCGTCAAATCCCTGAGGTAGGCCTGTTCCATCTGGGCTGCGAAAGCGGTGTCCTCGATGACCGCATCGAGCTCGCAGTTGCCGAGCCAGCTCACGATGTTGAGATTCGTCGAACCCACGCGCGCCCAGCGACCATCGGCAACAGCGGTCTTGGCGTGATGCATGCTGCCGTTCCACTCGAAAACGCGCACACCCGCTTCGAGCAGCGCTCGGTACCCCGCTCTCGAGAACGGTCTGAGCAGCGGAATATCCGTGGCGTTGGGTACCAAGAGCCGCACGTCGACACCGTCTTTGGCCGCAGCGCGCAGCGCCTGGACGTACGATGAAATGCCGCTGTAGTAGGCGTCGGTAAGCCAGAGACTCTTGCGCGCCATCGCAGCCACCAGCTGATCGAGGCGCAACATGCCCGCGCTGGAGGGCTCACTCGAGACAATCCGCAGACTGACGTCACCGACGGGGGCAGGCTCCTCAATCGAGTCGGTCTCTGGCAACGGAGGCCCGGCAAGCGCCCAGCTTCGCGCAAACGCGCGCCCGATCTCGGCGACCGCGGGGCCACGGATCTCGACGCCGGTGTCGCGCCACGGCGCGATGTTGCGTTGCGCGTCGCCGAGCCACATGTCGCCAACGCACAGTCCCGTCACGAACCCGACGGCTCCATCGACGACCAATGTCTTGCGGTGATCGCGCGATATCCAACCGAACGGGCTCGAGAGCCGCGGCGGGTTGTACGCACGCACCTCGACCCCCGCCTCGCGCAGCGCCGACCAGAACCTGCGCCGGGCCTTCCCGAATCCGCCCAGCCAGTCGTAAATGACTCGCACACGCACCCCCTCGCGTGCCCTTGCCGCGAGCATCTCTCCAAACTGCTGCCCAATCGCATCGTCCCGAATGAAGTAGTTCTCGAAATGAACATAGTCCGTTGCCGAAGCGATCGCCTCGAGCCACGCGGGATAGTTCTCAGCACCGTCCTCGAGCAGTCGCACCTGATTGCCGCCGATGAGCGGCGCACCGGCGGCACGGGAAAACATCCGATCAGCGAGCTCGCGAAGCTGCGGCAGCGCGGCTCGCTCGTCCGGTTCCACCCGCGCCCGGCGGCTCATCTCACCTCTGCTGCCTCGGCGCTCGGCGCTCGAGCGAGCTCACGATGCCCCCGGCGCACATCGATTGGCATCGCGCGCATCCGAACGCGCGCTCGAACGCTCGTGCTCCAGGTGTGAGGTCTCTTTTTCTTGCTTTTCTCGAGCGAGCGTTCGCCCACCTTCGCTCTCCCAACGCTCGATCGCGCTGCGGTCGGTCGTGCTGCTAACGATAGTGCTCTCGCTCATAGAGTCGTACCTCGGCCATGGTCTCGTAAGACCGTCGTGTTTCTTCATTCTGGAAGCGGGATGAACTCGACCTCGTCGCCAGGCACCTTGGGGAACCGTCCTTCTTTCCAGTCGCGCTTGGCTTGCTCGATTCTCTGCTTCGAGCTCGAGACGAAGTTCCACTCGATGTTGCGTTTCCCTTCGAGTGGTGCTCCGCCGAGCAGTACCACTCGCGTGGCGCCCTCGGCGCGAAGCACGACCTCTGCCTGCTCTTGGAACACCAACATGCGACCGGGCTCGGCAACTTCGGTACCACACCGAACAGCACCGTCCACGACGTACACGGCGCGCTCGGGGTGCTCACCCGTAAGCGCCAGTTCGCTCCCGGCCGCCAGCGTCGCGTCCACGTAGAAGAGCGGCGACAGAGTCGCGACCGGCGAGCTGAGCCCATATGCCGTTCCTGCGAGGACCCGAAGGCGCACGCCGTCCTCCTCCCGCTCGGGAAGCGTCGAGCCGGGGTAGTGCCGAAATGAGGGCTCGGTTTCTTCGTGCTCGAGCGGGAGCGCCACCCAGAGCTGAACCCCGTGCAGGCGCGAGCCTACCTGCCGTTGCGCCGGCGAGGTGCGCTCCGAATGCACGATGCCCCGGCCGGCGGTCATCCAATTGATGTCACCGGGGCGAATCGGCTGCGCCGAACCAAGGCTGTCGCGATGCATGATCTCCCCCTCGAACAGATATGTCACCGTCGCCAGGCCGATGTGCGGGTGCGGCCGCACATCGAGCCCCTGAGCAGGAGCGAAGATTGCCGGACCCATTTCGTCGAAGAAAGTGAACGGCCCGACCATTCGACGAACAGCCGAGGGCAACACCCGGCGTACCGCGAACCCACCGAGATCGCGAGCCCGCGCATCGATCACCGCCGCGACGACCTGCTCGGGGGACGCCTCCGAACACTTCGGCTCTTTTGCAGGCAGGACGCTCATACCCGCACCGGATCCACGCGATCGGCTCCCGCATCGGCGGGCTCGCCCAAAAATTCGACCCAGGCCCGCTTGATGCACGGGTAGTGCTTCGCCGCCTCGGCCAGCGACAAAAAGGTCTGCACATTCTTTTCGAAGCGGGCTCGCAGCACCGGATCGACGATGTCGCCCTCGGCTAGCGCCCGGTGCGCTTGCGCCAAAGAAAACATATCCGGGTAGATCCGCGCGCCCAAATGCTCGAGAGGCACCCGCAGCGCCCAGAGCCCCCGATTGCCGCCCACCATGGAAGGTGACGCGCTCAAGAGCAGCCCGTGTTTTCCATCGAACGGCTGCGGGCGAAAGCGCGAGGTCCAGTCAATCAGGTTCTTGAACACGCCCGGCATCGAGCCGTTGTACTCGGGGGACGACACGATGAAGGCGTCGCTCTCGACGAGCCTGCGCCTGAACTCCACCGCGCCCTTGGGGATGCCCTGGGCGCTCTCTACGTCTGCGTCGTAAGAGGGAACGTCGAACTCCCGCAGCGACGCATGATCGACCAGTGCGCCGCTCTGCTCGGCGATGCGGGCAGCGAGCGCCGCGAGTTTTCGATTCAGAGAACCCTCGCGGAGCGAGGCACCGAAGACGAGCACCTTGAGCTTGGGTTCGGATTCAGCGTTCATGCGTTTCTTTCAGCCGTTCAGCTGTTCTTGAAAACCTGAAAGCCATCTTCGACCGGAATGGTCGACCCATTGATGGCCGACGCCGCGTCGGTGAAAAGAAAGGCCACCACGCTCGCCACCTGCTCGGGCTTAATGAGCTTGCCATGAAGGTGCTGCTTCGCCAGCGCCGCCTTCGCAGCGGCGTCATTGCCGAGAATTGGCGTGTCGATGAAGCCAGGCGCCACGGCGACCACGCGTATGCCGTGAGGCGCAAGCTCGAGAGCGGCCGAGCGCGTCATCATGATGACCGCCGCCTTGGCAGCGTTGTAGTTGAAACTGCCCATCGCCGCCGTCGTCCCGTAGATCGACGAGGTGTTCACGAAGGTGCCCTTGGCGCCCAGAGCGACCATGCGCTTCGCCGCGTAGTACATACCGTAGTAGACGCTGTGCTGATTGACCTCGATGACCTTGTGGTAGCTCGCCGGGTCCATCTCGAGAAACGGCTTCACCAGGCCGATGCCGGCGTTGTTGAAGATCCCGTTCAGCGTCCCGAGCTTCTCCACCGCGAAGTCCACCATCGCCTCGACTTCGGCGCTCTTCGACACATCGACCTTGAACGGGAGGGCCTTGATGCCTTGCTGCGCGAGCTCCGCCGCGACCTTCGTCGCGCCGTCGACATTGAAATCGGCAATGATCAAGTTCGCGCCCTCCGCGGCGAGCGCACGAGCCGCATGGTAACCGATGCCGCTGGCTCCCCCGGTGACGATGATCGCGTGGTTCTCGAGCTTCATGGGATTGCCCTAGGTTTGTCGCTGGGTTTGCAAACCTAGCGCTGGCCTCTGCGCGGAACAAGACACCCGAGAGCGGCAGAACCAGGCCAGCACCCAACCCAAACCCGCCA
>CBFGRJ010000203.1:0-12620 GCA_965651135.1 uncultured Myxococcales bacterium
CAAGGTCTGCTGCCGGTTCCTTCCGCAAGTACCGCCGCACGCTTAGCGGCCTTGGCTACCGGACGCAAGTTGTTCGCGTGTGGCGCTCAAGCGCCGATTCTCCCGAATGATGGCGATGGCGAGGATCAGCCAGCTGAGCACGATCACGACATTGATGGCCGCAAAGGCTCTCAGGCCGAGGCCGAGCGCTACGCCGAACACCGCAACCACGGCAGTCGATGCAACATCACCCATGCGTACGAAGAAGGTGTCGACCGCCTGTTTTGCCTGGTACTTCATGTCGCGGGTCGTGGGCAGCCACAACATGTTGCGGACGGTATTGTTGAGCGAATAGTCCGTCGCGTTTTCGGCGATCTTCGTCACTCTGAGCACGGCCAATATCGGCACGACGATGAACGCCACGGAGCCGAGCAGTACGATGGAGGGTAGCACCAAAAACGCCAGCTTCAGCCCGCCGTATCTGACCACACGCGAGACAGCGAACGCTTGCAGCAACACTCCCAACACGTTGACGTAGAAGTAGAACCGGCCATAGGCCGCGGTCAGGTAGTCTCCGACGTCTTGCTCGGCTAGGACGCCGGCGGCTACGGCATCGCGGGCAACGTCCTTGAACAGCTTGCTGAGCATGTACTCGCCGTTCGTATTGACCAGCGTAAAAATCAACGAAAACATCGCGAGCAGGCGCAGGTAGCGGTGCTTGAACACCAGATCGAAACCGAGCCCCCTCAGCCCTCGCGGTTCCGGCTTTTTCGACGGGCTCGAGGGCGTGGGGTGCGATGCACGGCTTTTGGTCTCCCGGTGGTGCACCACGTGAAACAAGTATGCGCAAACGGTGAGCAACCCCGCGCTAATCAACAGCAGCTGATAGCGCCCGACCGGTTCCGCCAGTAGCGAGGTGAACTGAGCGCCGAGGGCGGCTCCCACCGAAGCGCCGATGCCGACGAGGGGGAAAAGCCGCGTACCCCTCTCTTCGTCATAGACATCGTTGGCGAATGCCCAGAACTGCGCCACCACCATCATGTTGAACACCCCGACCCACACATAGAAGAAAAGCCCGAGGTTGGCGCGTAGCGAATCCACCAGGCTAGCGAGATAGAAAAAGACCAGGTGGGACACGAAGAACAGCGTGATGCCCACCACCAGGCGATTGCGCGGGACGCGTGCCGCAAAGCGCGCATAGGCCGGCACCAGGAACACCAGCGCGATGGCGATCCCCCCGCTCATGAAGCTTTTGTATTCGGCTCCTGATTTCATTTCCAAAATCAGGCCTTCGCGAACCGGTTTGATCACGTAGTACGCGGTCAGCAGGATGAAGACATTCAGTGTCAGCAGCAGCGCCGTTGGCGCTTCGCCGGGGCGAACGTCCGTGATCAGCCCGAGTGCCCGTTCGATAGGGGTTTTGGCAGTCGCGCTGGGGGTCGGCTCGCTAGCCTCAGGGGCGTCGTCTTGGGGCACTCGCCGCTTGTATCAGCCCCGCGGCACCTCGGCGAGGTCAGATTGATTCACGCTTCGTTCTTCTCGGACAGGCCGACCTTGGAACGATGCAGGCTCATCGACTGGTGCAAGTCTTGCACGATCTGATCGGGCTTTCGCTCACGCCTCTCCCTTCGTAGCGGCAGCCCCAAGAGCAGGTGCTTGGCAAGCGCAGCGTAAACGCGGCTGGGGAGCACGTTCTCCAGGTACTCCAGAGCGGTCCCCCGGAGCGCCCGGTCGTTGCTGGCGATCGCCCGTAGACACAGCTCGAGGGGTTCTGCCGGCAGAACGGTGCTGAGCAGCATGAAGACGTATTCCAGTTTTGCCGCCGGCCTGCTTTCGCGCTCCGGGGGCACGCTCGATAGGCTTCGGAGCTCCTGTAGGCTGAGACTGCGCTTCCAGTCCTCCGGCTCTACGTCGGCCTCCCTGCTGACCAGGGCAAAAATGTGCTCCGCGTTGGGTGCGAGCTCGGCATGCACGGAGACGAGCCGAAGCAGCGCCTGGGCGCAATGATACCTCAGGCTGAAGTCAGGCAAGGACAGACCGAGCACGAGCCCATCGGCGGCGCGCTGGTTGCCGAAGGTCCGCAAGATTCTAGGGATGCGACGCCGCACAATCTCGGGGTGGCGGTCGTCGAGTAGAGCGTCGACGAGCACACCCTCGTGGCCACGACCATGCTTTTGCAGCACGGCCAGCGAAACACGAGCCAGGTGGCGCCTACCGAGCAAGCGAATCACGAATGGAATCAGGGCCGGCTCGAAGGAGTCATTGCGCCGCTCCGCTTCGAGAAAGCGGCGTACCTCTTGTACGTCTCCCACGAGCAAAGTGCGCGCCTGGTCGAGCAGCTTTTTATGCTCGAAGGTCGCCCATTGGGCAGAGTCTTCTGCTTCGGGTGACTGTTCGTCGCTTCCTGTTCGCGTGCGCTGGGCTTGTAACGCGCGAATTTCCGCGAGCAGCTG
This sequence comes from uncultured Myxococcales bacterium, assembly GCA_965651135.1. Taxonomy (GTDB): domain Bacteria; phylum Myxococcota_A; class Polyangia; order Polyangiales; family Polyangiaceae; genus JAICQQ01. Next base: position 2,433 of record CBFGRJ010000203.1, read on the forward strand.
CTCTCGATCCATGGCCAGGGTCGTGTCGCTCAGCGTGCGTTGCGTGGTGGCATCCAGACTACTGACGTCGTCCGCGGTGAGCGATCCCGAGCGCAGCCGGTTGGCGAGCTCGTCGACGTAGCCGCGATGCAGCCTGAGCGCGAGCAAGAGCCCCAGCGCCGCGACGCCGAGGCCAAACCCCAAGGCCAGTTGATTGGAATCGCTCGGCAGCAGCCAGAGCGCCAAGAGCGCGAGCGCCGCCGCGGCAATATCGCCCAGACGATCGAATGCCACGTCGATAATTGTCTTCACACTGCGCTTTTGCGATTTGTCGACCGGCGTGTAGAGCAGCTCGTAGCCGGAGCGGAACAGGGAGTTGCGCAGGGTATTTTCGAGGCCATTCACGAGTGCCACCGTCCACAAGCGGGTCACCGCCACACTGAGCACGCCACCAAGCAGCACCGCGGCCGGAAGCAAGGCAATCGTACCGCCTAGTCCCAGCCTTTGGAGCGACTTGCCGCTGAACGAGCTTTGTACGACGAATACCAGCACGCTGAGTCCCGCGTGAAACAACGCGAAGAAGGAGCCCAGCGCTTCGGGATTGGGTAACGTGGCTGCGGCCTCCGCCTTGAGCACGTAGTCGAGCAGGCCGGCGGCAGTCGAGGTCACCAGCACCATGCCTGCCAGGTCGCGCAGGTATTTCGTGGCACCGAGACCTGGCTTGGGGCGGATGGATTGGATACTCGATACGCCGAGCGGGCCGTGGCTCATGCGTTTCGACAGCAGGGCCGTGACGAAAGTGACGAGCGAAAGGATTGGCAAAATCGAGCGAAGGTCCAGGTGAGCGATCACGCGCTCGGAGAGCAGTCCCCCGAGCACTCCGCCGAAAGCGGCGGCGGCTGCGATCCGACTCACGACCTTTCTAGCGGTATGTGGGTCGAACTGCTCGTTGACCAGGGACCAAAACCCGCTGATGACGACGGGCGCGAGTGCTCCCATGTGCAAATACAAAAGGATGGATACCAAGGCGGGCGCCTTGGGGAGAAACCACCACTCGGCCAAAAACAAGCAGCCGTGAAGCATATAGGTGGCGGGCACCGCCTTGGCGGGGCCCACTCGCTTCAGCAGGGCCGAGAACGAGACTGCTCCCACGAGCGACAAGAGCGCTGCTCCAATCATCACCTGAGGCAGTTCCGAAGCCGGGTGATTGGACAGGTAGAACGTGTCACGCGCGGTCTTGGCACCGATCTGCTGAACGATCATCAGCATCGCGGTGACCATGGCGGCTCCAACCGAGGTCTGTTCGGGTGTGCCGGCTCGCGCCTGTGTCATCGTCCGCTTTCAATAGTCGACTGCCGCGGGCCACGCCAAGCCGCATGAATTTCAGACAGAGCCCGTTGGCCAAATGGCCGACGGGCTCGATGGGCTTTTAGCTTGGCTGCAGCGGCGCACGCGAGTCGCGCGGAGCGTGTATCGTGTATGAAGAAGCGTTGAGTTCTCGGGCGTGGCGCTGCGCGACCCACGCTGTCTGTTACGCTAGCGCAGACTACCCACCTGGCAGTCCAGCTCGGCAGTCTTAGCATTTGGTTCCCAGCATTGGGTTTGGTGCAACATGGCGGCGTCAATAGTCCACGAATCGGGTGCGCGCGAACGAGTGTCGATCACGAGCGACTCGAGTATGCCCGACGATCTGCGTTGCGCTGCGGTGCTGCGCCTCTACGTCTTGCTCAAGATCTTTCTCGTCTTGCACGCGCTGGCCATCGGGTTGAACTGGCTGGGGCCGCGTTCGTTCGGTTGGTCCGCGGACTGCGCCGTGCTGGGCATGATCGAGCATGGCTTGGGTCTCGTCATGACCGGTGCCTTTCTTTGGGTCATCAAGCGCGGCAAGACCGACGCCGGCAAGCTTCTCGATTGGGCGCTGTTGTATCAAGTCGTCACGTGCTTCGTGGCGGCATACGCCGAGCAAGCGCAAGCCATGGGTGGGATTTCCATCGTGGCCATACTGATTCTGATGTTTCCTTTGTTCGTTCCGCGCGACGCGAAGAAAACGCTGATTGCCGGGATGCTATCGGCCGCCGTGGCGCCGCTGGCGGTGCTCTCGTTCTACTGGATGTCCGCACGTCCAGCACAGTTGCCCGGCGAAACCCTCGTGACGCTGGCTGCCAACTTCGTCTTCGCAGGTTTGGCAGTGGTGCCCAGCAAAGTCATGGCGCACCTGGCGGGTCAGGTTCGGAGTGCGCGTCGCATGGGTGCGTACGAGCTCACCTCGAAGCTCGGTGGCGGTGGCATGGGTGAAGTGTGGCGCGCTCGTCATCGGCTGCTGCGCCGCCCAGCGGCCATCAAACTCATCCGGCAAGATGCATTGAGCAAGGGCGATTCAGCTTTGATATTGACGCGCTTCGAGCGAGAGGCGCAGGCCACCGCCGAGCTCGAATCCCCGCACACCGTGGAGCTCTATGACTTTGGAGTCGCTCAAGACGGCTCGCTCTACTACGTGATGGAGCTGCTCAACGGGCAAGACCTGGAAAGCCTGGTCAAAGAGTTCGGCCCCATGCCGCCTGAACGGGTCATCTTCATCCTATTGCAGGTGCTCGATTCGCTCGACGATGCGCACGCACGTGGTTTGGTGCATCGCGACATCAAGCCGGCCAACATTCTGGTATGTAGAAGGGGTCGCCAGCACGACTTCGTCAAAGTGGTCGACTTTGGCTTGGTGCGCATCAATGCGCCGATGGAGCTCGCCACCAGCATCATCCACACGGGCGAGGGAAAGATACTCGGGACACCGGCCTACCTGGCGCCCGAAACCGTGACAGGGTCCAGAGAGGTGGATGGCCGCGCCGATCTCTACTCGCTCGGCTGTGTCGCGTATTTTCTGCTGACCGGGCAGAATATCTTCGAGGCGGGTTCGGCCATGTCCATGGCCGTCGCGCACGTCACCGAGCCGCCGGTTCCACCTTCGCAAAAGGCGGATCAGCCGATTCCGGTGGAGCTCGACGAGCTCGTGCTCCAGTGTTTGGCCAAAGATCCCGATGACCGCCCGAGCGATGCCTATTCCCTGGCGCAGGCCCTCGAGCGGGTGCCGTTGCCGCGCGCCTGGGACAATGCTCGCGCCAGCGCTTGGTGGCAGGGGCACCTGGGCGACGAGCCCCTCGGTATTCACCGCCATTCCGAAGCTCCCACGGCGATCGTCGAGCCCTTGCTGAGCGCGTGAGCACTCGCTACGCTCGGCCGCGTGATGCGTGCGCTTCTCAGCTCGCACCAGGTTTGGCTCGCGCTCGGGTCGCTCTGGTTCGTACCGGCCTGTTTCTCGTCAGGGACTTTCAAAGACCAACCCATCGCGTGGCAGGTCGACGATCGGCGCGATATCGCCGAGCCGGAAGAGCTGGAGTTCTATCGCTACACCACCTTGGTTGACGCCTTCGCGCTGCGCCGCACGACTCGTTTGCTCGAGCTCAGGGATCGCGAGCCTGCCTGGAACGTCAATGCGCTGGACGAAGTGCCCGACTCGTCCTGGTTCACCAATCGGATCGGCGTACGACACGTCTCGGAGGAAGAAGCTGCAGTGGCGGCCTCCCAGGCAGGACCGCCCAGGCTTCCGCTCGAGCTGGTCGGCGGCAAGCCCGGGGGCGCAAACCCCGGAATGCTGGCCAAGGACGCCGATGGACGGCGCTTCGTGATCAAGTTCGACACGAAGGAAAATCCCGGCATGCAGACGGCGACGAATACCATCGTCAATCGCATTTTCTGGACGCTCGGCTACAACGTGCCCAACGACACCATTTTCACCTTCTCGCGCCGAGACGTGTTCGTAGGCGAGGGGGCGACCATCAAGGATCAAATGGGTCGCAAGCTGCCCATGACCGATGCGGACTTGGAGCGTACCCTCGATTCGGCGCCACGCTATGCCGACAATCGCTATCGCGCCACGGCTAGCGAATTCATCGCCGGTATTCCGAAGGGGGGGTGGGCCAAGGAGGGCGTACGCGAGGATGATCCCAACGACCGCATTCCACACGAGCACCGACGCGAGCTTCGCGGGCTACGCGTGTTCTCCGCATGGTTGAATCATAGCGACATCAAGCAAGACAACACCCTCGACACCTACGTCGAGCGCGATGGCAAACGTTTTCTCGAGCATTACCTGCTGGACTTCGGTGAGGCGTTTGCTGGGCAATCTGCCGAGGCGGAACGCAACGAAACCGGATACGAACATTGGATCGATTACGAGAATCAGCCGCTAGCCGCCCTTTCGTTCGGCATCTGGGTGCGTCCGTGGGAACACCTGAAGGAGACACGCTGGCCGTCTATCGGCATCTTTTCGGCGAACCATTTCGATCCCGAGGCGTGGCGCCCCATGTCCCCGTATTGGCCCTTCGATGAGGCAGATATTCGTGACAAGTACTGGGCCGCCAAGCTCGTGATGCGCTTTTCGAAGCCGTTGCTACGAGCCCTGGTCACGACCGGGCAATTGGAGCACGAAAGCGCGGAGCGTTACCTGACGGACACACTCTACGAGCGGCGCCGCATCATCGGAGAGACGTACTTCGAGGCGGTGTCCCCCCTCGATCACTTCGAGATCGATCGCCAAAATCTGTGCGCCACCGACCTGAGCGTGTACTACGGCCTGGTGACGAGCGGATTGGTGGAAGCATTGGACGACAAGAACCAGGTGCGCTTCGACACGTTGGTCAATCCGAGCAACGGTCGTGTGTGCTTACCGATTCACGATGACGATGAGTACCGCATCTATCGCCTCAGGGTCAGGCGCCGCAGTGAAGAAAAGCCCATCATGCAGGTGCACTTCAAAGGGGGCGAGCGACCTCGCGTGCTGGGAATCGTGAGGGTGGAGCATTCGCACGGCTGAGCCACGCGGCTGAGCCATGCGCCAGAGTGGGCATGGGGCTTGACTCCATCGCCCGCCACGGCAACGCTTTTGGGCTATGGCAGACACATTGGATGTCGCGGTGGTTCAGCTGAACAGCCAGGACGACCTGGCGCAGAACCTGAGTGTCGTCGGCAAACTGGTGCGAGAGGCCGCGGAGCGAGGAGCCCGCCTGGTACTACTTCCGGAGAACTTCGCTTTCTTCAGCGCAGACACTGCGCGACGAGACGTGGCAGAGCCTCTGGACGGACCTGCCGGGCCCATTCGCAGCGCACTGTCGACGCTCGCTCGCGAGTGTCGCATCACGCTCATCGGTGGAGGATTTCCCGAAACGAGCCCGAACGAGCTACGTCCATACAATACTCTGGCGGTATTCGATCCCCAGGGCGAACTGGTGGCGCGGTATCGCAAGATCCACCTGTTCGACGTCGACCTGGCCGATGGCACCTCCATGCGCGAATCCGAAGCCACCGGTGCAGGCGAAGAACCGGCGGTCGTTCAGGTCGAAGGGTTTACCGTGGGCTTGAGCATCTGCTACGACCTGCGCTTTCCGGAGCTCTATCGCGCCCTCTGCCAGCGTGGAGCCGAGATTTTGGTCGTGCCTGCCGCCTTCACCCTGCACACCGGTAAAGATCACTGGCACGTGCTGTTGCGCGCGCGGGCTATCGAAAGCCAGTGTTGGCTACTGGCGGCGAATCAATTCGGGCGTCATCCCCAGGGTCGAACCACGTACGGGCATTCGCTCGTCGTCGATCCCTGGGGAACCGTGGTGGTCGAAGCGTCGGACGGTGTGGGGCTCGCTCTGGCGCGCATCGACCGCAAGCGGCTGCTCGAGATTCGGCGTGGGCTGCCGAGTCTAGCTCATCGCAAGCTTTGATCAGCGTGCCGTTGGTCCAAGCCGGCTGAGCAGGCGGTCCAGAAAGGGGACTTGGGCGGGGTTCAGTTTCTGGCGAGCCTCGTCGAGTGTGAAGAAGCGAGCCTGGTCCACTTCGGGAAACGAGCGGCGCTTGCCGGAGCGCGGAGGCCACTCGAGCTCGAACGAATTGCTCGTCGGTACGAAATCCGGCGGAGCGTCGCCTGAGAACGCCCAGGCGTACACGCGCTTGCCGCCTTTTTGCACGATGTGGCCCAGCTCGATCAGCTCCCCTTCGACCGGCAGCCCGATCTCTTCGGCGAACTCTCGCTTGGCCGCTTCTTCGAGATCTTCGTTCGGTTCGGCGAGTCCTTTGGGAATGGTCCAGGCGCCGAGGTCTTTCTTTCGAAAGAATGGCCCGCCGGGGTGAGCGAGGAACACCTCGAGCCGAGCGACATCGCCCCTGTACATCAGTAGACCTGCGCTCACGCGCCCTGATTTCGGCATGTCACCATCCCGAGTGTGCCACGAGACGGCACGCCTGGGCTATTTGCTGCTGAGTCGAACGTCGAGCCAAACGGCCAAGGCCAAGACGGTGCCGCGAGCGATCATTTTGATCTCCGGAGAAACCGCCATCAGGGTCATGCCGTTCAGCAAGCTCGCCATGATCAGCGAGCCGAACACTACCCCCAACACCGTGCCGCGACCCCCTTTCAAGCTGGTGCCTCCGATCACGCAAGCGGCGATGGCGTCGAGCTCCATCAGGTTACCGACCGTGGTGGTCGATGCGCCGGCGTACGCGGTCTGCATCAGTCCAGAAAGCGCAACGACGAGACCCATGATCGCGAATGCGCCGATCACGATGCGTTGAACGGGCACGCCGGAAATGATCGCCGCTTCTTCGTTGCCGCCGATGGCGTACAAGTAGCGCCCGAACGTGGTGTGCTGACACAAGATGTGCACGCCCACCGTGACCAGGCCCAAGATCAGCGCTGCCAGTGGCAAGCCTTGATACTGATTGGTGATTACCACCCCTAAAAATAGGACCTGTGCCGTCAAAAACAGCTTCAGGAAGACCAGCTCGTTGTCTTCGACTGCGAAGCCGTAGCGCTGGCGCCGCGCACGGGCACGAAGCTTCGTCGCAACGAGCGCCGCCGCCACCAGGCCCGCCAGCGTGTAGCCAGCCCAATCCGGCAGATAATAGGTCGTGAGCAACGAATACAAATTGGTGGAGCCGCCCTCCACGACCGGAACGGTTTGGCTCTGGATGATGAGCCAATGGGCGCCGCGGAACACTAACAGGCCGCCCAACGTAATGATGAAAGCAGGGATTTTCTGCTTGGTAATGAGCAACCCCATCAGCGTCCAGATCACGAGTGCCACCGCAAACGCGGCCAGCATTGCCGCCACCGAAGGCCACCCGAGATTGAACACCAGCACCGCGGCAATCGCGCCGGTCAGACCTACGCCGCTGCCAGCCGAGAGGTCCAAGTGACCGGGCAACAACACCAGCAGCATGCCAAGCGCCAAGATGGCGGTCACGCTCAGCTCGATCATCAAGAGTGACAGATTGCGTGAAGACAAAAATGCGGGTTGCTGAGCGGCGAAGAATATCCAGATCAACACCAGCGCGATCGCCATCGAGAAATCGCGCAGGGTCAACTTGCTTTGGCCGGCGCTCACGCTGGCTTCTTTCGTTTCCGTCACTCCTTCATCTCCTTGCCCATAGCGGCGGCCAGCAGGCGCTCTTGGGTCGCGCTTTCTCGATCGAACACGCCACCGACCGTGCCTTCACACAGCATGACGATACGGTCGCTCATGCCCATGAGCTCGGGTAGCTCGCTCGAGACCAAGATCACCGCTTTGCCCTCTTCGGTCAGGCGATTCACGAGCTCGTAGACCTCGAGCTTGGCGCCTACGTCGATGCCGCGCGTGGGTTCGTCGAGCATCACGACGCTCGGGTTGGTCATCAGCGCTTTGCCGAGCACGACCTTCTGCTGGTTGCCACCCGACAGGGTGCCCACCACCGTTTCGAGACCCGTGGCCTTGACGCGGAGGGCGCGAAAAAAATCGCGATTTTTCTTGAATTCTGCGTCGTGGTCGACCAGCGAGTGGCGGCTGAGCGCGCCCAGCGACGACAGCGACAGGTTGAAGCCGATGGTCTGTTCGAGGAGCAGGCCGTAGCGCTTACGGTCTTCGCCCACCAGCACGAGCCCGCGCCCGATCAGCTCGTGCGGTTTTTCGTGGGTGAGCGGTTTACCGTCGAGCTCCACGCTGCCTGCCGTGCGCTTACCGAGCGCACCAAACAGGTGCAGCAAGAGCTCGCTGCGCCCGGCGCCCATCAGGCCGCCGATGCCGACGACTTCGCCCGCTCGCACCGACAGCTCGATGTTCTTCAGCAAAGGTTTGCCCTCGTGCTCGACGCTGAGTCCCTTGACGGCGAGCTTTACAGGTCCTGGTTCGCTGATGCGCCGCGGGAACAGATCTTCGATCTCGCGTCCAACCATGTGCCGGATCACCTCGCCCTGCGTCGTCTCTTTGGTGACCAGGCTCGCCACGCTCCTTCCGTCGCGCAGCACCAAGATGCGATCGGCGATGTCGAACACCTCGTCCAACTTGTGAGAAATGTAGATGGCGCTCACGCCGCTCTCGCGCAGCTGGCGTACGATGCGCAGCAACACCAGCACTTCTTGTTCCGTGAGGGCTGCGGTCGGCTCATCGAGGATCAAGATCTTCGAACGCTTGCCCACTGCTTTGGCGATCTCGACGAGCTGCTGCCGCCCTACGCCCAAATCGCCGACCTTCGCAGCCGGGTCGATGTCGACCTCGAGCTCTCGGAGCAGGTCCCGCGCATAGGCGTACACGCGATCCCAATCGATGCGCCCTCGGCGAATGGGTTCTTGCCCGAGCACCAGGTTCTCGGCCACGGTCATGTCCCAGACCAACGCCAGCTCTTGGTAGATCACGGCGATACCGGCGGCTTCGGCGTCTTTGAGCGAAGTCATGCGCTGCTTCGAACCGCCCACCCGCACTTCGCCCTCGAATGCCCCGTGAGGAATAATGCCGGAAAGCACCTTGATCAGCGTCGACTTGCCCGCGCCATTCTCCCCGCAAATGGCCACCACTTCAGCAGGCTTGAGATTGAAGCTCACGCCATCGAGCGCCCGCACGCCCGGGAACTGCTTACAGATATTCAGCGCCTCGAGCGCGTACTCGCTCGCTAGCTCGGTTCGGTGCTCGGTAGCGGCCATGTTCGGACGAGACGTGGGGGAGGGGGGTTACTTCGCCGCAGTGCCGCGATACACGTCTTCTCGAGAGTGAAAGCCGTCGGCTATCACGGTTTTGTCGATGTTTTCGCGGGTGACCGTGATCACGTCGTTGAGAGCCGCCGGTACGTCGATTTTACCGTTGTTGACGGTCTGCGTGGCCACTACCGGCTGGCCCTTCGCCAGCTTCACTGCCAGCTCCGCTCCCTTGGTGGCGAGCGTCTTGAGCGGCTTGTAAATGGTCATCGACTGGGTGCCCTGGACGATGCGCTGACAGGCGACCAGCTCCGCGTCCTGCCCGGTCACCAGCTTCTTGCCGGCGTAGCCTTCTTCGAGCAGGGCTTGAATGGCGCCTCCCGCGGTGCCGTCGTTGCTCGCCAAGATGGCATCGAAATTGTCCTGATATTTCGTGATGGCCGCATTCACGATCTTCTTGGCGTTCTCCTGCTTCCAGTCTTCTGCCCAGTCTTCGAAAATGACTTCGATGTCGCCGCGCTTGATGTAGGGCTCGAGCACTTCGTCTTGCCCCTGCTTGAACAGCTTGGCGTTGTTGTCCGTCTTGGAACCGTAAATGCGGATGATGCGTCCCTTACCCGGCGTGGGCAGGTGGTCCACGAGATACTGGGCTTGCATCCGTCCCACGCGCACGTTGTCGAAGCTGACGTATAGGTCCAGATCGCTGTCGCGAATGATGCGGTCGTAGGCAATCACGGGAACGCCGGCGTCGTGGGCCATGCGCACGGCCTTGGCCATGGCCGTGCCATCGTGCGGCACGACGACCAAGACATCGACCTGGTTGGTGATCAGTTTCTCGACATCACTGACCTGCCGGGCATCGTCGCTGTTGGCGGATTGGACCAATACCTTGGCGCCCAGCTCACCGGCGCGCTTGACGAACAAGTCACGATCGGTCTGCCACCGCGCTTCTTTCAGCGTATCGAGCGATAGCCCGATCACGACGGTATCGTCCTCGCTTTTTTCGGTGGCAGAGCCGCCGCGCGCCAGCACCAGGCCGGTAATTACGCTAAGTACGCAGGAAACAAGTACTATTAGAACCCGGAGCTTCATCGAGGCGGTGTCATAGAGCGCAACCTGGCGCTCTCCAAGTTGGAATTGATTCGATTGGCGATAAATCGTCGAAACCAGCCGAAGCTGGTAGCGAGCCGAAGTTTTACGCCGGGAAATTCCCCGAACCCCGCAGAGTG
>CBFGRJ010000204.1:0-12558 GCA_965651135.1 uncultured Myxococcales bacterium
CGGGTTCGCGTGATTCGTCCTGCCCGTCGCCGCCGCCATGCTCCTCGCCATCCGTCGAGGCGAACGCTTCGCCGCTGACCAACACCCCACTGGCGAGCGCCAGCGCCGAGGTAAGATTCGCTACCCACGCTTTGTGAACGACCATCCCAGAGCTCCCATCCGTACCGGGAGCATAGCAGCGAAGGCAGGTGTTGGCGAAGCCCCTCCGTTCCCCCACACCACGGGGTTTGTCGGAACTCCAACGGAACGATGCGCACTCTGGTCCCCTTCTTAGGAGCGTGCTACCGTCACGCCACATGAAAGAGGCGCCCACGGTAGTCGACTCGGACGAGCCAACCAGCGAGCTGGTCGATTCAGAGTCTGCACTGTCTCCGTACAAAGCGATCGAGTGGCGCCGCTTATCCCCCAAAGAGCGGCTTTCCCGGGCCTGGAAGCTGCGCGCACGCCTGGTGAACCCCGAGGATGCGCATGATCGCAAGCTTTTTCCGGCACCTTGAGGAGCATGAAGTTCGCTGGCTATTGATCAGCGGACAGGCGACGATTCTCTATGGTGCCGCCACGTTCTCCGAAGATGTGGATCTGTGGATCGATCCGGAGAGCAAGAACCTCGAGCGCATGACACGGGCGCTACACGCCAGTGGAGCCAGCTACTACAAATTGACACCCCCGCTGAATGTCCACTTCGCCGAGCGACATCACGGCTTTCACTTCACCGTACCCGACCAAGCAGGTGGCGTTCTGTATCTCGACGTCATGGCGTGTCCGCCACGGGTGGGCCCGTTCCGGGAGGCATGGCAACGACAGTCGGTGTTCGAAACCCAATGGGGCCCGTTGAACACGGTGAGCATCGTCGATTTGGTAGAGCTGAAAAAGACCCAACGGCCGCGCGATTACCCCGTCATCAGTCGCCTAGCGCTGACTTTTCTGGAGCATCGGGGCGAAGCCACGACAGGTGAGGACCGCAGCTGGGCCATCGCCAACATGTTCAGTCTTGCCGAGTTCGAGCGGCTGGTCCGCGAGTATCCAGGAGTCGTTCCCGAAATCAACGAGGATGTGTTGAGACGAGCTGCCGAGTGCATCTTGCGTGACGATGAGCTGCCGGTCGAAGTGGAGGACAACGTCGTGGACTTTTTCGACGCGAAGGCGGCGCCGCTGCGCAAAGCAGACCGCCGTTTTTGGCGCACGGTGATCGAGGAACTGCGACAGCTACGCGCGAATGGAAAGCTGATGCGAGTCGGTCAACCCGTGTGAGCCGCTCGGCACCTGCCAGGAGCGGTACAGCCGCCTCGCAGGCGAGGATTCAAGCCAGCGAGGCGGCCTTGGTTCGGCTCAGAGCGTGAACTTGCCGACGGCGTTCAGGTCGGCGAAGGCGTCCACCAAGCGGGCGGCCATGCCCTTTTCACCGAGGTGCAGCCAGCCGCGGGGATCGATGTACTTCTTGTTGGGCTTGTCGGGTCCTTCGGGGTTGCCGAGCTGGGACTTCAAGTAGGCGTCTTTCTCATCCATATACTGCTTGATGGGCTTGCAGAAAGCCCACTGGGTGTCGGTATCGATGTTCATCTTGATGACGCCGTAGGAGACAGCCTCGCGAATTTCTTGTTGGGACGAACCCGAGCCGCCGTGGAACACGAAGTGCACCGGCTTGTCGCCCGTGTTGCGCTCCTTCTTGATGTACTCCTGCGAGTTCTTGAGGATGATGGGCGTGAGCTTGACGTTGCCGGGCTTGTACACGCCGTGAGTGTTGCCGAACGAGGCAGCCACGGTGAACGAGCCCACGGCGTTGAGGGCATCGTAAGCCGCGAGCACTTCTGACGGCTGGGTATAGAGCTTGGAGTTGTCGATGTTGGTGTTGTCTACACCGTCTTCTTCACCACCGGTGACGCCGAGCTCGATTTCCAGCGTCATGTTGATCTGACTCATGCGCTGCAGGGTCTTGCGGCAGATTTCCAGGTTCTCGTTCAGGGGCTCTTCCGAAAGGTCGAGCATGTGGGAGCTGAACAAGGGCTGCTTGTGCCTTTCGAAATACTTTTCACCGGCGTCGAGCAGGCCGTCGATCCAGGGCAAGAGGCTCTTGGCCGCGTGATCGGTGTGCAGAATGACCGGCACGCCGTACGCTTCAGCGACCGTGCGCACGTGCAGCGCTCCAGCAATGCCTCCGACGATGGATGCCTGCTGCTTCGAATTGTCCAGAAACTTACCCGCGAAAAACTGTGCGCCGCCGTTGGACAGCTGAATGATGATGGGACACTCGGCACGACGGGCCGCTTCGAGCGCGGCGTTGGCACTGTGCGAACCGATCACGTTGACGGCCGGCAGGGCGCATTCGACCCTTTTCATGTAGTCGAAAAGCTCCTCCAAATCCGAACCTGTGATGACGCCTGGCTTAAGTTTCATTTTGGACATGGCTGCTCTTTATTCTCTTCGTGGGATGCAATCAAGGTTGCTTGCGCGGGCGTAGATTAGCAAGCCCGCCAGCACCTGCGCCAGGCCCGAGCGGGCCCGCGGCCAATGTTTCTGCGATATGTCGGGTCACGATTGTCTCGCCCTGAGGCATTCGCGCGGCGCGTCACCTGATGGTCTCGGGCTCGGGGGGCACGGGCTTCAGATCCATCAACCGGTGCAAGAGCGCGTGACCGGCGTAGATCACCGGCGTCAGCCCCACGGCGATCAAGAACTTGAGCCCGTACGACGACACCATGATGTTGGCGATGTCGCTCGCGCTCATCAGACCATACCAGGCCACTAACGATATGGTAACGGTGTCTATGGCCTGCGAAATGACGGTCGACCCCGTGGCCCTCAGCCATAGCAGGCGCCCGCGCGTCAAGCGGCGAAGCATGTGGAAGACGCCGATATCGGTGAACTGCGCCACCAGGTAGGCCGTGAGCGATGCGATGATCATGCGCATCGATCCCATGAATACGTTGTTGAAAGCGTCGTCGGTGACCCCATTCCAGCTGGGCGAACGTGCCATCTCGGCTATAGGAATAGCCGCGGCGATGTAGATGAAGGCGTAGGCGAGCAGCGCCATCGAAAAGCCCACCCAGGTGACGAAGCGCGCGGCCCGCTTGCCGTAGAACTCGTTCAGCAAGTCGGTCAGCAGGAACGTCACTGGGAACGGAATCATCCCCACGGTCAGCGTGATGGTTTGACCGAACAGAGCCGTTTGGATCAGCTTGCCACCGATGATGTCGCCCACGACCAGGCAGGTCGTGAAAATGGCAGCGAGCACCACGAAAAGCTTCTGTCGCGAATCGATCACGGTCATTGGCGCGAAGCTAACAAAAGCGAACTAGCGGTGCAGCCGTGCTTCATCTACCCCCGACCCCCGGCTTACGTAATGGCGCAACCGATAGTAATTCCAAGCACTTACCAACCACTTTGCTGCGACGTTCGAGTGTATGCCCGGCTTCGTCGTTTCGTATTTCATGCCGGCGCGCAGTAACGGGGCGCGGTGCGGGAACACTGGGGGGCAACACACACTGGGTCCGACGAACAGCACAAAATGAAGCACGGGCAGCCAAGCGGGGCGCGATATGCAAACACGACATCGATGTCATAGACAGAAAATAGCGTGGCAAAAAATCAGACGAAGCGACGCGCTGAGTCGACAAAGGAAAAGATAAAAAGAAAGGCAATGAATGAATTTCGGGCTAGCCGAAACCATCGAGACACGCAAAACTGACGGACCTGGAGAGAGCAGGGCCTCTCCACCTCTCGAGAGGTTTGTCTTAAGAGGTTTTTCTTAGAAGGAGCAACCCATGAACGGGGCGAAGTTTCGACTCTTTGGATTGACACTGCTCACTGCGGGAGCCATCGCAGTCGGCTGCGGATCGGACAAGAAGGACGACGACGACCACGCAAACGTTACTGGTACGCCGAGTACCAGCACGAACACCAACACGACGAGCCCAACCACCACGTCGCAAACGCAGACCGCAACCGGTGCCGGAACTTCGACGACCACTAGCCCCAGCACCACATCCACGACGGGCGCTGGAGGTTCGGGCGGCGCTTGCATGGATGAAGGCGGAGCCACCACGGGCGGAGCCGGCGAGGGTGGCGGAGCCGGTGAGGGCGGTGCGCCCGCAGCAGCAGACATGGGCTACGTCTTCGTCGACCCGAGCGAGGTCAACGACTGGGGCATTCAGGCTAGCAGCACCGATTGCACCGACTGCGTCGACACCGGAACTCTCGGCTGGTCCTGCGCTGTGATGGAAGTGAGCGTCACCTGGCCAGAGGCCGCGAATACTGCCAGCCACAAGGTCATCCTCGAGAACGTCGTCGAAGAGTCGGCGCTGCGCGATTTGTCGGGTCGGACCGTGGTCGCCAGCATCCGGATGACCTCACCGCAAGTGGACAACAACGGCTACGACATCGATCTGGGCCTCAACGACTTCGGTGATGGTTCAGACTGGACGTATCTCGGCACCTGCTGGTCTGGTGACAGCGCGTGCCCCGCGGAGCGCCACAACACCGAGCTCTGGGCGGATGACCCAGCCTGGTCCACCCTGTCGTTGCCCGCTGACGCTGGCGGCGATGACTTCGACAGCTCCGGAGTGCGCAAGCTAGCGCTCCAGATCGCCACCAAGTTCTGGGAAGACGAGGACAGTCCGCCGACCTTCAATTACGCTTCCGCTCCGGTGACGTTCGAAGTCGGCATGTACGTCTGGTAGTTGGCCAGGCGCTTGTGAACGTGCGGCCGAGCCCACTGAAAGTGGTGCTCGGCCGCGCTGCATTTTGGGTGTCGTGCTACCCTGCGCCGCATGCAACTCGACAGTCACGAGGTCAGCGCCTTCGTTGCCGATACCTGGGACAAGAGCATCGTGCCGGCGCTCGTCGATTACATTCGCCTGCCGGCCAAGTCACCGCACTTCGATGCGGATTGGGAGGCGCACGGGCACATCGCCGCTGCGGTGAAGTTGGCTCGCACCTGGTGTGAAAGCCGTACTGTCGAGGGCCTCAAGGTCGAGGTTCACCAGCCGCCGGGCAGAACACCGGTGCTGTTGCTCGAGCTACCCGGCGAAGGCAGCGATGCCGTGCTGATGTACGGCCACCTCGACAAGCAGCCGGAAATGTCCGGCTGGCGCTCGGGGCTCGGGCCGTTCACCCCGGTGCTAGATGGTGACAAGCTCTACGGTCGAGGCGGCGCGGACGACGGCTACGCGGTCTTCGCCTCGCTCACGGCGCTCGAGGCCGTGCACCGCTTCGGCGGAAAGCATCGCCGAGTGGTCGTGCTCATCGAGACCTGTGAAGAAAGCGGAAGCTTCGACTTGCCGTTCTACATCGATGCCCTCGCAAGCCGCATCGGCTCTCCCAGCTTGGTGGTGTGCTTGGATTCGGGTTGCGGGAACTATGATCAACTCTGGAGCACGACCTCGCTCAGGGGCATCATTCATTGCACGCTGCGCGTCGACGTGCTGAACGAAGGCGTGCACTCCGGCGACGCCAGCGGAATCGTCCCCTCGTCGTTTCGTTTGGCGCGCCAATTACTGTCTCGCGTCGAAGACGAAAAGACCGGAGCCATCCTGCTCGACGCTCTGAATACACAGATCCCCGAGCAGCGCCGCCAACAGGCGTCGATCGCCGCGCGCGAGCTGGGGTCGAAAGTGTTCGAGAAGTTTCCCCTTCACGGCCGCACCCGGCCGCAGAGCAGCGACCCAGCCGAGCTGATTCTGGCCAGAACCTGGCGCCCCACCCTGTCTGTCACCGGTGCGCAGGGGCTCCCGCCGGTGGCCGACGCCGGCAACGTCCTGCGGCCGTATACGGCCCTCGCACTCTCGTTCCGCACCCCACCCACGGTAGACGCCCAACGAGCTCTGGCTGCGATCACGAGCGCCTTGACGCGCGATCCACCCAATGGCTGCACGGTGACCGTGAGCGATGCCGGCGCCGCCAGCGGTTGGAATGCCCCAGCCTTGGCGCCATGGCTCGAGCAGTCCATCGATGCGGCCTCGCGCGCCTACTTCGACCGTCCAGCCGTGCACATGGGTGAAGGCGGATCCATCCCGTTCATGGCCATGCTGGGAGAGAAGTTTCCCAAGGCGCAATTCTTCATCACAGGAGTTTTGGGCCCAGGCTCCAACGCACATGGCCCCAACGAGTTTCTACACATCCCTACCGGCAAACGCCTGACCTGCGCCGTGGCTCAGGTCTTGGTCGATCATTTCCACCGCCCCGATCGCCAAGCCTCAACCGAGTAGGCAACAACTTGGTTGGCTGCCCTCCCGCAACGAAACCGCTATGAATGCATTGAGCATGGTAGTGCGCGTGCTACGCTCGAGCGAATATCGATGAGGCATCAGCGGGAGCGACGGCTGACAGGTCGCGCAAGTCCCTCCAGGCGAGGGCGGGCGCTAGGGGCACTACTGGCGGCGAGCGCGATCGGTCTCACGGGCTGTGCCGCGGCGGCTGGCGCAGGCGTGGGCGCCGTAGCCCTAGGAGCCGCCATCGCCACCTCACAATGCTACGGCTACGTCGACGTACTGGTCATGGACGGCACCACGGGCAATCGCGCCTGCGACGCCGAAGTCTCCGCCGTGCAGGGTGACGACGTGGTGCCGTTCACCTCGTGCTTCTACGCCCCGCTCACCGAGGGTCGCTGGCGGCTTCACGTCACCAAACCCGGCTACCAATCCGTCTCGAGTGACATCGTGGTCGACACGCGCGACAAGTGCGAACGCGTCGTGCACCAGGTCAGCATCCGCCTCGATTCACTCACCGCGCCGCCGCCCAGGCTCGACCAACTGCCGCCTCCTGCGCCCAGGCCCAGCGACTTGCCGCCGCCTGCTCCCGCTATGGCGCCCACCGCACCCGCTCCCCTCCCCGCGCCCACCGCACCGGTCTCGTCGCCTTCCGAGCCGGCGCCTTCCGAGCCAGCTCCGACCGGGCCAGCTACGACCACACCAATCTCTGTCCCGCCTGCTCCAGTACAGCCAGAGCCGGCTCCCGCGCCAAGTCCGCCCGCATCAACCACCCCGCCGCCGGCCCAACCGCCACCGACGGGGAGCTTCCCGCAGCAGTAGCTCTCGCGCTTCAGGCGCCTGAGTGCGGCTCCGAAGAATGTGAGCAACCCAGGCGCGACGCCGCCGACCAGTGGGTTCGCTCGAGGCGCAACGCCTTTGTCTGAACCTCGAGTCCAACCACACAACCGTCGATTCTCTGCAGGAAGGTAGCACCATGAAGCACCAGGCGACTTTATTGAACCGGCGTTTGGCGATCGGCGCGCTGCTCTCGATGGGGGTTTCCGCATGCGGTCTCGCGCGCTCGTTCAAAAGCATCGGCCAGATCAGCGATGACCTCTATCGAGAGCTGGGTATCAAGAGTGCCGTGAATATCGTTTGGTCCAACGGCAAGAAGCGTGTTCGCGTGACGCTCGAGGGAAAACCCAAGCAAAAGCCCGAAGTCGTTCGCGAAACAGTACAAGCGATCGCGATGCGCCACGTACCCGATCTCGACGAGGTTGAAGTCATCGGTGAGATTTGAGTCGAACGGTGCTCAACGCTCACACAGTTCGTCGAGCGTGACCGGCGTTTCGAGCCGACGCTGCTGCTGCCAGCCCAAAGAACCGCAGGCTCCGAAGTAGAGTCGCTCGGGCTTCCGTGGATTTTCTGGGCGATACGAATCACAGGGCCAGGCTCTGCTGAAGGGCCTCGCTTCGGCCTTGTCGGCCATGCTTTCGGCGACGCAGCTGGCCAAGGGAGTGCCCTCGAGCTGGCTGTAGGCATCGCTCAGATCTTTGTACCCCTGCTCGAGCTGCGACACGGGCGCCGCTCCCCACCAGGCCAGTTCACCTACGTTTGCTCGGGCAAGCGCGCGGTTCAGGGCCGTCGCGCCGTGCTCGGCCACGTTGACCAGGGGCGCCAGGGTAGCGCGAGAGAACGCGGATGGCGGGTGCTCGTCCCCAGCTGCTGCTTGGAGTTGGGCGTGACGCAACGTGTCCGCCAATGCCATGAGAAGCTCGCTCTCGCGCTGGTCATCCAGCCGCCGGAGGTGCTCGGCGGCCCATTCGAACTGCTGACGCTGGTGGGTGAGAATGCCGAGCCGCACGCGCAGCTGAGCCAGTGCCCAGAGCTGATCGGGTTTCGCCGTAGCCATCAAGGATTGCCTCGTTTTGGGTGCGAGCCCCTGCACCAACAGCGAGGCCAACGTCGCTCGGTCCGCCAAGTCATCCGCCGAGACGAGCTCGACCGCATAGTAAGGGGGCAGCGACTCCACGACTTGCTGCAAAGGCGTGACGTTTTCAGCGAGCTCCAGACGGGGCAGCAGCAGGCGAAACAGCGGGGTCGACCGCGTCGTGCCGGCTGCTGAAGAGTGGGCCGCCCCGAGCCACACCCGACCGAAATGCGGTAAAGTCATGCCCTGCCAGGCGACCGCATCGAGCGCTTGGCGCGACACCTCCCTGCCTGCCGCCTTCAGCTCGCGCGTGGCTTCGTCGACTTTGCCGTAGAACTCCTTGCGCCGTTCGTAGTCACGCGTGAGCTCACCGCCGAGCTTGGGCGGCCGCACGGCACTGGCACTTTTGAGCTTGGCCCAAGCCTCTGCCAGAGCGAACAGCGCCACCGCGCGCGCGTAGCTGCCCTGGGCAAAATGAGCGGGCACGGCCTCTTGGAGCTTTAGCCATGCCACGCGCTCGTTCAACCAAGGCGCGAGATAGCGGGCCACATAGTCATCCGCCACCTTCGGCGTGACCTCGTCTACCAGAGGTTGCGCGGCACTAGCTCCGAAACGCTCGAGCCGATTCGCGAACACAAAAGCATGCAGCGTGGCACGCGCCTCTGCAGGGAGCTTCGAGCTCTCAGCGGCTCCGAGATCGGCGATGGTAGGAGCGCAAGCGATGAACAGCTCTGCGCGCACTTGGCGGATGAAGCCGGCGGGGAACTGGTCGCACGCCTCGAGCGCCCAGAGTCGCTCGTCGCGCTGCACGTCTGGCTGCGCGCGGAGCGTCTCCGCCAACGCTCGCAGCGGCTGATCGCCTGCCGAGCACGCCACGCGAGGTCGCCTCGCCACGCGCCCACACGAGGCGGGGAGCGGGGCCAACACCGCATCGCTGCCGTAGGTCCGATTCGGCCAGGTGGGCTCGTACGCGCGAGGAAAGCTCTCTTCAGTTGACCGAGGCTCGGGCGCTCTGCTCTCCGACCTTGCAGCACCGGCCGGCTTGGGAATGGCGTCGCGGGTCGCGGGCGCCGACGAGCCCGGTCGCCCAGCGCAACTGCCGCACACAGCGAGCACCACGCCCGCTCGAACGACTGGGCGACGCATCGATACCCACTGCCGCAGCGCCCATTTCACACCGACAAGTATTGCTCACGGGGCGTGCACAGCAACGACGCTCCTCGGTCAGAGAGGCTGAATCGGCCCGTCACCGCGCTTGATCCCGAGGCGAATCGGCCTCGGCAGGCCGCGTGGGGGGACCGTCACTTCGGCCCAGAGCTCGTCACCGGGGCGGCGTCGAGTCGGATCGGGCGCCTGCTCGGGAATAAAGAACGCCACCGATGGTGAGAGCGTCGCAGCCTGTCCCGACAGGCCCCAAGCATAGACCTGCGATGCCCCGGGCGCTCTGCCCGCGAGTGGATCGACCGCGGCGACGAGCTCTTGACCCTCGACTCGCAGCACCACGGGGCCTTCGGTTCCATTCTCGCGAACGCGCGCCTGGAGGTGCAGCTCGACGTAGCGGCCGCGGATGGGGAGCGACGGATCGACCGACACGGTTTTGGTCCACACGCGCGGCAGCGTCTGTCGATCCCAGCCGAGCTTTGCCCCAAGCGATCCGAGCAGCGCGAGCTGCCCCAACCCTAGCAAGAGCGAACGCTGGAGCGGCGAAAGCTTCATGATGCCGAGGCTCCACTCTCCGCCAACAGGCGCCGGCGCGTGCGTTCGAGCACCCAACCTCCAGCGAGGAACAGAACCCCTAGGCCAATCAAGCTCGCGGAGCGGCCCAGCTTGTCCATCACGTTCGAGAAATAAAAGAACATCACGGTCGTTCCGAAGCCCAGTACGGCAACGTTGATGGCGTCGCGTCGCTGTCCTTTGACTCCCCACGCGACAAGAATCAGCGAAAGGCAAATGCACGCCACATAAACCCAAAGGTCTCGTTCGTCGTGCGCCCAGATCAAGAGCGACAACAGGCCTGCGGCCGACCCGAACAATCCCGCCTTTTCTATATGCCGCCGGCGGTCACGGACACCGAACGCCAGCAGCAACGCAGCGCCCAGCACACACCAGAACAGCGCACCCAAGAAGGGGTACTTCTGCGAGGTATCGAAGGCATTGAAACCCGCGACCCAGAGCGCCGCAATGAGATGAAACACCCATGCGCGCCGCCGCAAGGCTACCCCGATCAGCAGGACCAAACCCAGCGCCATCGCGAGCGCCAGCACACTCCACCCGTCTGGAGCGGCTTTTACTACCCATTCGCCGTGCGGCGCCAACGGTTGATGCGGGCGCCTCGGCTGCTCCAAGGCCTGAACGACGTACGCCACCATCGGCACGATGGCGACAGTGCCAAGAATCGACAACGCTTTGCGGGAGTGAGCCTCGGCGGTGCTTTGCGCTCCGCGAACTTGCGCCGCCATGTATACGAACGCGAGCAGCAGTAGCCCTTGGCTAATCACGCGGTCTCGCGCCCAACCGTATTCGGCCTGGGCGAGCCACTCGCTGACCATCCATGCCGGCGTCAGCACGGCCACTAGCGTGGCGTGCGGCCAATCGCGCAATAGCGCAAATCCGAGCGCAGCGCCCATCGCCCACAAGAGCACCCCACTCGGCCAATGCACCTGAAGATGAAACACCTGGGCCACCAGCGCGATCCCGCCACCCAAGCTCACCGTTGCCGTCGCATGCAATGCGGTCGAGAACAGCGGCGCGCGTTCGAACGCCGCCGCCGCCGCCCCATGCAAAGCCGCCACTGCCGCGCTCACCACCGCGAAGCGCCACCAAGGCGACAGCTCGTCCCAGTGCGCGGCCACGAACAACAAAATACCGGCGGCGAGCAAGATCGCACCAAACGCCAGCGCCAACACAGCCGGCCAATTTCGCCCCTGCGTACCGGGTTGCTCCGCCTCCCACGCACGAATGCGCTCCGCCGTCTCCGCCGGAATGAGCCCCGCCCCAACCCAGCGCGCCAGCAGCGATTCCCTTTGGCGACCGTTCATGACCCAATCGGTAACATATCACCTTCCGGCTACCCTCGCCCTGCTCATTCTTTCTGCCCGCTTCGCCTTGAGTGCTTCGCTGCCCCCTCGCAGGGAGCGCGGGCTTGACACCATCGCCGATCGCTGCTTTGTCCCTTGAGTCATGGCCCGCGCCGAGACGAAGAAGACAAACGCCTGCCGCGAGCTCGACAAGCTCGGCATTCCCTACGAGCTCAAGAGCTACGAGGTCGATGAAAGCGACCTTTCTGCGGCCACCGTAGCGCGCAAAGTGGGCCTGCCTCTGGCTCAGGTGTTCAAGACACTCTGCCTGCGAAGCGACGATGGCTCGATTCTGCTAGCTGTACTACCCGGCGATTGCGAGCTCGACCTGAAAGCCAGTGCCCGCGCAGCGCGCCGCAAGTCGGTCACCCCGGTCAGAGTCGACGAGCTGCAACGCCTCACCGGCTACATTCGAGGAGGCGTCACCGCCCTGGCCTGCAAAAAGCCCTACCCAGTCTTCGTGGACAGCAGGGCAGAAGCCTGTGAGCTCATTTCCGTCTCCGCGGGCCAGCGAGGCCTCCAGATCTGGCTGACTCCCCGCGACTATCTGCGCGCCACCCACGCCACCGTGGCCCCCATCGCCAGACCGCTCCTGAATGAGGAATAAAGAATTTTCTGTACCCAACCAGCCCGCGATTGGGGCGGATATTCCTCCCTGAAACGTCGTGTTTTTTTTGCGTGTTTTACGGTTTTGCGGTTCGCTTGAAAACCCGCTCGGCATCAGCCACTCCCGTGCGGGGCGCTATCGTGAGCTTGGGAGAGCTTGCGCTATTTGCGGTAAGACTTCGCTCACGGGAGCTTCGATTTTGAGCGAGGCGTGCGCATCGGCTCGCGTCTTGCCTCGATTGACGATGTAAACGGGGATGTGACGCTCGATGGCGGCACGGACGAAACGATAGCCAGAAAACACCATCAAAGAAGAGCCGACCACCAACAGCGCATCGCAGACCTCGAGGGCCTGCATGGCGCGCTCGACACGGGCTCTGGGCACCGACTCGCCGAAAAAGACGACTCCGGGTTTGAGCACGCCGCCGCATCGATGGCACGGCGGCACCAAGAATTGGTCGTAGTCTACTCCGACCAGATCGGCATCGCCGTCGGGGGCGGTGCGAAACTGCTCGTAGCCGAAGCGGGGATTCAGCGAAGCCAAGCGCTGCTGGAACTCGTTGCGGGGCAGCTCATTGCGACAGCTCAGACATTCGACTAGATCGAGTCGGCCGTGAAGGTCGAGCACCGCTCGGCTGCCGGCCTTTTGGTGCAGTCCGTCGACATTCTGGGTGACCAGAAGCTCCAGACCGAGTCGCTCTTCTATCGACGCCCGTGCCCGATGCGCCGGATTGGGTTGGGCCGAATCAATCAGGGAGAA
>CBFGRJ010000205.1:0-12456 GCA_965651135.1 uncultured Myxococcales bacterium
TGGGGGCGGGCGGCGCTTCCGGGGGAGGGCTTTCTGTCTGTTCGTTGCCGTGAGCCGCGGTGAGCGCAGCAACGAGCAGGCCTGCGGCGATGTAGCGATCACTGGGCGCGTCGGCTTCCGAGAACGCGACGTGTCGCCGATCGACTTCTTCTCCGTCACTTTCCCTGTATAACGTGATCTTCAGATCGGCCCCTTCCCAGCTCACCACGGCCAAAAGCGTGGTGCTGGGTTGCCCTGGCGACGCCGCATGACAGCGTGGACTACCCAGCGCTTGGTTGCAGCTCTCGACGACGCGGTTGACCGTCTCCGGTGGCGTGCCGTCGGGGAGATCGATAGCCACGCTGGAGAGTCGCGTGATGCCGAGCAGAACGGGAATGGCGAGCATGGCGTAGGTCAGCCCCGGCTGGGCAACGAGCGCGGATCCCTAGTACCGTGCGTACTCTCCTTTGGATGTCCGTTTTGGCAATGGATCGATCAAAGCGCGTGGGCAAGGATAAAGCTCCTGCGGCCGTTGCCCCCAACGATTTCTGTCCACAAGCTCAAAATCGAGAAAAATGCATCGAACTGGTGGCGAGGTTCGACTCGTCCCAGCGAGATAGGCCTCCCCTGAGCTGCGCCTGGCCAACGCGCACGCGTGCGTTAACACTATCATCATAGGCCAGCAAAGGAGCGGCATGAGTCCGATGGGTATTGACCCGGGTCAGCGCTGGCGCTATTGGCCTCGTATGGCCACGGCCCCAGCTGTTTTGTTGGTGACCGGCGCCAGCCGCGGCATCGGCAGGGCCGTGGCGGAGCTGGCGGGTGAGCGGGGCTATAGCGTGGCGGTGAACTACCACCAGCACGAGTCAGCCGCCCGGTCCGTGGTGGGTCGTTTGGAACGGCTCGGAGCCCGCGCCGTCGCCATCCGGGCGGATGTTTCCAAAGAGTCGGAGGTCATTGATTTGTTCGACCGAGCGCGAGCCGAGCTCGGGCCCGTCACGCACGTGGTCAACAATGCAGGTGTCGTGGCGCCGCTGTCGCCGTTGGCGGAGTGCGATGCGGCGCGCTTTCGCCGTTTGCTCGAGATCAACGTGTACGGTGCGCTGTTGGTCGCGCGGGAGACGGCACGCCGGTTGTCCACGTCGCGAGGTGGCCGCGGTGGGGCGCTCGTCAATGTGTCATCCATGGCGTCGCGCCTTGGTTCGCCCAACGAATACGTCGACTACGCCGCCACCAAGGGTGCGCTCGACAGCTTGACTCTCGGGCTCGCACGGGAGCTCGCTCGCGAAGCCGTTCGAGTCAACGCCGTCCGCCCCGGCCTCATCGATACAGAGATTCACGCGGACAGCGGCATGCCCGAGCGAGCCGTTCGCCTCGGCTCGCGGGCGCCGCTCGGTCGCGCGGGCAACGCTCTGGAGGTGGCTCGAGCCGTGCTGTGGCTGCTCGGTCCCGAAGCCAGCTATGTGACTGGCACCTTCTTGGACGTGTCGGGGGGACTCTAAAACATGCTCCCGCGCGTCGGGCGCGAGCACGTGTAGAGGTACGCCAATGTGAGTATATGGGGGCGGCCTTCGTCGACGCCGTGAGGCGTGCTAAGAGCACCTCTGGCATGCACCGCGTCTGGATTGTACTCGACGAATGACTGCCCTTGGCCGAGTAGTAGACGGGAAGTATCGGTTGCTGTACCTGCTCGGTCGCGGCGGGATGGGCTCCGTTTGGGTGGCTGAACACATCGAACTGAGTTCCAGGGTAGCCATCAAGTTCATCAATGCGCCGCGGGCCGCTACGGAGCACGCTCGTCGTCGTTTTCGCCGAGAAGCGCGCGCCGCGGCGGCGCTCAGGGGTCCAAACGTCGTGCAGGTGTTCGACTACGGCATCGATCAAGGCGACCCCTACATCGTCATGGAACTCCTCGAGGGGGAAACGTTGGCGGATAGGCTGCAGCGGGAGGGTAGCCTGACCATTCAAGAAACGACCACGATTGCATTACAAATAGCTAATGCTCTAGCTCGCGCCCACGAGCAAGGCATCGTGCATCGAGATCTGAAGCCCGCCAATATTTTCCTGGCCAGCGACGAGGCGAATCTGACGGTCAAATTGCTGGACTTCGGGCTCGCCAAGATCGTGAGCGGCCGTCACGGTATCACGCTGGACTTGACCCAGCCCGGCAATCCAGTCGGTACCCTTCAATACATGAGCCCGGAGCAGCTGCTCGGCGAACGCGTCGATGCGCGCACCGATGTCTGGGCCTTTGCCGTCGTCATTTGCGAATGCCTCACGGGCTGCTTGCCATTCAGCGACACGAATGCCAAAGCAATCGTTCCTTCGCTCAACCGGAGACTAAAAGGCTTGCCCTCGAGTTTCGCGGACGTGCCAGCCGGATTCGATGTCTGGTTTCAGAGGGGAACCAAGCGCGATCGCAGCGAGCGCGAAGCATCGGTGCGCGCGTTCGCGGCTGACCTGGCCAGGCTGACTTCGGGTCTTTCGGGCTATTGTCGAATGCACACATCGGATGAGTCCAAGCCGATGCGCAGCATCAGCGCGTATCCGTCGACCAATGACTCGTTTGCACAACGCATTCCATCGTCCGTTCCGGCTGCGATCAACGGGCGACGCGACATCGACCACATTGCCCTGATTGCCAAGCTCAGTCGCAATACCGCCATCCTCTGGACTCGGCACAGGGTGGGGGTCGGCGAGTGGATCCGGTTGACGTTGCATTTCGAAGAAGAAACCAAGGGGCAGACGACCCTGGCCAAGGTCCTCAAGATCAACGCCGGGTCCAGCGATCGCCCGGCTTGGTGGGCTTACGAAGTGACCGTGCGTTTTGCCCAGCCTCTAGACGCGATGACCGAGCGTCTGAGGCTGCTGAGTGCGGACTGAACCTGCCAAGGGAGGTGCAGCGCCGCTAGCTTGCGAGGTGCACCGGCTTTTGTGTAATAATTCCGCCGCGAGCCGGCTCAACGAGGCATCAGCAAGAGGGATTATGCACCTAGGAATCGACTTCGGGACGACGCGTAGCGCGGTGGCCGTTGCGGATCGCGGCAACTACCCGGTCGTCCAGTTCGCTGGTCATGATGGTGTTTCCTACGACCATTATCCGAGCGTGTGTGCATTCAAAGGCGAGCAGCTTCGCTTCGGTTTCGAGGCGCTGGCGATGCAGCAAGAGCCGGGCTGGGAGCTGTATCCCTCGTTCAAGCGCTTGCTGCATAGCGTCGACGGCGGCTTCGACAGGGCCATCGACCTCGGCGCGCAGCGGCTACGGGTGGTCGAGCTCATCTCGGCCTTTCTGCGACAGCTCAAGCGCGATCTCGAAACGCGCTCGAGCCTACCCAGGGGCGTCCGACTCGAGGACTTGCCGGTGGCCCTGGCCGTTCCGGCGAACGCGCATAGCGCCGCGCGACTCATCACGCTCGAGGCGTTCAGGCACGCGGGCTTCAACGTTCTCGCTATGCTCAACGAACCTTCGGCGGCCGGTATCGAGTACGCACACCGCTACCGTTCCACGATTACCTCGCGTCGCGAAAATGTGCTGGTCTACGATCTGGGGGGAGGAACCTTTGACAGCACGTTGGTGTTGATGAGCGACCGCCGGCACGACGTGCTGAAGAGCCGCGGCATCTCCCGCTTGGGCGGAGACGATTTCGACCAAGCCCTGCTCGAGCTGGTGCTCAGGCAACTCGAGCTCAAAAGCTCCGATTTGCCCTTGGGGGTTCGCCACCGACTGCTGATTCACTGTCGCGAACAGAAAGAAAAGATTCACGCAAATACGCGCCGCATTCTGGTCGAGGTGGGCGAGCAGCTGACGCCCGAACAATGCGCGGAGCTGGGCATCGATCCGGAAAAGGTGTGTATCGTGCCCGCTGAAGCATACCGGCAGGCGTGCCGGCCCTTGGTGGAGCGCACCGTAGAGGTGCTTGCCCAACTGGAGCGCGAGTGGGCCGAAGAAACGGGCCGCGAACCCACTGAAGATTTGGCTGGTGTATACGTGGTGGGTGGCGCGAGCTCGTTGCCATTCGTGAGCCGGCGGTTGCGCGAGCTGTACGGCCGCCGTGCGCATCGCTCGCACTACCCGGCGTCCGCAATCGCGATCGGTCTGGCCATTGCTCTGGACAAGGACGCGGGCTTCCAGGTAACGGAGCGTTTTTCTCGTCAGTTCGGAGTGTTCCGCGAATCGTTGGCGGGTGAGCGCGTCGAGTTCGACGTGATCTTCGACGACTCCATCGAGCTGCCCAGAGACGCCTCGTATCACGAGGTGCGAAGGCGCTATGCCCCCGCTCATAATCTGGGCCATTACCGGTACGTCGAGTGCGGATGGCTCGACGCCCAAGGGACGCCCAGCGGTGATATTACTTCGTTCTCGGACGTGCTGTTCCCCTTCGATCCCAGCTTGCGTAGCGCGTGCAACCTTCACGAGCTGGGTGTCTTGCGCGCCGAGCGACCATTCTGCGAAGTCGAAGAGCGTTACAAGGTCGATCGGAATGGTATCGTCGAGCTGACGATTCGCGACGTGCATACTGGCTTCGAGCGCACGCACAAGCTGACCAGCGTACGGGCGAACTGATTCCAGCTCTCGCGATTTTCTTCTGTTGCCATTGAGCCGTGCGCCGACGAAACTCCGGCGGGTGCTTGCTTGGCCAAGGCGCTGGCGTTCATCGCGACGAAGCGGCGCTTTGTACTGGTTTTTGCTGAGCTGGGCGTTGCCGCTGCAAGCACAGGAGGTCCAAACCAGCGAAACGCCCGGCATCGCCACGCGCTCGACTGTTCGTTTGCTCGCGCTTGGCGGTCTGACTCAAGCCCGTCTTTCGGCGTTGCGTGCGCTGATTGACGCAGAGCTCGAAGGCGCCGAGGTCGAGCTCGTCATCGAAAGTGGCGGTGGTCCAGTAGCCGTGTGGGTGGAGCAGTCCCAACGTGATCCCAGCACAATCGTCATCGCTGTGCTGGACACACGGCAACCCAACCATTGGCAAGTCACCATCGTCGATGCCGCGCGCAAGCGAGCCATCAAACGACGCTTGCCCGGGGGCATGGCCGAAGATGCGGCCGCGTTGGAGGCAGTGGCCAGCATCGTCGTCTCCGCGGTGGCGGCACTGCAGGACGGGCTCGAGGTGGCATCTCAATCCGTGGAAGAGGTGCTCCGCGACAGCGAGCTGCACGGCGACGCGCCGCCGGAGGCGCAAGAAGCCCAGGTTCAGCCCGCTCCCGACCGTGGGCAATCCCCCGAGACACCGGCGGCGCTCCCAGAAGCTGCTCGGCCCAAGACGTGGACCATCGACGCCGGCGTGATCGGCGCCTTGGCGTCATTCGCTCCGGCGGAGAAGATGACTTGGGGCTTGGGTGCGACGTTGGGGGTGATCTGGGTCTCTCACCTCGCAGCCCGCCTTTCGGCGGTTCGCTTTAGAGAGGCGGTGTTCCAGTCCGAGCTGGGTGAGTTTCGCAGCACCCGCACTATGTTCGGCTTGGCGGTCGGCCCTCACTTCGATGTTGAACCCCTCGAGCTCGTGCCCGAGGCCCGGCTCGTCGTGGAATTGAACGAACGCCGCAGCGTCGCGGGCGCTGCTGGGGTCACAGCACTCGAAGAGGCGGTGGTGAGCCGCTACGGCGCGCTCGCCGGAGCTCTGTGCCGCTACGTTCCCGGCCAGTATGTCGGCGTGTCCTTGTATGGGGGTGCGGGCTACCTGCCGCGCCGGGTAAAGTACGTGGTCACCCCAAATAACGAAGTAATTGCCGAGCTTTGGCCTTGGCTGCTGGTGGCGGAGCTGGCGCTCGAGCTCCGCCTGCCCTAGCGTGGCTGTTGTCGTCCCATGTCCGTCAGCTGCTCACTAAATGAGCAGTGACGTGCCAAGCGATCTTCGTTCCGACCCCGAAGCTCGTCTCGCGGCCATATTAAACGCTAGGTCAATGGCACTCTCGCCCCCCAGCTCGGACCTCGCGCTCATGGGCGCGGTCGCCGCCAACGACGAGGTAGCGCAACGGCAGCTCGTCGAGCGGCTCGGGCCACGGGTGCGGCGCTTGTGTCGGCTTTTGTGTCGATCTCACGCCGATGCAGACGACGCCGCACAGCTGGCGCTGATCGAGATCTTGAAGTCGGCGTCGGGTTTCCGGGTCGAAGCGAGCTTGGAGCGCTGGACCGATCGCATCACTGCGCGCACGGCGCTCAGATTGAACCGGCGTGAGCGATCGCGGGCACAGTTGTTGGAACGCTGGTTGTCACCAGGTGCGCTGCCGTGGGGAACGCCACTCGCATCTACGCTCGGAGTAGCTCCGGGACTGGATGCCTTTCTCACGCAACTATCCAGTCAACGCCGAGAGGCCTTCGTATTGCGTCATGCGCTGGAATACAGCGTCGACGAGATTGCCGAGCTCACGGATACGCCGCGTGGCACGGTGAAGGATCGCCTGGTCAGCGCGCGCAAACAACTGAGGAAGCTCATCGCGCGCGACGCTCGGAATCTGAAGCAGAGGGAACAACGATGACACGCGACGATCGCCGGTGGGAGCTCCTGCAATCGCGCTGGGCGGCTGGTGAGTCGCTCAGCTTGGCCGAGGACGCCGAGCGCACCAAGCTGGCCAGTCAACAGCTCGATCGCATGCGTGAACTCGAGTTGCTTCGGCAGCTGCGACAATATTTGGAAGGAGAAGCCGGGCAGGATCAGTCAGCGAGCTTGGAGCCGCAGTTCGTCGATGCGGTGATGGGTCGATTCCAAGGGAGGCGTGCTCCGCATCTGCGCTTGGTGACCCCCGAGCAGGGCCCGAGCAAAGTCGAGCCTCAGCCAACCGCTCGCTCGCTGCGGCGCCTGAACTGGAAGCATGCCACGGCGCTGGCGGCCTGTGCGGCTGGAGCGGCCTTGCTCGTGCACGAGTACGATACCGGCCATGAGCCGGTGGCTACTCAGAGCGCGGGTTCGGGAAGCGAGGCGGTGCCGCGTGAAGCAATGTTGGCGCGCAGCGAGGTCGTCTTCGCCAGCGGCGAGGTCATGGTCGACGGTGCAGCGGTTCAGCTGGGTCGTGGAACCCTGAGTGGTAGCGAGAACATCGCAACGGGAGCAGGTCAAGCCTGCCTGACGGTCGAACCTCGCATCGACATTTGCCTCGGGCAACACTCCGGAGCCGTGCTCGAGTCGTTGCGAGAACACGACGTACGCGTCAAGGTGCTCAAAGGGCGAGTGGTGGCCGCACTAGAGCCGCTGAAGCGCGGAGGCAGCTTTGCGCTCACCGACGGCGAAGTCACAGCCGTGGCGCGCGGTACCGTGTTTGCGTTGACCAAAGATGCCGAGTCGTCGAGCACACGCGTGACGGTGCTCGAGGGCAAGGTCGAAGTGTCTCAGAAGGGCAGCCCAAGCACCTTGGTCCGGGCACATTCCGAGCTTCGGATCGCTGGCTCGCGCGCAGCCGAGAGTGTGGCGATTTCTCGCAATCACGAGGCTCAGTTCTTGGCTCTGGTAGCGCCGCGCGAGTTGTGGCAGCGCGGAGAGCTCGGTGTGCTGTCGATTGGAACGCGTGGTGAAGCGCACGATCGGGCCCGCGATAGCTCTCAGGTCATGATTGGCAGCGAAGGACCTTTTGCGTTGCCGGTGAGCACTTTCGTCCCCGCCGGTCAGCATCGGGTCATCCTGCGGGATGCTCGGGGAACGGAGTCGCTCGTCGATGTGGAAGTGCGGGCTGGCGCCACCGAGCAGGTCGATGCGACTGCCGAAACGACCGTGGCGGCCGCGCCCGGCCGGCCCCAAGAAACACCCAGCGCACACGCGCTCTTGGAGGAGGCGCGGCGGGCTCTCAAAGCGGGAGATTCGGCGGGCGCTTTGGCTGCCTATCGGCGGCTGCGAGCGCTGCATCCAAACAGCCCGGAGTCAGCGACCGTGTTGGTCACCGTGGGTAAGCTCGAGCTGCGTCAGAACGCGCCGGCGCGAGCTCTGAATGCGTTCAACGCCTACCTGAAGCGAGGAGGGCCGCTCCAGCCCGAGGCTTTGGCGGGCAAGATCCGTGCACTGCGCGCGCTGGGCAATAGCGCGGAAGAGCGGCGCAGTATCGAGCGCTACCTCGCGAGCTATCCCGACGGCTTCGAAGCAGTGGCTTTGAAAAAGCGTCTCGCAGTACTCTCCGGGCAATGACACGGTGGCGCGCCTCGGGTTTGCGACTCACCCGAGGCCTATGTCTGGGTGGCCTTTTGGGATCGTGGGGTTGTGGCACCGTGGAAGACCCCGTCTTTGCCGCCACGTTGGTCAGGTTGTCGCAAGAGCCGGTGCGAGTGCTGGAAGGTGCGGGCGTCGTCGAAGTGCCGGTGCGCTTGGAGGAGCCGGTTCCAGACTTGGTCAGCGCTCGCTTCGAGGTGCGCGGTGTCGAAGCGCAGGAAGATTGCCATATTCCAGACTTCCAGGGAGCGGAGGGCACCCTCACATTCGAGCGAGGCTCCGCGGAAGCGACGATTGCCATCTGGATTGGTCAAGACAACCTGGCCGAGACCGACGAACGGCTCCAGATCGTGCTCAGCGATCTGTATGGTGCCGCGCTCAACGGCCCAGCCACGACCACCGTGTTGATCGAGGACGATGATCGCGACGCGCTACTCGATGCAGCCAACTACGGTGTCGTGCCAAATACCGAGACCGATCAGACTGAGGCGCTGCAAGCCGCGCTGGATGCGGCCGCCTCCGCGGGTCGAGGAGTGCTCGTGCTCGGCCCAGGAAACTACGAGGTAAGCAACGTGGCAATGGCTCCCGGAACGACGCTGTCGGCTCATGGTGCACACTGGTTTCGCCCCCCTGACAGCGAGCTCGGAACCCGGGTATTGAGCGTCGTTCACGATGCACCAGAAGATTCGTTGCCTACCCTGATCGAAGGATTGAGCCTCGACGGGCGGCGTGATTCACAAGGTTCTTACCGAGACTACGAGCGCGAGAACGACCATCTGATCGCAGTCGAGAGCAGGGTCGACGAACCCAGTCGTCTGAACGTCAGTGTCGAGAGCGTTGCCGTGAGCTCCGGAACAGGAGATGGCGTGGCAGTGGGTCCGGACACGGTGGCTCATTTGTGTCGCATCCAGGCTCAGGATATCTGGCGTGACGCGCTCAGTCTTCACGGAGGCAACAGCACGCTCAGGGTGCGGGGGTTCGATGCCACCGCGACTTCGGGCACCAGCGGCATTTGGCTCGATGGGGGCACACCCGGCTATGAAGGGATACGCACGATCGACGTAGAAATCGAAGACGCGCGCTTGAGTACGGGTGACGTCGAAATGGAGGTGATGGACGGCTCGCGTGTCGTTCTGCGACGACTCTCCATGACCGAGCCACCGTTTCGCGTTTTGGCGCCGAACTCCCGCGTCGAAGTGATCGATTCGGTGATTCAAGTGGGTGTGCCGACCTCCCGCCACAACCATTTGGCCTTCCCAGGCGATGTGCGCTTCACCCGCTCGACTATCGTGACCTCGGAGCGTCTGGATGAAGAAGCCGAATCCGAAGAAGTGGCGCGCGAGTTTGCGACGTTGAGTTTGCGCTGGGCCACCGAAGCCATCCCCGAGCCCCCCGAGTCGGACTACCAGCTGACCCTCGATGCGTGCACCTTCATATTGGGTGAAGACATCGACGCGAGTGATAGCGTGTACGCTATCGACAATCCCGGGCCCCTGGGGCGCGTCGTGGTGCAAGGCGGAAGTGTGCTCGGAGACGGGTTTGTCGCATGGTTTACCGATGGCTGCGTGGGGTGCGAGCTCGAGTAAATAGCTGGCCGGCCGCTTACGGATCGGAGATGCACGCCGCGCAAGCTAGCTTCGGTTTCGCGTTCGTTAACGTGAACTCTTGGTGAGGAGCTTGTCAACGGAGTGCTGAGGAGCTTGTCAACGGAGTGTACCACGTGTAGCGTCATGGCATCCACACAGGGAGAGATCGAACAATGGTGGGACGATACGTCATCGCGAGCCTGGTTCTGGCGCTGCTGCCGTCGTGCAACAATTGCCAAGCCCTCGAAGAAAAAATTTGTGAAGACCTCGGCGCCGAGGATTGCCAGCTCTGGAAAGAAGGCAAGGGCCCAGAAACCCTGTTCACCGGCAGGCGCTCAGGGCGCAGCTGCTTCAACGCTCGCTTCAACCCCATGCAGTACGATCCGTACTTGACCGGAGCGAAAGCCATGGCCGACGCCATGAGAAAGAGCAAGCAGGCGTCCAAGCGCTGAGGAGCGATTGTCATGCAATACTTCGTCTACTTGATCCCTTTGGTCCTGATAGCGCTCGCACTCGGGTACTCCCAAGTCGTGAGAAAACGCGTTCAAAATATGAGCCCCGAAGAAGCAGCGCAGCGCTTTCACGATTTCAATGCGCACTACTTCGACCTAGAGGACAACGAGCAAGTCGTCGGCGCGTGGAGTGGCGTGGAGTTCCAGCAGGCGAAGAGCGCCGTGGGGCACATGGCGAGCGCCGCGCTCAACAGCGCCTCGGCGGCAGTCGTAGGCGTGTCGACCTACGTTCCCAACGTGCAGGTTGGCTTGACCTCGACCGGTCGCGTGCTCGTCTCGCGCGAATACAGTGAGCTCGGTCAGCGTGGCAATTTCAAGCAGGTCATGGCCCTGGGACCCGGCACGAAGGCCCAGAGCGCAGAGGCGTCTCACCCAGGTGAGAACATGGGTTCTCCCCCGAAGAACCCCTACAACCCGCTGGTGGCGCTCGAGTTCGTGCAACTTCGCGCACCCAGCGGCGAAGTCTACGAAGCCTGGATGTCGCCGCAGGGTGGGCAAGTGGGACGCGACGGTTTCTCGTCCATCCTGCAAGCGCTCGCTTGACGAGTGAGCTCTCGATTCAATCCATCAGCTACTTGAACGCGATCACGGCGAGCACGACGATGGCGACGCTGAGGAGCAGCGCCAACCGGCTGGCCTTGGGAATCTTGGCCATGGCTGGGCCGCCGCCGGCTTGTTTGGCGCGCTTGAGCAGCACCTGCATGTAACCGATCAAGCCGGCCAGAATCGCCACCAGCAAAAGCTTGGCGTGAAAGGCGCCGCCTCCCCAGCGCATGACGTCGCCCACGCCGCGCATCACGAGAAAGCCGATGCCGCTGACGATGAGCAAGGTCAGGCCGATGGAGCCGTTTTTGCTCAACAGGGACGCGCGCAGCATGAAGCGTGTCCGCTCTTCTGCGTTCAGGTCTTTGGTGGCGAGCCCCAGCGTCATGAAAGCGAAGCTGGTCCCGACTCCGAGCGCCAGTCCCAAAAAGTGCAGAATCAGGAACAACTCGTACATGAGCTCTCCTCTAGCCTGCGAGCGCGCGCGCGTGAAGCCTTAGCGGACCTCGAAAGCGCGGCCGGATCCGGGCGCGGTTCGACGCCCTTCCGCATTTTGCTAGAAAGCGGTGGCGATGAGCCGCTACGCGTTTCCCCTCGATCGGCGCTTTCCCGCCTGCACGTACCCTCGGCATGCCAAGCTAGAAGACGTGGAGCGCGCGGTTCGGCGTTGGCGCGACGAGATTGTCACTAGCTCCGGTGCCCGCGGATTCTTGCGCACGCGCCGGCCCGACACGCCCGACGGCGTGCCCGATTCCACGGTCAGCGAGGGCATCGCCTACGGCATGCTGATCGCGGTGATGCTGGGCGACCAGGCGCTGTTCGATGGCCTGTTTGCCTATGCGCTCGCGTTCTTCAACAAGAGCGGCTTGATGGATTGGTACATCGCGCCCGACGGCAGCGCTCCTCTAGGGCGAGGCGCCGCTACGGACGCCGATGAAGACATGGCGTGGGCTCTGTTGATGGCCGATCGCCGTTGGGGAGGTCAAGGAGCGCTCGCCCAAGAGTACCTAGTGTACGCCAAGCAGCTAATCGACGCCATTTGGCGCACTGAAGTCGACCACGACCAGTACGCCGACATGCTCTTGCCGGGTGACGACTGGCGAGGTCAGAACGTATTCAACCCTTCGTACTTCGCACCACACCAATACCGCGCGTTCGCAGAAGCGACCGGCAACGACGGCTGGTTTCGCGTGATTGACCGTGGGTACCAGATCATCGGGCTGTGCCAGTCCGCCGAGCGCGGCAATCAGCACAACGGACTGGTACCGGCCTGGTGCGATGCCAACGGCAACCCGGTCGAGGCGTTTCCAGGCGCCCTCACCAACCACCAATACGATTCCGCGCGCCTGCCGTTTCGCCTCGGGCAGGACTGGGCTTACCACGCAGAGCCACGCGCCCTCCGTTACCTGGCCAAGGTCAGCGACTTCTACGCCAACCTAGGCCCCAGCCACATCACCGACGGCTACCTGCTCGACGGCACGCCCGCTCCTGATCCCAAGGCCCAGGTGCCGAACCCCGGTTCCGCCGTGTTCGTGGGCGGAGCGGCGGTAGCGGCCATGCACGACCCGCGTTACCAAGACTTCGTCGATGAGGCCTATGCGCTCTTGGCTAGAGGCGAGCTCTTGGCGCGTAGCCGCTACTACAACCATTGCTGGACCGTGTTGTCGCTCTTGATGTTGACCGGCAACCTGGTGCCCCTGTGAC
>CBFGRJ010000206.1:0-12389 GCA_965651135.1 uncultured Myxococcales bacterium
CAAGAAACGAACAGGCGCCCTGATGCGGGGCGCCCTGCTCCCGCACCCGAGCGCTTGACACGGCCCCGGATGCGGGACATATGGTTGTCACAATTTGGTAAGCGCGGAATTTCGCCCACCTTGAGTGACGCGCTCTACAAGTATCACCCTAAGCCGTTGGGCCACAGCAGTCTCGCACGAAGACCGCACCGGCGACTCAGAGCGGTGGGCTAGAAAGGCCCTGCAATGCCCTCTGAATCAGCCAACCCAACACAGCCAGCTCGTTTCGACACGGTGGCAGTGCGAGGCGGAGAGCGCCGCAAGCACGGGTACGACGCAGTCACGGTTCCGATCGTGTGTACGGCGACCTACTGCTTCGATGACACTCAAGAGCTCCGTGATCACTTCGAGGGGCGCATCGAGCGCGAGGAATACGGCCGCTATGGCAACCCCACGGTTCGCGCGGCCGAACGTAAGCTGGCCGCGCTAGAAGGCGCGGAAGACGCCTTGTTGTTCGACAGCGGCATGTCGGCCATCACCAGCACGTTGTGGGCCATGCTCAAACCGGGTGATCACATCGTGCTCACCTCGGATTGCTATCGGCGCACCCGTCAATTCGTCACGACCGTGCTCGGTCGCTACGGAGTGGAAAGCACCTTCGTCGACCCGAGCGATTATCACGGCATCGAACGAGCCATTATCGACGGCAAGACACGCCTGCTCGTCACCGAATCGCCGACCAACCCCTACCTACACGTGGTCGACGTGGCGCGCCTTGCCGACATCGTCCAAAAGCATCGGCGCCTCAAGCTCGTGATCGATTCGACCCTGGCCACCCCGGTCAACCAACGGCCGCTCGAGCAAGGTGCCGATTTGGTAATCCATTCTTGCACCAAGTACATCGCAGGTCACAACGACTTGTTAGCGGGTGGGGTATGCGGGGCGCAGCCACTGATCGAAGCCCTGCGCGAGTTTCGCGGAATGGCTGGAGGCATTCTCGACCCGCACGCTGCCTACTTGTTGCTGCGCGGCGCCAAAACTCTGGCCTTGCGAGTCGAGCGCCAGAACGCCAGTGCCCTTCGCATTGCCGGTTTTCTCGAAGGACACCCGAGCGTCGAGCGCGTCTACTACCCCGGGCTCGCAAGCCACCCCGGACACGCTGTTGCGCGCAGCCAAATGAGCGGCTTTGGCGGCATGGTGAGCTTTTTGGTGAAGGGCGATCTCGACACCTGCTCCCGCTTCATCGATGCCTGCCGTGTACCCTCTGTCGGCCCTTCCATGGGCGGAGTCGAATCCCTCATCGAACAGACGGCGCTCATGTCGTTTTACGAGCTCGGAACCGAAGAACGCCTCGCAGTCGGAATCCAGAACAACCTCGTGCGTCTTTCCGTCGGAATCGAAGACCCCGACGACCTGATCGAGGATCTCGATCAGGCGCTGCGCCGAGCCACGCAATAATACAACCCGTCAATGTATGCGGGCTTTGTCGGGATGTAGTCGGTTTTGGATGATGCACGAATACGTGGCCGCGACCGCGACCACGAAGTGCTCGCGAGCAAGGCTCGCATCTCGCGTCTCCGTGGGGGCTGCCGCAAGCACTGGAGAGCCCTCGGACCGGGGTCGCGCCAGGGCCCGGGCTCCACACATCGAGGGTATGCTGGCTACGGCTCGAATCCGCTGCCGCCGATGAACTCGCGTAAGATCGAGGTGGCGGGAACCTGGTCGGGATAGATGCTGACAAAGCGGTCGAGCAGGTGCATCAACCTGAACCCGGTCTGATACGAAGGATGCAGATCGGGGATTTCGAGCAGGTAGCGTTCGGCGTAGACGCGAAGCACGCTCATCTCGTAGATCAACGACGAATCGAATACGGCGTCCGCGTGGACCTGATAGGGGTAGATATGTTGCCGTTCCCCGGCGCGAACCTTGGGCCAGCGCGCTATGGTTTCGGCCGCGTTGTAGCTACGGCCGTGGCGATCGCGCACGATTCGCCGGATCAGCCTCACATCGGAAGCGTGCACCGAGCTCAAGTGATCGAACGAAAGCTGCATCAGCGGGCAGCAGAAGATACGGAAGACCCGTTCCGGAGGAATATTGGACAATAATGCCGGATTCAGGCCGTGAATCCCCTCCAATAGCAAGATGTCGTTCGAACCCAGGCGAAGCTCGCGCCCTCCAGCAGGGTGGGCCACTCCCTCGACGAAGTCGTAGCGGGCCGTCTTGACGGGTTCGCCCGCCAAGAGCCTGCGCAGGTGATCTTGGAGCAGCTCGAGCCCGATCGCGTGAAGGCTCTCGAAGTCGTAATCGCCGCTGGGGTCGCGAGGTGTCTTGACGCGGTCGATGTAGTAGTCGTCGAGGCCCAACGTCACCGGTCGAATTCCGTTGACCTGAAGCTGAACCGACAGCCGTCGAATGAACGTGGTCTTTCCAGAGGCCGATGGCCCAGCGATGCACACGATGTCTATTTCGTCTGCTCGACGTTGAATCGCGTCGGCGATGATCGTCAGACGCTTCTCTTGAAAGCCTTCGGCAACGCGGATCAACCCGGGAACGCTGCCGGTCACGCAGGCGTGATTGAACGCACCGATGCTGGTGACCCCCAGTGCTTGAAGCCAGGCTTGTTCTTGGCGTTCGACCGCGTGGTTCTTGTGAGCTTGCCCCAAGAGCAGGCTGCTCGTGGACGCCGGAGGCGTGGAGTGCTCGAACTCGCCGACGGCTGCCAGTGCGCTCGGAGGCATGGTCTTGCTGGGCTTTGGCGGATGCTCCGAGCGCTTGCCGTAGACGAGCAGTACGAGGTTATCGTCATACAGTACGAAGAATCCATCCAGGAGCTCGATACGCGTCAACACCGGAGCGATGTTGAGCACGTAGACCGACCCGTAGCTCACCACTGGAACGGTCGAGTCGCG
Organism: uncultured Myxococcales bacterium; assembly: GCA_965651135.1. Classification (GTDB taxonomy): domain Bacteria; phylum Myxococcota_A; class Polyangia; order Polyangiales; family Polyangiaceae; genus JAICQQ01. The sequence goes on from CBFGRJ010000206.1 coordinate 2,889, forward strand.
CCAGGTGTCGAGCAGCTTGCGAGCGTCTTTGAAGCCATGGGCGTCGAAGTAGTCGCGAGCCTCGGCCACGGTCCAGGTCTCTTCATAAACGGGTAAGCCGGAGCTGCGCAGCCTGAGCATTTCCGCTTCCAGCCGGGTGGCAAAATCACGCAGCGCCGAGTTCAGCAAACCCTCGCACAAGATGCGCCGGCCAAACCCCACAGAAGGTCCCATTCTGACTTTCAGCTCTGGGGCGATCGTATACGCGGCTTCGAGCGCGAGCAGTGCGAGGCTGTGGCGGTACACGCGCTGGCCCTCCCACTGGCGCGTGGTCAGCGGTTCCAGCCGGCAGCTGGAGGTCACGACCTGATTGAGCGATACCGCTTTGTTGTCGACGAGCGCAGCGACGACTGGCAGCTGCTCTTCCCGCTCCGGCAACAAGTCGTGGTAGGGCGTGCCGACGCGAACCCGGTGTGCCTGTCCGGAGATCTCGACGTTGACGAACTCCGGTCTGGACCTAGGGTGAGCCTCGGCGACCGTGGTGAAGTCGCGGTGTCTGAGCAGGGCCTCGAGCAGATCGAGTGCCGCTGCTGGTGCTCTCCGTTTCAGCTCCGCGAACGCTCCATAGGTCAGGTGCCACCACTCGCAATGGGTCAGCGAATGAACCATAGGCCTGGCGGTCAACGGCGACCACAGGCTCGAGGGATCCAAGATGGACCCAACCGACAGCGCGCGCCGTGGCTCCGTTGTGATGAGCTCGGCATCCCCACCGGCCAAGAGCCAAACCCCGGGTGACAACTCTTCGTGCTGGCCGGGCTGCCATTGCACGCGGCTCAGAAATAGAGCCAACTCTTCGCGCGTGCTCGACTCGAGCTCGCGCAGCACCGAGAAGCGTTCGAAATCGATGGTGGTCACTGGAAATGGGTTCCGTCAGGGGCCCAGGTTCCCAGCTAGCTTAGTACAGCCGCCTGCAAAATAGTGTCCAGGAAGCTGACGCCCCCACCTAGCTCGAGCTCGCTCTCCTATACGAAGACCAACCGCAAAAACGCCACTTTTTGTTTCACAGGAAGAATGGAAGACAAGAAGATTTTTTTCGATCCGACCGGACCATTTGCGGTGATGTGATGTGTACGAAACCGGTTCTCACCCGATGACCGGGAACGAGAAATTTCCTTCCCGTCCTTCCCGTCTTACCATTCATCCTAGCCGCGCTGCACTGGGCGGTGCTTCGTGCAAGAATTGCATGGGTTCTTTGGAGCCACCCCGAACCCTTTGCGGCGCGCTTGGCTCGAACGGCAGAGAAGGAGCCGCTCATGCAACACAACGAACCGAACCAGCAGACTGGGCGAGAGGGGGGCGGCGTGATTCGCGTGTGTGCCAGCTGCGGGCAGCACAACCGGGTGCCCTACAGGCGCATGGCCCAGGCAGGTAGGTGTGGCTCATGTAAAGCGCCCCTTGGCCCGCTCGATGTCCCCATCGATGTGGGAGCAGCCGACTTCAAGGCCATCGCCCGCGAGGCAGAGGTCCCTGTGTTGGTCGATTTCTGGGCGGCCTGGTGTGGTCCTTGCCGTATGGCGGCGCCCGAGGTGGCGCGAGTCGCGAAGGAGATGGCAGGTCGAGCCGTCGTGCTCAAAGTCGATACGGACCGCCTCCCCGACTTGGCGGCCCTGTTCCAGGTGCGTGGCATTCCGCATTTCGTGGTCCTGCAAGGCGGCGAGGTTCAGCGGCAACAGTCCGGACTGGTCGACCACCGAACGCTGCAGCGCTGGCTGGAAGAAGCGGCGCGCTGAACCCCTCACGCCGTAGGTGAGCCGGGGTCTGCCAAGAACTCACGAAGGGCCCTGCGCACCGCCTGTTGAACCTCGGGGGGCACCTGCGCCGTCGAGGCTGCGCCGCACAGCGCCAACGTTTGCTTCAAAGAGTCGCACACGGCACTGCAGCGTGGGCAAGCTTCGACGTGTGCCTGCATGGCTTGGCAAACGCTGGCCTCGATTTCCCCCTCGAGATGCCTGGAATAGAGCGACAGCACGTCGGGACATTGCGAGCCCGCCGCCTGCGGCAACGGATCGCTGCGCAAAAAGGGAGCCATGTGTTCACGCACCTTGAGCCTGGCGCGATGCAAGCGGCTCTTGACCGCGCTGACACTGAGGTCGAGCACTTGTGCGACCTCTGCCGCCGAAAGCCCCTCGATATCACGAAGAATCAGCACTTCGCGCTGCTCGGGGTCGAGCCCTCGAATGGCGCGCTCGAGCTCGTGTTCCAGCTGCTTGGCTTCCAATGCGGCTTCGGGCTCGCCCGCCGCGGACTTGGTCGGCTCGCGCGAGCGCTCGGCGGCTTCGTCCAGGGGCTGCAGCTCGTTCGGGGCAAACTTGCTTTTGCGGCGCTTCTTGATGCAAAAGCTGCGCGCCACACTGTATAGCCATGTCGAGAGCGAAGCGCGGCCCTCGAAACGAGGCAGGGCCTTGGCCATGGCCAGCAAGGTTTCTTGTGTCACGTCCTCGGCGTCGCTCGCGTCGCCACAGAACCTCATGCCGAATCTGTAGATGCGGTCCTGGTGTTTCAGCAGCAGCGCTTCGATGGCTCGCTGATCGCCCGCCTGCGCGGCTTCGAGCAGCTGTTGGTCGGTCGCTGACTGGCTGGCCATGGGCAGCAATATCGGGGCTGTCTCGATCGGCGGCAAGGCCGGCGCCGGATTTTCTGGCGGCACCTCGCGAATCCTTTTCGCGCGAACTGGCTCCTACTCAGTGTACGGCACGACACCAGGAGCCCTTCGATGATTTTCCGACAACTTTTCGAAAGAGAATCGAGCACTTACACGTATCTCTTGGCGGCCCGACCCGGTGGCGAAGCGCTGCTCATCGATCCCGTCAAAGAAGAGGTGCCCAAGTACCTGCAGCTGATCGCCGAGCTGGACCTCCGGCTGGTGTTTGCGGTCGACACTCACGTGCACGCCGATCACGTGACGGCGCTCGGCGATCTGCGTGAACGGGCTGCGTGCGTGACCGTGATGGGTCAGCAGAGTCGAGCCGAATGCGTCTCGCGAAAGGTCAGCGACGGAGAGGTGCTGAAGGTGGACGGGCTCGAGCTCACCGCGCTCTACACGCCGGGTCACACCGATGACTCGTATAGCTTCTTGATGAACGACCGCCTCTTCACCGGCGATACGCTGCTGATCCGAGGCACCGGTCGTACGGATTTCCAGAATGGTGATGCACATGCCCAGTATCACAGCCTATTTCACAGGCTGCTGAAGCTGCCGGACCAGACCTTGGTTTACCCGGCGCACGACTACAAGGGTTGGACGGTGAGCACGATTGGCGAAGAGAAGGCCCACAATCCGCGCCTGCAAGTCAAGAACGAGGAGGAATACGTCCGCCTGATGCAGTCGTTGAAGCTCGCGGATCCCAAGCAAATGGACGTCGCTGTCCCTGCCAATCTAGCGTGCGGTAGAGCCGCCTGAGGCGCTAGTCGTGGCTCTGCTGTGCAAGGCGCTCGAGCATGCGTTGGGTGGCGCGACGACTGCGGCGGTAACGCAGGGTACCCGCCACGAACACCAATAGTCCGAGGACCGCCATCGCGTACCCAATGATGACCAGCAGGTGGTTTTGCAGCAGTTCGGCGGCGGTCACGCCCGCGGCGAACATGGCGAATGCAGTCCGAGCGTAGGCCAAGAGGGTGCGCTCCGCTGCCAGAAATGTGCGCTCGCCCGCCAGCCCGTCGGTTACCGGCACACGATCGTAAAAGCTGGCGCGCATGATGAATCAATCCCGTTGACACCTACCGGAGATACCATGACCGAGTTTACACCGTTTGCTTCTGCCATTGGGGGGACAATGATCGGGCTCAGTGCAGCATTGCTCTTGTGGTCTCACGGAAAAATCGCCGGCATCAGCGGGATCGTCGGTGGGCTCCTCGGTCGACCGCGAGCTGGCGACACGAGTTGGCGCGTGTCGTTCGTTGCCGGGTTGGTCCTTACTGGGGTTGTCGCCTCGCTGCTGTCTCCGGGCTCGATGCAGGTAGGCATCGAGCGAACGGTCGGCGCGCTCGCGGTGGCGGGGCTCCTCGTGGGCTTCGGGACTCGCCTTGGCAGCGGGTGTACGAGTGGTCACGGGGTGTGCGGCATCAGCCGCCTGTCGGTGCGATCGGTAATCGCCACTCTACTGTTTACGGTGTTCGGAGCGGCGGTCGTTTACGTGGTGCAGCACGTGCTAGGAGGCAGGCTATGAAGAGCGCTGCTGTGAAGAGTCAGCTCTTTGCGTTCGCCGCGGGGAGCTTGTTCGCGATCGGCCTCGTGGTAAGTGGGATGACGCAGCCCGCGAAGGTGATTGGCTTTCTCGACGTCTTCGGTAGCTGGGATCCGAGCCTGATCGTCGTGATGGCAGCCGCCATCTTGACGTACACACCGTTGTTCTGGCGAATCTCGGGGCGCAGCATGCCCCTGTTCGCGGCGCAATACTTGATTCCGACCAAACGCAGCATCGACACGCGCCTGGTCCTGGGAGCTGCGGTCTTTGGCGTGGGTTGGGGTTTGGCCGGAGTGTGCCCTGGACCCGCTCTCGTCTCGTCCGGCTCTGGGGCCCCGTACATGCTCATCTTCACGACGTGCATGCTGCTGGGCATGCTGTTGCACGCAGCTTTCGAAAGCCTCGTCGCGCGCACGCAAAATGCGCGAGGCGATTCTGCAGTCAGTGACCCCTGATCGCTGCCTCGATCCTGTCGATATCCCACTTGAGCTCATGATTCATCACCGCGCGCCTTCAGTGCATTTCTTGGGGATTACTTCTTGGCGAATCCGGCGCGCTGGGCGTGCTTGGCGGTGGATGGATGCGTAAAGGGCGCGTTGCCCCAACGGTCGTGTTGGACGATGCGCCCATCGAGAATGCGGCAGCGAGCTTGCGCACGCGGATTTTCCGGTGTTTTGGGGCCTGAGCGTTTTTGTCGATTTTGCTGACCGCCAACGCTAATGCGGCCCTTGGCTGATCCGTATATCGAGTACCTCGCCAGTTAGGGTGGTGCGAGGCTTTCGAGCCGATGCAAGCTTCATTTCAATGCCCAGCGTGCGGCGCAGAAATGTTCGAGGGGGCACGTTTCTGCATGGTGTGTGGGAGTGCGATGCCGGACGTCGCTGACGGGCCGACAGTGGAAACCGGTCCGTCACGGGCGCTCAGCCTGGAGCTCGACGAAGAATGGGGCGGGCACGCACAAGAGGGGCAGGAGCGGCAGACCGGAGAGTTCGTGGTGCCGGACAACGAGGTCGAGGTGGAGGAAGTGGGCGCTGATGAAAGCGGAGCCGACGACACGGAGACTCGCGCGAGCGACCCCGCAGTCAGTGCGCCGGTAAAAGTGAATCAGCCCAAAGACAAGTGGAGAGAAAGCATGCCTGAATTATCGCGGGACGAGGTGTTACGACGGGTGAGGCTCAAGCAGCGCCTACGAGGCGCGGGTCTAGCGGGTGTCGATCTGTCCGGCGCCGACTTGAGCGGGATCGATTTCAGCCGCGCCGATTTGGACGGTGCCAATCTCGAGGGCGCCAAGTTGGCGGGCGCGGTGTTCAAGAATGCCAGCTTGCGTGAAGCCTTCTTGAAGCAAGCCGACCTGACCGGTGCCAACTTGGAACGAGCGGATCTGACGGGCGCCCATCTGGACGGCGCGCGTCTCAACGATGCGAATCTGAAGCGCGCCTCGCTGGAAGGAGCCAGTCTGCAGCGGGCGAGCCTCAACGAAGCTACGCTGAGCGGGGCCGAGCTGAGCGGCGCCAAACTCGGCGGGGCCGACTTGACGCGCGTCGATCTGTCGGGTGCCGAGCTCTTGGAAGCAGAGGCACAAGCTGCGGTTTTCTCCTTTGCGTTGCTGGTGAATGCGCGGTTGTCCGGGGCGAAGCTCGAGCAGGCGAATTTTTCGGATGCCGACCTAGCCGATGCGGACCTGGGTGACGCCACACTGGTCGACGCCTGTTTTCAGGCGGCCAGCTTGGTGCGCGCCAACCTGGAAGAAGCGGACCTAACGCGTGCCGACCTACGGGGAGCCGATCTGCGCCACGCCGTACTCTCCAAGGTGACGCTGAACGAGACGAAGCTCGACGGAGCCAAGCTCGGTCAAGCCGTGCTGGAAGCGGTGAACAAGAAATCCGTGGTCGCGACGAGCATCGATACCAGCGAGCAGGGTGACGGTAGCCTGCGCTTGGAAGGCGACCGGATCGGTGCGTACCTAGGCGGGCGCTTGGATTCGAGCGCTCCCGCCACGCGCTACTTCGGGCGAGGCGATGTACTGCGAGACGCCAGACTCGAGTTCGGAGCCAATTCGCGTATCCATATCGACAGCCGGTTCGAGAATTGTTCGATTGAGTTGGGTGACGGCGCCGAATTGACCATCGGCGAGCCGGGCGTGCTCAAAGACTGTCAAATCAATGGTAGCGGAAACGTGACCATCCACGGCCGCTTTTTCGAACGCGTCAGCCCAGGTATCGTGGGCGTTCGGCGCTTGGTCGTGAGCTCGAAGGGTGCCGTGGTCGGCGCTATCGAGCAGGCCGGCATGGCGACTGTATTTGCATTCCAGCCGGGGTGCAGATTGCGGGTGAAGATTGCTCAGCGCTCCCTGGATCAAGCGGCGGAGTAAGGAGAATTGTAATGAAACAGGACAAGAGTTCGAATGGCGAAGTCAAGCGCACCGTCGTCGAAGAAGGCACGCGTTTCAAGGGAGATCTGGTTTCGACTTGTCCCATCGACGTGCGCGGGATGGTAGAAGGTGAGATCGAGGCTCCGTCGTTGACCGTCAGCGCCAAGGGTGCCGTGCACGGACGCGCGAAGGTGGGCGCGGTGCGGTCCGAAGGCGAACTGTCCGGCGAGTTCGAGGCCGAAACCGTGGAGCTGTCGGGCGTGGTGCGCGACAAGACGGTGATCAGGGCCCGTTCGCTGGAAGTCAAGCTCTCGTCGGCCAAGGGCCAACAGGTCGTTTTCGGCGACTGCGAGCTTTCGATTGGCGACGAGCCCACGGAACACGACGCCGTGGACGAAGCTGCCATGCAGGCGCCGAGTGAGCCCCAGCCCAGCGAGGCGCCCGCTGCTGCAGCATCGAGCGCGGAGCCGCCTGCAAGCGCAGGCGCGGCCGACGACACCGATTCAGAAGTACCGCCGTCCGAAGAAACTGCGGCGGCGGATGAGCACAAGCCCGTTCACCATAGTATTGCCGAGGCGTTGGCGGCCGGGGCAGGGGCCGGTGAAAGCAAAGCCAACGGCAGCGAACAGAGCAGCGGTTGGTCGCAGCCACCGTCGCAACCGCCCCCCGCCGAGTAGGCTTCAAGTGCGCGTTTCGCGCCGCCAGTAGTAGAGCGCCGCCACCACGCCCAGCACTCCCGAGAGCACCAGCACGGGCTCTAGCCACCGCACCTGGAACAAGGCGGCGGAGACCGCGACGAACTGGACGGAGGTGCACAGTTTACCGACGGCGTTGGCCCGCGGATTTTCAGCGCGGGCTTGGCGCTTGGAGCGGTGCAGCGCCCACCACAGCACCAAGGGTAGCTCGCCCACTTCACGTGTTGCCAACAACAGCGCGCCGAACAGACTCAGTCTGTCCGCGAGTATCAGGGACACCACGACGGTCGCCATGAACGCCTTGTCGGTGATACCGTCGATGACTGCGCCGGTAGCCGTGACCTGTGAAAAGCGTCGCGCGTACCACCCGTCGATCATGTCGGTTGCGCCAGCGCCGAGTAGCACGGCGAGTGCAAGCCATGGGGTATCCAAACAAGCCACGAAGAGCGCAGCGAGCGGCAATCGGGTAAGGCTCACCAGGTTGGGGACGAGGAGGATATGTCTGGCGCTGTAGTCGCCCATCGAGGCCCAGCTTCGCAGGTTTTCGTTGGTTCGTGCAGGTGGCGTCCGCATCAACCATCGGCGCAGCCTTTGCGCGCCGGGCGCGCCGGGCGAATTCCTTACGGCGTAGTGCACGCCGGCGGTCCGAGTCCAGGCTTGGCACATGCCATGCAGCACCCCAGCTTCGAATGGAGGCCATCTTGTTCTATTCACAGAAGGAAACGAAGGCCTACACCGAGGCGCTGCGGGAGTTGCGCGCGGCCCGCGACCAGCTGAGGCTGAAGGCCCACCTTTTGAGCATGGATGCGCGCGATCAGTGGCAGGCGATCGAAGCCAAGATTCAGTCCAAATTGGCGCTGCTGGGCCGTGGCGTGGAGCTCAACGGCTCGCATCGGCTCGAGGCGGCAGCCAAGGAAATTCGCGAGCTGAAAGAGGCTGTGGTCGACTTCGCCAGGCGGCACCTATCGACGAATTCTTCGTCGAGCTCGAGTGCCAGCAGATCAGAACGGTGAACGATTGGACGACGGCACGTCGCTTGCTTGAACGATGGTTATGTACGATCCGAGTGAGTCCGAGTTGCTCGAGCGCCTGATTGCTCGCGCCCCTTTCGCGAGCGAGCAATCCGCACGAGCGGCGCTGCGAGCCACGCTCTTGGCGCTCGGCGAAGAACTGAAAGACAGGGAGCTCGACGAAGTAGCCAGAGCGTTGCCGCAAGGTCTGCGTGGCGACCTGTGGGATCCGCGGGTTTCTTCGAAGTTGCCGCTCCGACTAGGCAGCTTGGGCGACTTCTACGACCGGGTGGCGCTCTGCGAGGGGGTGCCGCTGGCCAGGGCCGTCGAGCACGCGCAAGTAGTGTGTCAAGTCTTGGCAGAGCTGCTTGGTCCGACCACACGCCGGATTCAGCGATGGCTACCGCACTTGGCCGTGCTCTTCGATGTGGTGGAGCCGCCGGCGCCACCCGTGTATCCGCTACGTCAGTCACCCCAGGTGATGCACGACTTGGCAGAAGGCCGACCGGGAGCGACGCATCCGATAGCTTCGAGCGACGGGCGAACCCTGGCGCATCGTCACTCGATCGCCCGCTCCGATGACCCGCACGCCGATACAAAGCTGTCGAGTAGCTCCGGGCTTTCGCAAGAGCGCCAAGGCCGCACCTTGGCGAGCGGGCGCCCCGGTTCGCGGCACCCAATAGCCAGCAGCCATTGAGCAAAAACGCACACCCCGCGGGGCAATGCCTGTGGGGTGTGCCTTTCTCCAGTCGTATCAGTTCTCCTGAAGCCAGCGCACAGCGGCCATGCGCTCGTCCTTGTCGAAGATCTTTATTTCTCCATCGAAGAAGGGCTTCACGAGGCGCACGCCCAGATCGGAGACTCGCGAATCGCTGACTACTGCTATGCGATCGAAATCTTTGCGATGCTTGAGGTCGAACTTCAATTCGTCGACCAAGGCTTTGGGAGTGAAGCCTTTGAAATCGTTGAGCTCCAAGAGGACGCGGGCTTTGCCATGTTCGAGCAGCTTCTCGAGCTCGGGCACGATCTGCTCGTAGTCGCTATGCTGGAGCAGACCAGAAACGCTGACGGTGGGGACACCCGGCTCCGGGTAGTTGAGGGCAATCATTGGATACCTCCAGGGTTAGGGTCATCGCGGCTGCCCTCACGGCTAGCAGTGTTCGTGCCAAACGAGCTCCATGGAAAGCCCCGTCCGAATCCGC
>CBFGRJ010000207.1:0-12351 GCA_965651135.1 uncultured Myxococcales bacterium
AACTACCGCCACCATCCAATGTCGGTCGCGGCTCGGCGGCCTGCTCAACTATTACGACCGAGAGGCCGCGTGAGGCGCCGCCGCGAGTTTGCGGACACTACGCGTTTCGCGCTTTGCCGTCGCTGGCAAGTCGCATCAGCCTAGTTTTTCCGAAGGTCTTCGGTGGCGAGAGGCTTCGGTTCTTCTAGTGGCCTCGCTTGACCCTGGGGCAAGGCCTTCGGAGCCGAGAGGTTCTGCTCCGCTCGAGCGGCTTTGGCGGCGCGTTGGCTGGCCTGCAGCTCTTCCAGCAAGCGACGATTCACCGACAGGAGATCCGCCAGGAATGCCAGCAACATGGTTTGAAACCCGATAATCAAGAGCACGGCCGCCAGGATGAGGGACTGGACCTTTCCGGAGCCGCCGGAGGTCAAGTAGTAATACAAAAAGCGCGCGCCGATAGCGGCACCGGCCAGAAAGATCAGCGTGCCGAGCAACATGAAGAAGCGAAACGGCTTGTAGATCACGAAAATGCGGACGATCACGATGATCGACTTGCGCACGTAGGCGGCGACACTGCTCACCAATCTGGAGGGGCGCAGGTCGGCGTTGACCCGCACTGGCACGGAAATGATTTTCAGATTCTTCTGACCCGCCTGAATGATGGTTTCGAGAGTGTACGTGTACTTGTTGAACACATTCAAACTAGTGGCAGCCTGACGCGAAATGGCGCGAAAGCCCGACGGGGCATCGGCAACGGAGGTGCCGCTCACCCGCTTCACCACCCAGCTGCCCAGCTTTTGCAGCAGCTTCTTCGGCGCCGAAAAGTGCTGAATGGTCTCGATCGGGCGCGCGCCAATCACGATATCCGCAGCCCCGGACAACACGGGATGAACCAGCTTCGCGATGTCATCCGCGTTGTACTGGTTGTCGGCGTCCGTGTTCACGATGATATCCGCGCCCCGCTCGAGACATGCTTGAATGCCCAGCATGAAGGCCGCCGCCAAGCCGCGGTTGCTCGCAAAACCTACCACGTGATGCACACCGTGCTGTGCGGCAACCTCGCGCGTGCGATCGGTGCTGCCGTCGTCGATGACCAAAATCTCGACTGTGTCGACACCTTCTATGTGCCTGGGCAGGGCACTCAAGGTGATTGGTAGCGAATCCTCCTCGTTGTAGCAGGGGATTTGGATGATGAGCTTCACTCCCAGCGATTCTAGACGCCGCGCAAGGGGTGAGCAAAGGCTAGTTCGTGGCGACTACGGGCGCCGAAACCTGGGCCAGCTCATCGATGCGTAGATTCTCGACCAGGGGCGCTACAGGTCGTTCGTTCGCTGCTTGGCCTTTGCCCAAAGCGCGTAGAAAGTAGGGGGCCAGCGCCCGAAACAACAACCTGACTCGGATCTCACGTACTGCTTCGCTTTGGCTGCCCAGCTCGAAGCGGTACGCAAAGCTGCGTTCTTCACCGGGATCGAGCGGTGGCATGGGCTTCTTATCGAAGCCTCGCGTGCGCGCGACCGCACCCCCGCTGAAGTGTTGAAGAAAGGCCTCCCTGGCACCGGCAGCCGGAGCGAGCCTGGCCTGACCCAGCGCGTCCAATTCTATGCGGCCGTCCGCAGCCTTTGCCGGCTCGATGCGATCGAGCAAGATGGTTTGGAAATTGACCAAGAGCGGATCGGGCCGTTCGCATCCGAGAGCAAACTCGAGCGCGGATCTGGACAGGCCCTCGAACATCTCGACATCGCAAAGGTCGTGGCTTGGTGTCGGCACCGAGCCCGAGCTGGCCAGAACGCGTCCCGCATCACCGAGCACCTGAACCTCGAGCCACAGCTGCCTCTGAAACGCGAAACCCCCCGGCAGCCGATGGCCGGTGCCCACGTTGGCTACCGACACCTGGAAGTCGATGGTAGAGCCGACTCTTCGAATACTGCGTGTATCGAGTGAAAGAGAGGCTGCGCTCTGGAGCAATTTCCGGCGAGCCGGCGCGTGCGGGTCCTGCGCCTCCGGTACGTCCAGCCGGTGATCGGCCCCTATGAAGGTATGGTCGCGCACCTGGCGCTCGGGACCTTCGTGATCCTGTTCGAAGGGGATCCAGGCCCGCTCGGCAGAGCGCTTGGCGTCACTGACGGGCATGTGGCAATCCACACAGCTGGCTGGGTTACCCTTTTGGCGGTAATGCTCCCACTCCTCGAAGATCGTTTGCAGCACCAGGTCTTTGCCCTTCTCGATCTTCCCGTCGTTGTTCAAGTCGTAGTTGACCGAATGGCAGTTTTGACAGAGCTCGCCTGGGCGCTCGAATACCTCACCGAATTCGCTTCGGTGAAAGGAGTTGCCCACGGGATCTTTGCGGGGACCGAAGTAGGTGCGACCAGGCAAGAATCCGTCTTTGAAACTGGATAACGCTGCCTGTCCCGGAGACGATTTGCCCCGGTACTGATGGCACACGGCGCAGGAAACCCCCTCGTTCAGCAGCTCTTCGTCCGCCGCGTAGGCGGCAGAGCTGGTCAAGGGTAGCTTGCTCGAGCTGGTTAGGGCTGCACCGATAGGACCATGACAGTTGATACATAGGTCTTTTGGGTCCGGCCCTTTCGCATCCCTGAGCGTGGTGGCCAAGTCTTGGTTCGTCTGCGCAATCATCGTAGGTCGCGACATGGCACCGGCGTGCATCGATGCGCGCCATTGTGCGACGATGCGCGCATGGCAGTTTGCACAGGCCTCTGCGCTTTCGAAGCCACCCAGCGAGTGCCCTTCGATGCTACCGGTTCCCAAAAGTCTGGCGGGCAGACGATAGGCGAGAACCACGTGCAACGGCACCAGAACGATGAAGAGAGCCGACAAAGGTACGTGCAGCAGTCGCCAGCCCTGTAGCATGCGCAGGTATCGCCTCTGACCATGGGTGCGCAGCAGCGCCTTGTGGCGCATGTCTGCCAGAGTTGCCAACCTCCAGAAGGCGTGCTGCTCTTCGGGAGGCAGAGTGTGCTGAGCGTGCTCGACCTCACGGCGTGGCGCCGCCGTGGCGACCAGCCAGTTCTTCAGCTCGTGAAAGCGAGCCGAGCGCCCCGCAGCCAGCTTTTCTATTTCGACGGCGAGCTGTTCGGCCTCGGCGCGACTGGCAGCCTCCGAATAGTTGCCCACCGTACGTGCTGCACGTCGCGGAATGAAGGCGTAAGCGAGTCGCCACGAAACGCCGCTCACCACGGTGCCGAACAGCGCGAGCAGCGCCAGCTTTCCGCTGGTGATCTCGAGCGTGAACAAGCTATAGCCGGCGTGCAGCGCAATCAGCCAGGTGCCGAAGATGGCCAAGTAAACATGGGCCCAGAGCCAGCTCTGCATGCTGGCTCGCAGCAGGGAGAATTCCTCCTGAAAGAGCCGCTTTCTGAGCAGGTAAAAGCCCGAAACAGTGAGCAGCGCGATCGCCGCAACCGCAAGCGCTACGTTTATCGCCGAGTGGCCACGAAACGCGGGGCGCGAACCGATCATACCGCTGAGCCACGGGACCACGAACCCGCAGCTCATCAAGACTCCTAGCACGGTGGCCAGCAGCCACGGAGCTTGATGTTCGAAGAGTCTGCGGGCTTTTTGCGGTGTTCGTTGCGCACTCATGCCGAACCACCGAAAGCGGTGACCGGATCGACGCGGAATGCGGCGCCGACCGGGCAGGCGCTCACGCATGCATAGTCCGAATAACCGCTGCACAGATCACACTTGACGGCTATTTGCTGGGTGCTCGGCTCCAGTGACTTCAGCGTGTGCTGCCGGCGAGGTGAGGTCGACAGCAGATCGAGCAGGCTGAACCAGAACCCGCTGCGTGGCTGGGTCACCGGATGCATGCTGATGTTTCCGTAGGGACAACGCTGGGCGCAAGCGCCACACCCAATGCAGTTCTCCTCTACGATCTTTATTTCTCCACTGGGGATGCGGACGATACCGTTCACGCTACACAGCAAACACTTCGGATCTTCGCAGTGACGACAGGCCGTGGGGAAAAGGTAGTTGTTTACCTGCTGGCCCCTGAGCTGCAAGCGGCTGTAGCCGTGACGGCGCTGGCAACTTTTGATGCAGTTTTCACAGCCGGTGCATTTGTTCTGGTCGACGACCAGTACTTCGCGGCCACCTGCAATGCCGTGCTCCACGAGTGCGCCTACCGACGAGCTGGGAGGCAAGCTGAGACGCTCGCCGCTCGCGGGGCTATGTCCTACCTCGGGCGAGCGAATCAACTCTTCGGCTGCAATGGCCGCTTGAGTCAACGCAGCACGCGCTTCGGGGTAGGTGGCAAGCATCTGCATCAAGGCCTGCCACGAGAAGCGCACCACCTCCGCACGGCTGACGGCTGAAACACCGTAGGGGTTTTCTCGCTCGCTTCGTAGCAAGGGTAAGAGGCCGAACAGGTCGCCCGCTCTCAGGTAGACGAGTGTGCGTGCGTGTCCTCGAGGTCCTGCCGTCACGCGCAAAAATCCGCCGCGAACCAGGTAGAACTCCTTGGGCGTGTCGCTCTGGCTCATCACCTCTTCGTCCGTGGCGAAGGTCTCCAGCCTGGCTCCGCTGAGCAGTCCTTGTAAAGCCGCTTCGGGTAGCGCGCCAAGCGCGCCCGGGCTGTGTAGGTGGCTGTATAGGGCGTGGCGGGCGTAGATCGTATCGATGATGTCGCGGAAGCCATCGGAGCGTTCCATGAGTTCCAGGACCGCGAGTTTTGGAACTTCCAGCACGATGGAAGCCTCTTTGGCGTGAGCACTGAAGGGCTCGGGCGCCTGCCCGAGGATGCCTGCTTCGCCGAAAAAACTGCCCGGAGCCAGGGTCAATATGAATAGGCGCGTGTTGCCTGGTCCGCTCGCCGTTTGTTCGAGCGACCCGGTCAGCACGATGCAGAGTCGCTCGAGAAAGCTGCCCTCGCGACACAGTTCCTCACCGGGAACCAAAAAGCGTAGGGTAGACTTCATCAGCGTTCGTCGCAAATCGGACGCGTCGGTGTGGGCGAATAGTTCGATGCCGGTCAGATTTTGGGACAATCCGTTCAAGGTCCAGCCGGATGGAATGGCGACGTTGTGCGCCTGGAGCATCAACTCGTAGTCCGCGGTTGCGTCTTCGACTTTCAGCTTGTTGAACAGCATCATCTGGGCGCGGCTCAGATCGGCCGGGCACGCTGGCACGCACTGCCGGCACTGGGTGCAGGCGGTGACGAATTGGATCACGTTTTGATCGTGGATCACCGGGTGGTGAATAGCGGCGTTCAACTCGCCGATTCGTACCAAACGCGACTCCGGGAGTGGGCAGGCCAGCAAGCAATCGTTGCAACCAATACACGCCATGGCCTGCTCGGCTACTTCGGCGTAGAGCTTGCTTCTGTAGTCGCTCACACGTCCTCTTCGAATCGCAAGATGACCTCGGAACCCAGTAGCAGAAGCTCGCCCGAGCTGAGCAGAGCGAACTCATTCCCCAGCGGCGTGCCGGAACGAAAGCTCCGGGCCTGGCCACTGACGTCACGCACGTAGAAATCGAGACCGTGCCTCACGATTTCCAAGTGCCTGGGGAACACCCCTGCCACCGTCACTTCACAATCCGGAGCGCTGCCGACGAACGCTCTTTCGTCGATGGTGTAGACGCGGCCGCGCTCCTGCCCGCGGTCGATGATCAAGCGCGCCGTGACGGCGAACAGCCGGGTTTCGCCCGCAGAGCGTAGCCCGTAGCGTATTTCGACCGACCCAACACTGAAGGTACTCTCCGGCGCCAAGAGCACGCTCTG
The DNA here is from genome assembly GCA_965651135.1 of uncultured Myxococcales bacterium. Lineage (GTDB taxonomy): Bacteria > Myxococcota_A > Polyangia > Polyangiales > Polyangiaceae > JAICQQ01. Next base: position 5,717 of record CBFGRJ010000207.1, read on the forward strand.
ATGCGGGGAGAGCAAATGGCCCGCAAGACGCGTTCCCGCCGGGGAGCCCAAGTCGGTCAAGGCGTGCTGCCCTTGCGCTACCGTCACGAGAGCATGCTCGCGCGCGACGCTGGGTTCGGTGAGGCGCAATTGGCAACTCGGGCCGCTACCGATGGTGACGGGGTGGGAGCCCAGCGCAAATGACAACCCCAGACTTTTGCCGGAGAGCACGCTGAGGCCTAGGCTGGTCGGGCCACCGAGCCGTTGAATCATCCTGGTTTGCCCAAGCTCGGTGCTGCGAAACGTGATCGAGTGCTGCTCGATTTGAATCTGATCGCCGTCTGCCAGCGGGTGCGGCACGGTGACTACCGCCCCGTTCACTCGCGTTCCCGAGCGGCTACCCATGTCGCGTAGGTAGACCTGCCGGCCATGTCGAGTGATCTCGGCGTGCAGCTGCCCGATGCCCGCAAGGCGGAACTCCGAGTCGGGGGCGGAACCGATGCGAACGACCGCACCCGTGAGTGGCCACTGAGTCCCCTGGTACTCGAGGCGCGCATCGATAGGCGCACCCGACATGTTCGCGGGCGGCGCAGCTTCAGCCGCCAGACCGATGGATAACATGCGGGTTTGGCGCGCCTGAATCACTCGGGTGCCGCCTTGCGCGGACGCCGTAGGCGGAGCCACCACACTCTTCAGATCGAGCGCTTGCGTGCCTTTGAGCTTCGCCAGATTGATGAGCTTGCGCTGCTTGTCTGGAGCCTTTGGCCGTTCGAAGAGCCGCTGTGTCTCGAGCCAGCCGAGAACGTCGAACTCGTCCATCAAGAGTTTGGACCTGACGCCGGACACGTCCAGGCCGCTCTGAATCAATCGAGCGAAGGCGCGACCATTGCGGCGCACACGCGTCGACCGCTGTCCGAGCATTTGCGCACCGACCAGCTTGCCTTGTTCGAGCACGAGCTTTTTGTACGCAATGCTGCCGGTGCCTTGGGGGAAATCGAGCAAGAGCTCCGTGCTGCCGCTGGGCTTGGTGTGCCCGACGCTGGCGAAGTCCAAGTCGAAGAGGCGAGTTGACATGTAGTGCGGAAACATCGCGAACGTTGCCCGCTTGCCCACCATGTTCTGCGCTGCAACGTGCGCTTGGCGCTTGGCGGGTTCCCACAGACCAAAGGAGTTGCCGTCGACGATGGCAACGTCGCCAGCCGCCCAAACGTTGGGGACCGATGTCCGCATGCTGTTATCAGTGCATACTCGGCGCCGTTCGTCGAGCAGGACGTCGCTCGTCGCCAAGAACTCGCTGTTGGCTTCGACGCCGAATGCTACCGCCACCAGATCGCAGGGTATGGTTTTTCCGCTTTGGGTGCCGATGGCTCCGACGGCGCCGTTTTGATTCGGATACGCCTGCACCACCTGTTCGCCGACGTGGACCTCGATTCCGGCGCTTCTGAGGCGCGCCACCAGCAAGTCCGAGCACACGTCATCCAGAACGTTGCCCATCAGCCGCGGCGAACGTTCCAGCAGGTGGACTTTCACGCCGCGCTCGTGGAGCCCGTGCGCCCATTCGAGGCCGAGCGGGCCGCCGCCGAGCACCACCGCCGATCTCACACTCTGCGAGGCCAAGAGCTCGATGATTTGGCGCACGTCGACGATGGTGCGCATGGTGTGGATGCCCCGGAGGTGGGCGCCTGGAAAATCCGCTGCACGAGGGCGTGCGCCGCTCGCCACGAGCAGGGCGTCGTAAGGAATTGGCTCGGCTCCACTCGCCTCCCAGACCTGTGAGCGTGCGGTATCGAGCGCTACGACGCGGCAGAACACGCGAGAAACGCGCGCCGTCGTATAGAAGTCGGGAGGCACCGCCCACAGCTGGTCTTCCCTGAGCTCGCCGAGCAGGTAGTTGGTCAAGGCTGCGCGAAAGTAGCCGGGGTGCGGGTCGTCGCTCAGGATGGCGATGCGCGCATTCGAATCGATGGTGCGCAAGGTTTGAGCGGCCATGACGCCGGCGGCACCGTCGCCGATGATCAAGTATCGCTTGCGGGCCATCGTTCTGGCATTTTCACCAGACTGCTAGTGCTTTAGCCAGACCAAAGTCGCTCCCCAACCCCCTCGCAGCGCGGGAGCATCCTGGAAATGAGCGACGTTCGGATGACCTTCCAGAACCTGGCGCACACGCTGGCGCTGAAAGCCAGTACCCTTGCCGTGGATCAGCCGCACCTCGGCAAACCCCTTTTCGACAGCCGCTTCGAGGTAGGACTCGACGACGCTCGGAATGTCTCGGGGGGCGAAGGCGTGCAGGTCGATGCTGTCTTCGATGGGCAGCACGGCAGGCTCGTCGTCGTCCACGACCCGCGACCTCAACCCGTGGAGGTCTTCTTGGCGCGAGTCTTCTTCTTGGCGGGCTTTTCGCCCGTCTTCTTGGGCGGCTTCGGCTTGGCCTCGACCTCTGCCGAATCTTTCGCGTCACCACCGGCCAGGCTCTTCTTGAGGGCCTCGAACAGGTCGATGATCTGTGCTTTTGGCGCTTCTGGGGCGACGGTGATCTCTTCGCCGGCAACCTTCTGCTGCACGGCGGCGAGCACGCGATCGTTGTACGAGTCGTGATACTTGGTCAGGTCGAACTCGGTTTCGGATAGCTGATCGATCAGCTTTTCAGCGAGCTCCCGTTCCTTGTCACTGAAATCGAAGGTGGCTCCCGTATCGATCTGATCGAAAGCTCGCACTTCGTTGGCGTAGTACAGCTGGTGAAAAATCAGGCCATTCTGATAGGGCCGAATCAAGACGAGCTGCTCCTTGCCGCGCGCCGCCCAACGACCGACCGCCACTTTGCCTTTGGCCTTCATGGACTCGCTCAAGAGCTGGTAGGCCTTGTCTCCACCTTTGTCGGGTCCCAAGTAATATGACTTTTCGACCTGGACGAGGTCGAACTGGCTGAGCGGCACGAACTCGACGATTTCGATACTGTTGCTGCGCTCGGCTTCCAGGTTCTTCAGTTCTTCGTCCTCGAACTTCACGTATTGGCCTCGCGCATACTCGAAGCCCTTGATGGTGTCGTTGCGCTCCACCACTTCGTCGTCCGTAGGGCAGTAGTACTGCATTTTGAGCCGGCCCCCGCACTTCTTGTGCAACATGTTGAAGCGCACCTGCTCGGACGAAGCTGCCGTGAACAGCTTGACCGGAATCGAGACGAGCCCAAAAGAGATGGTACCGGATGAGATAGCCCGTGCCGCCATGGGCGTATGCTAGCCTTTTGGACCGTCATTGAGAAAAACTTCTGAGAAATCCAAGCCAAAGCGCGGAAAATCCGCAGCTGGCGTCGACGCTCCAGTTACTGAAGCGTCCGGCGATGGGCTGAGCCTATATCGGCAGAAGCGGGACCCTGCGCGAACCAACGAGCCTTTCGCAGCGCTGGAGGCCGGGGAGCGCCGAGAAGGTCAGACGTTGCAAGGCCGTTTCGTGGTTCACCAGCACGCCGCGACGCGGATGCACTACGATCTCAGGATCCAGGTGGGCAATGCTCTGAAGAGTTTTGCCGTGCCGAAGGGGCCGAGTCTCAACCCGGAGGACAAACGCCTGGCGGTCAACACCGAGGACCACCCCCTAGAGTATCTGGAGTTCGAGGACGTGATCCCCGAGGGCAACTACGGTGCCGGTGCCATGATCGCCTGGGACACGGGACGCATCACGTATCTCGAAGGCTCTGCCGAAGAGGGAGTGTCACGGGGAAAGATCGACTTCGTGCTCTCGGGCTTCAAGCTCAATGGTCGTTTCGCCCTGGTGCGCACCGGGCATCGAGGCGCAAAGAGGCCGAACGAGGTGACCCCAGAGTGGCTATTGCTCAAGAAGACCGACAAGTCTGCCAAGAGTGAAGGCGATCTGTTGACGGAGCTGCCACGCAGCATCTTGTCCGGACTGACCGTCGAAGAGCTGCGCAACGCCGCCGAATGGGTCGATGAGCTGGAGCGCTCGGCCCAGAGCGTTGGGGCTCGACGACTGGCGCTGGATGCGAGCCGGCTCGAGCCCATGCGCTGCGCCCTCGAAGGGGCGGAGCTCGACGACGAGAGCCGCCTATACGAGCTCAAGCTCGACGGCGTACGTATCGTCGCCGACAAGTCGGGCGAGAAGGTGCAGCTTCGCTACCGCAATGGCCGCAGCGCTACGCAAAACTATCCGGAAATTGCACGAGCGGTGCGCGCACTACCGCCGGAGCGGCTCGTTCTCGACGGAGAAATCGTGGCGTTCGACGCCGAGGGTAGACCCAGTTTTCAGCGCCTGGGGCCGCGCATTCAGGCTCGGAAGCCCTTGGATGTGGCCCGAGTGCAAGAGCAGATACCCGTGGTGTATCTAGTGTTCGACTTGCTTCAGCTCGGGGATTGGAACTTGCTCGACGTTCCCCTGATCGAGCGCAAAAGGGTCATGCAGCAGCTGATCCGCGGCAAGGGCTACATGCACAGCCTCGATCATCTCGAAAAGGACGGCAGGCCTTTGTTCGAGCTGTGCCGGCAAGCCTCGCTCGAGGGGGTCGTGGCCAAGCGCATGCGCTCCAAGTATCGGCCGGGCCCCACCCGCAGCGATGATTGGGTGAAGATAAAAACCGAGCGCGAGGACGATTTCGTGGTCGTAGGCATGGTGCCGGGGCGTGGCCAACGCAGTGGCTTTGGCGCGCTGTGCGTGGCCAGCTTCCGCGGAAACGATCTGGTGTTGCGCGGTCGAGTGGGTAGCGGCCTCGACCATCACACCATCCGCGCGCTGGGCGAGCAGCTCGGCTCCATGCGACAGGCCGAGTACCCCTGTGTGGGGGAAGTACCGCCCGATCTCAAGGCCGCCACCTTCGTACGCCCCGAGGTAGTCGTGAATGTCCGTTATCTCGGCTGGACCGACGAAGGGCGCCTTCGACATCCGGTGTTCCGGGGCATTCGCAATGACGTCGAGCCCGGCGATTGTCGGGCTCACCCGACTACCGAGCTCGAGCTGGAGCTCGCGGAAGGCTCGGCGCTTCCCGATGACGAGAACGAACCCGTTGAACCGGCCTTCTCGGGTGGCATCGCGGCGGGCGGACGCATTGCGAGCGGCCGAGTCCAGCTCACCAATCAGGACAAGATTTTCTGGCCCGAAGAAGGTTATACAAAGGGGGATCTTTGCGAATACTACGCCGCAGTGGCAGATGCCATGCTGCCCTTTTTGAAGGGGCGCCCTGTGGTCTTGGTCCGCTATCCCGACGGAATCGCCGGCAAGAGCTTCTATCAGTGGCGTGCGCCCGCGGGGACTCCGGATTGGATCCGCACGTTCGAACTGCGCGACGAAGAGTCACAACAGGAGAAGGGGGAGAAGCGAGCATTTTTGCTCGATAGCGCCGATGCGCTGGTGCACATCGCCAACCTCGGTTGCATTCCGATCCACGTGCTGGCTTGTCGCGAGCACGCGCGCGAAACATGTGACTTTCTGACCATTGACCTGGATATCGGAGAGCAACCCTTCAAGCACGCGGTCGTGCTCGCTCTCACGTTGCGAGAGCTGCTCGCCGAGTTGGGGCTGAGCGGGTTCCCGAAGACTTCCGGTCAAAAGGGGTTGCACGTGCTGATCCCGACGGGGGGCATCGATTTCGATTCCGCCAAGCTGCTGGTCGAGCTTTTGGGACGGCTGTTGGTAGCGCGCCACCCGGATATCAGCACCATGGAGCGCCGGGTCGATAAGCGCGGACCCAAAGTGTACGTCGACACGGGGCAGACGGGACACTCCAGAACTATCGTGGCTCCCTATTCGGTGCGTGCCACCGCTGGGGCTACCGTGTCCACACCCCTTTTGTGGGACGAGGTACATGTGGCTTTGGACCCGACGCGTTTCACCATGTTCACCGTGCCGAGTCGCGTGGCGCGGCTTGGTGACCCCATGGCAGCCATGCTGGACGAAGCGCCGGACGTGGCTCGGGCGGTAGCCTTGTTGGGTCAGCGCTTGTCTTGAGCGCCGTGGACTTCGAGCGAATCAGCGGGGTTTGCCGCCGATGCCGTGCAGGCTTTTCCAAACGGCTGCTTCGATCTCGCGAATCGCGGCTTCGTCGAGGGTCGCTTCGGGATTCCTCAGCGTGACCGACCAAGCAAACGACTTCTTGCCGGGCTCGATGCCTGCGCCCCTGAACACGGACTGCAGCGAGACGTTCTCGACCAGCCGGTGTGCCGCTCGCAGTGCCTGCTCCACGGATTCAGCCGAAACGGCTTCGTCGACGACGACCGCGAAAGCTCTGAAGACCGCGGGAAAGCGCGGTAGCGGATTGAATACGAGCTCCGCTTCGGGGCTTTCGAGCAGGCTATCGAAATTGAGCTCACAGACGGCGCTCACCTGTTCCGCCCGCAGCTTGCTGCGCGTTTCGGGGTGGAGCTCTGCAATGTAGCCGAGGGGGCGGTCGTCCAGCCAGAGGCGTGCCTGCCGCACAGGGTGAGCCCAGGGTTCGCTGACGCCGCCTTGTGACAGCCTCGGCGCGTGACGTTCGAGCGCACGCGCCAGCCCCAGCACGATCTGCTTGAGGCGCAAGAACAGCGATGCATCTGGATCTTCGTCGAGCTCCTTGGCTATCAGCATGCCCAGCATCGTCGGCTGCTCCGGCAGCTGGCCTGCTTCGGAAGCTGGATGAAAAACACGCCCGACCTCGAACAAGCCGAGCTCGGGAT
>CBFGRJ010000208.1:0-12331 GCA_965651135.1 uncultured Myxococcales bacterium
CGAGTCGCTGCCGTCTACATCGTCATGGCGTTGATTCCGCCGGAGCTCGCGCTGCCGGACGAAGCGCACAGCGAGCCTGCCACGCCATCGTCGGAGACTGAACCCGATGTCGGGGCAACCGCGGAGCCGGCCGCGCAACCCGCCTCAGCGCCTAAGCCCGCGCCCAAAGCAACACCGAGACCGGTTGCAGTCACGCCGGCTACCCAGGCGCCATCGAGTGACGCGGAGCCACTCGATGGGTGGCGCATCGACGCCGCCTTGCTTGCCCAACACTCGATATCCAGTTCGCAAGTGCCGAAGGTCGGGGCGCTCGGGGCGGACTTGGCCGCGCTGTTTGGCGCGGGTCAGCTCAGGTGGTTGCTTGGCTTCGACGTGATGGCCAAGTCACATTTCGACATCGGACAGGTGCGTGCGGAGACCGCCGAGCTGGCTGGGCGCACCGGGGTCCAGCTGGTTTACGGTGAGCAACCGCTCGAGCTAGCCGCCGATGTTGGAGTAGTGGGTGCACTGAGGCGTCTAAAAGGAGAGGCGGCCGAGGCCTCGGAGCGGCAGACGATCAACGAGCTGGGCGCGTTCGTGGGGACTAGCGCCAGATTTCGGTGGTGGTCGTGGGTTTCACCTTTCGTCGGCGTTCAGGCGCGACTTTTCCCAGCCCCGGCCGAGTTGGTGGTCACACCACGCGGTCAGATCGGCACCATGCCCAAGATTTGGGTGGGGGCGTCGATCGGCCTGCGCCTGGAGCCGTAGCCGTTTCGTTAGATCAAGCCCAGGCGTCGCAACTTGTCGCGCATGGTCGATCTTGGAAGCCCGAGCTGACGGGCGGCCTCGCTGATGTTGCGATCGGCGGCTTCGAAGGCCTTGGTGATCAAGGTACGCTCCACGACGGGCAATGAGCCTTTGGCCGGCGTAGGGGGATTGCTGAAGCGCTCGCTCGGCAGCGGCCGATTCGACTCGAGCACCGCCGCGGGCCACCTCTCCGCCATGGCTGCGCGTACCGCCTTCAAGCCAACGCTGTCGCTCGTCGCGTGGCGCATGGCTGCTGCCACCACCGCCTTGAGCTCGCGAAGATTGCCCGGCCAGTCGTAGCTCTGAAGCGAAGCCAGGGCGCGCGAGCTGAAGCGCTTGCGCCGGTTGCCCGATGGATTCAGCGCCTGGGCGTAGTTCTCGACAAGGGCCGCGATGTCTTGCGTTCGAGCCCTGAGTGGCGGCAAGGCCAAAGTGATCCCAGCCAAGCGATAATATAGGTCCGGCCGCATACCCTCGATGCGGCCCTGGCGGATCTCGCGACACGTGGAGCTGACTACCCGAGCGTTGAAAACCTGCTCGTCGTTGCCGTTGATGCGGCGGTAGCGCCGCGTTTCGAGCACGTGAAGTAGGCGGGCTTGCAACGCAGCTGACATCTCCGAGATATTCTCGAAAAATAGCGTGCCGCCGTACGCGCGCTCCAAAAGCCCGGGCTGATCGCCGAGCGAGCCGGCGACCGGGCCCGCTGCCACACCGAACAGCTCCCTTTCGATCTCGGGAGTTGCTGCACAGTCTATCGATTCGAACGGCCCTTCGGTTCCGTCCAGCGCGTGGATGGCTTTGGCAATGAGGAGCTGCTCACAGCCCGGCTCACTCACGATGAGCACCGGCAGATCGCGGTAGCGCGCCACGCGTCGGATCTGAGACCGCACCACGTGCAGTGCTGGCGCGTGGCCGACGATCTGGTTGGTGGGGTCGTCCGCGGGGCCCGGCTCCGTTTCAGTGGGTGGGGCGTCACCGCTGCGCTTGACGATGGCGTCCCGCAGCCCTCGCGCCAACTCGATGGGATCGATGGGCTTCTGATAGGCATCGGTCACTCCGGCTCGCAGCGCTCGAACCGTACGAGGCACGTCCAAATGTCCCGACAGGACCAGCACGGGCGGCGGCTCGTGCAGGTTCGCGTGGAGATCCAAGACCTGCCAACCGTCCACCGGGTGCATCTCCAAGTCGAGCAGCACGGCGTCGTAGTGGCGCTGGTCCAACAGCTGAACCGCTTGGGCGCCGTCGTGGCTCACATCGACCGTAAAACCGAGCACGCGCAGCGACCGGGCGAGGCTGCGCGCGAAGATGCGATCGTCGTCTACGAGCAGCACGCGCGTGGGCGCGGATGTCAGGCGCTCTGGACCAAAAGATTCGCTCGTGCCGTCTTTGGGGTACCCGCTGAACGTCATCGGATCCCGTAGCGCTTGAGCTTGTCGCGCACGGTACTGCGTGGGAGACCCACCAGCCGCGCCGCTTCACTGATGTTGTTGCCGCTGGCGCGAAAGGCTTGCACGATGGTATCCCGCTCGAGCTCGGGCAAAGAGCCGCGGAAGTTCAGCGCTCGGTGCGTGCCGGAGCCAGAGGGCGCCGGCGACGTCCGGTAGCCGAGCACCGCCTGCACGATGCTCGCGCCGAGCTCGGGCGATTCGCAAATGGCGGCGCAATGCTCCATGACCGCACGGAGCTCCCGAATGTTGCCCGGCCAGGGGTGCTTCAAGAGCGCTGCGGTAGCGTTTTTGGTCAACCGCCGCGGGGCGCTTGGATGCCTTGCCGCGAATTGCTCGAGAAAATGCAGCGCCAACGGCTCGATATCTTTGCGACGCCCCCTGAGCGGTGGAAGCACGATGGTGTGCTGGCACAGCACGTGGCGTAGCCTGCTATTGAAGTCGACCACCTCGTGCAGGCCGCGTTCTGCGGCGCTGATCAGTCGCGCTCGCGGCCGAGCTGGGGCTTCATTGGCTTGTCGCGCGACCGCCTCCAGCAGCTTGAGCTGTGCCGCCGGAGGGATCGCCGTCACCTCACTGAGGTACAGGGTTCCCGCGCCCGCACGGGCCAGCAGACCTGAACCCGCGCTGCCATTTCCGAGTAGCTCTTCTTCGAAGAGAGCTTCCGGAATCGCCGCGCAATCGACGCTGATGAAAGGATCCTCGGGGGCGCTCGCTTCGTGGAGGGAGCGAGCCACGGTATGGCGCCCGGTACCCGTTTCGCCCACCAAGATCACATTCGCGCTCGACTTGGAAAGCGAACCGATCACCTGGCGCGCGGCGCGCACCGCGGGATGATCGCCCAAAAGCACGCTCGCTTCTCCCGCGGCCGGGCGCACGGCAGGCGTGGCCCCAGGTTCGGCGAAGCGCTGAAAACAGCGCATGACTTCAGCTGCTCCGGTCGGCTTTTTCAGCACGTCGAGCGCTCCGGCGCGCATGGCGCGCACGGTCTCTCGAATCCCGACGTAGCCGGATAGAACGATGGTGGGCGGCAGCGGCTTGTCGCCGGGCCACGTTTCCAAGAGCAGAGGGCCATCCACGTCCTCCAGGCGAAAGTCGAGCACTATGAGGTCGAAGTCTGCTCCGGTTAATACACGCCGGGCGGAAGGCAGATCGTGTACGACAGACGTTTGCGCCCCAAGACCCCCTAACTCTCGCGCCAGCCCCTTCGCGAACAGTCGGTCGTCGTCTACCACCAAGACTCGGACGTCCATAGTGAATGACTAGCACTATCTGCGGTTTGTCGTCACCTGTAAGCGCAGGCTCACTGGCCGATCGGGTCGCACCTCTCGCCACCTCGTCGCCACTTCGGCACGAAACGGGGGCCGAGGTACAAGCAAACGTGTTGGGGGCTCGCGCCCAGCAAGCCATCGCCCTCAATCGAAGCGGTCGCCGGCACGCAAGCGCTTCTGCGCGCCGCGGAGCCGCTTTTGCTCGATGCGCCGTCGCTTTTGAGCCAGCGTGACCTTGGTGGGAATGCGGGGCTTCGGTGGGCGGCGTATCGAGCGCAGCATCTGTGCGAGTCGCTCGAGTGCATCCTCTTCGTTGCGACGGCGAGAGCGATACTTCTCGCTGGTCAGCAACAGCTCTCCCGCCTCCGTGATGTGGGCCGGGAACGCGCGCCGCAAGCGTGCTTTTTGAGCGTCGGAGAGCGCGGTAGTCCCGGCCAGATCGAAACGCAGCTCAGCCTTTGTAGCGACCTTGTTGACGTGCTGCCCTCCCGGCCCACCGCTCCGCGCGTAGTGGAACTTCAAATCCTTCTCGGGGATCTGCCAATTTTGTTCGATCGAGAGCGAGGGCATGGCTTTCGGCAAATGTGACAAATTTTCCTGCGGGTGCATGCGTTCGTCGGGGCCGGTCAAAAATTTTCGACGGCTTGCGAGGCGACGGTCGCAAAGCCTTCGCGAGCGGTTGAAATGTGATACGCGGAGCCCGCGGTGCGCAGGTTCGTCCGTTGTTGTCTTGGCTTGGTCGTGGCGGCGGCGCTGGCAAGTTGCCAGTCGGAGCCGCCGCGCGCGGCAAAATCACCGGCGGCCGTGCGCGTGCTACCCGAGCGCGAACGGCAAGCCATGCCTCCGCTGGCGGTGCTGCAGCGACTCAGAGGGAGCGAAGACGCGCGGCGCACTTGCTTCGAGATCTCGGGAGCGAGGTCCCAGGGCTTCGTGAAGTTGGCGTGGCAGATCTCCACCGAGGGCAGAGTCAGCGATGTGGCCGTCGAAGGCACGAGTGTTCACGACGAGGCCATCGAACGCTGCCTCGCCGAGGAGGTGGCCAAGCTGGACTTCGGTCCGCGCCGGGAGCCGATGCAGGCGCGCTGGACCTTCGTTCACGAGCTCCCCCAAATGCCTGGGGTCGCCAAGCCTGGCCGCAAAAAGCAGCGGCGGCGCCAGGCGGCAGCGGAGGACGAAGTGCGGGGCGTCAGCATCGAGGATTCTTCGCCCGGCACCCTCGAGCTCGGCCGCATCGAGGACATCGTGCACGCCGGGTTTCCCCTGTTTGCGTATTGCTACAGAGCCGCGCTGGAGCGAGATGCCTCCACGAGCGGCGTCGTCCGCCTGCGCTTCGTCATCGACGAAGAAGGGTCCGTCATGGGCGTGATGGACAGCGGTTCGGAGTTCGGGGACAAGGTAGCGCTCGACTGCATGGCAGAAGGGATTTTCGCGCTGAGCTTTCCGCCGCCCTCCGGAGGCGACGTTCGCGTGCAATACCGGATTGTCTTCGAATCGGGTTGAGCGCCGCCGCCTACTTGATGATGTCGTCGACGTCGATATCGAAGCACTCGACGTTGCCGCTCGCCCACTTCAGCGCGTTGTACCAGAACTGAGGGACCTGGTAGCTCGTGCTGGGGTGCACGTTGTAGCAGGAGTGATTGGGATGATTGGGGATGTCGCGGCGAGTACGCCTCAGCCAGCTGATTGCGAGGAGTTAGCCGAACCTGGCACGAGTTGCAAAAAAGTGGTTGACGCACGCAACTGTGTTGACTACTGACGTGGAGCGATTGGTTGGGGTGAGTGGTGCGCGAATTGGGAGTAAGCAGCGAGGAGCGGGACACTGCGCGGGCGCTGTGTCGGTACCGAGAATCGAGTTCGCGGGTGCCGCTACGAACTCGAGAATATGCGGGATTTGAGCCGCGCATGCATGCACAACATTATCCAGTGAGCAGACAGCTTGCCTATCGACCAAGTCTGCGGGGCTTCGACACCAGGCGCCGGTAGGTCCATGCGGGCTGCAAATAACGACTCGGAGGAGCCCCAGGCGCTTCGACCACAGACGGAGAATGGACTGCATAACAGTCGAATCCTCAAAGCGGGAATTGCGCGGGTCCAAGAGCGCCGCAGACCCCAAGCCGGTATGCGTGGCTGCGAAAGGTGCTCCCACAAATACTGCCAACGACCGAAGCTACCGAGCACAACGCCCGCGGCTTTATGCACGGTCCTTGCGATCGGCATCATCCTCACGTGGTCTAGCGCTGCTCAAGCGTATCGCACCATCGAGGATACCCCGGAGTTCTATGGTGACGGAACGGTGCGTTGGAAAGACGATCGCGTGGCCATCAATGTGGCCGAGTCTGAACAGCTCACCGTCGCGCTCGTCGACGAAGCTGCCAAACTCTGGAATGACGTGTCATGTAGCCAACTCACACTTGAAGTTGCCACATCGGCTGGCGGAGCCAAACCCCAGGATGGCGAAAACACAGTCGCATGGATAAGGAACGGCTGGAAAGAGCGCGGATTCAGTGATGACTCTCCCGCGCTTACCGACAGTGAGTTCGCGCAAGACTCAAACGGAGTGTGGCAAATCGTTGAGGCCGATATCTACCTGAACGCGCAGTACTTCCACGGACAATCGAGCAACAGAGTACTCGTGACGATCCTTGCCCACGAATTGGGTCACGTCATCGGGCTGGAGCATCCGTGCGAGGTAGTGGCATCGTCGGCTGTCCCAGCCTGCGGTGGCGCTTTTGAGACCCTGCTCATGAATCCGGTGTACAGTTCGAGCCGTTCCCAGCTCGCTGCTGATGACAAGGCGGGAGTCTGCTACCTGTATCCAGGGGCCGAGCCATGCACCTCAGCCGACTGCCTTTTGGCGCCGGTAGAAGGGGGAGCCTGCGAGTCAGGCCCCAGTTGTGCCGCACCAGCGACTTGTGAAAGCGGCGCGTGTTCGAGGGGTAACCTTCGACTCGGAGATCCGTGCGATCGAGCGACGGAATGCAGTAGTGGCACCTGTCTGGGGTACTGCACGATCACCTGCACCTCTAGTGCAGAGTGCCAGGCTGGAGAAAACTGCGTTCGAGTGGACGGACAGATGGGCGCATGCGTTGGTGTTGGCGGGCACGTTGGCGGCATAGGAGAAAGATGTGATGAGCCAACGGATTGCGAATCGGGACTGTGTTTGCAAGCTGCTGCAGAACCGGCCAGCTGCACAGCACGATGCGCTAGTAGCCTCGACTGTCCGGCAGGCTGGGCATGTTCAAAGGCAGCGCATGCTGGGGGCGAAATCCTCGCGTGTGTTCCCGAAGATCCCGATGCTGCAGGTTGGAGCTGTGGCTTCAAATCGGTGGGTGGGAATGGCTGGGGGTCATGGATATTGATGTTGCTGGTCGGCGCGGCACGGACTGAAAAAAGAGTTCGCGTGGTTCTCGGACAAGAAAGAGCGCGGAGAATAAGATGACGAAAATGAGATTGTTCACGGCCGTGCTGTTGGCCCTTCTCGCGGTTGGATTGGGTTGTGCTGATGGCGAGAAGCAGCTCGGTATTCCTACCGTGATCCACACTACCGAGGAGGAGCCGAGCCTAACGAAAGAACAAGAGCGCATCCGGCGCATGAGCAAAATCACCATTCAGCGTATCGATGCAATAACATCGGAGGTCACCTCGTCCTACGAGGTCGATGGGCACGGGCTAACCGAGGAGATGGTGCCTCTCTGCCGCTTTCTGTGTGCTGAGATCACTACTTTCAACCACGCGTGCAAAGTGGACTCCGAAAGGTGCGTCGCTGAAAGATTGCTCGAAATCGGTAAGAGCCCGGATGCTCCCATTCAATTCACGCGAATGAGTGGGAGTGTAGTGGTTGATCACATTCGAGTGCTCCCGCGTGGTGTCGCTGCCAATGCTGCCGTCCTCGCCGAGGCACGTAAGGTAGGGCAGAATCTTACGTTCCTCGCGATGGACTACCTACAGGGAGAGCCGGGGCCTGGCATGAGCCCCATAGCGGATCCTGATATTACATACCTTTTACCTCATACCTTACCCGGTGGCACTACTACTGAATTGGCCGAGCAGGTGATGGTCAATGCCCTCGAGCTGGGCGTGCACGTCATGACTGAAGCGAGCTACCTGCTTGCGGATACCATCATGGATGCCGCGCAATGGCAACTTGGGAGTAGCGCGTCCTTTCCAGTGGCGACTCGCCGCGCCAGCTCTGCGCATGAGCTGTCTCGGGCCGCCGCTGCTCACATTCTAGTAGGTGGTGCCGATGGCCTGGCGATGGGAGGCAAGGCAATTGACGGCTTCTGCACTGCAGCGCCCTTGACCCCCGGAGCCACCTTGGCGTTGGAAGTGCTTCGGGAGGCAGCAGTTCCTCCGGATTACCTCTTCAGTCAGGATGCCAATGCTCTCGTCAATTCTGTTGAGTTTCTGAACCAAGGAAGCGTACGAGAGAGACTCGCCATCACGAGAACTGAGCCGCGCTTGTTGCTCGACCCCGATGAAGGGGGAGTCAGGCTATTGAGTTATCTGCAGTTGCGACTAGAGGATTTCGCCGAAGCTCAAGAATACCTGAAGCAGGAATACACAGCGTTTGCGAGAACGGATACTGCGGTCAGCGAGCTCACGATTGGACAGTATGAGCGCTACTTATCCACATCTATCACCCCGAGGCAACGCCTTGACGCATTCTACTCGGCGGTTGCCCGCTCGGGGAAGAAGCCGCTGCCTGCGCAGAGCAGCGAATACCTCACTTACTTCCATGAGGATGCTTTTCTTCCAGCTGAAGGCGGCCCAAAGGTATTTCCCTCTAACTATTATCCTGCGTATGACTTGGCGAAGTTCCTCGATCTAGTAGCCAATCGCATGGCCGCGGTCACCATCAACAATCCCTTTGCCGAGCCCGCTGGCGATGTACTGCACAAGCTCGAGTTGCTGCTGGAAGATTTGCGAGCCCAGGTCCCCATCACAGTTTCTTACGAAGACCTTGGCTCGCAGAATCTGGTGCGTATTCGATCCACGAAGGAGCTTGCCAATGTAAGACTCGTTCGCGGAGAAGATGCGCTGGACTGCATTGTAACCGGATCTATTGAGGGTCGCGATTGCGATGACCTGGAATGGGATACGACCGCCGTCATTGAAGGGTTTGGACATGAACCGAATTCCACGGGTGGCTTCGATCATGTGTACGGAAGGACGGTGGCCGAAGCCATTTTCGATACTTATGCATCGTCGCGTTTCTATGTCGTAGCCGAGCAAATCCCGGGTGAAGAGCTTCGTCCAGAGCAGCGAGTCTTGGTGTTCGGAGCTCTTCATGGTTTCGACATCTACGCGTCCTCGACCTCCGTCCGGGCCGAGTATCTACCAGAAGCCGAAGCCAAGGTGGCTGCGATACTGGCTCCCAGTCAAAGCTGGTGCTCGCGCGGTTCAGTAGAGTGCGATGGATCACTGTTTGACGACCGGGTGCCTCTCGAGAACGAGTTGGCCAACAACAACGACGGCGTCGAGAATTCGTGGCAGCTCTACTTGGACCGTGCCGAACAGGCGGCGCTGAAGGCAGACGAATTCGGGGAAGCGTACCTAGATGCGATCGGGGCCGTCTTGGATAGCGAGGTTGCGGCGGGGCGAGAGTTCGAAGACCGAGAACGGTGGGCTGAATCCGAACTCGAAGCGCTCCAGGCGATATGTGGGGTCACGCTCGACTTGCCCCAGTTGATGGAAAAGCTCGGCGTCTCAGAGGATATCCAGGGTGACTTGACTCAAGTAGGGAGTACGCCCTGCAGCACTGACGCGGACTGCGCGGCCGCGGAGGAATGCCTAACGGAAGCATGTATCCCGTCGCCAATTGCTCTTCTGGATGACGACATAGACAATGATCGTCGCCTGAGGGAATGCTTGGGTGAGGGAACTGTTACCGAGTATGCCACCACGGGCAGTGTACCGTTGTGCGTCACCATCGACCAAAATGGAGAGTTTTGTTCGGCGTATCGGGAGCCATGGCTGACGCATCTCTGTCCTGCAACGCTTACGACCAATGCGGAGATCGAAGAGTGCGAGCAAGGGGGTTGGTTCGGTAGTACGGTCCAAAGTCACGTGATTGACACGACATTGAAACTCTATGAACCGACGCTGACGCGGTACGCGCCAGAGGCCTCGTCACAGGTCTATGCCCTGCCCGCCATGGGGTGTTGGTACCGATATCCAGAAGACGAGCAGGATACGGACGTCTACAGCACCGACATTTACGGCTACAGCATCTACAACAACCCCGGAGAACACCCCGATCTGGCGTGTGAAATTACGGATGAGAATGCGACGCAGACGTTCACGCATTGGATTGGCCGGGACGTTCTCTACCTGAACCAAGTCCCGATGTACGCGGGTCAAAGATCTCGGGCGATCTATTTTCGGTTCAAAGGATGTGACCATCCGCTGGACTTAGAATCCCTCGCAGAGCTTCCGCCCACCGCTCAGTTCTGGATCATGGAAAGATACGCTGAATGTCGGGGTGTCGATGTGAGGTCGTATCTGAGTAGGCGGGTGCTGGCACGCGTGCCGGAACGCGCCGTAGAGGTGATCGAGCGCTACGGTGTGTCGGGTACCTTTCCGGCCGTAGGGGGACAGTATGGGGAAGCGCTGTCGGCTCTACGTGCGGGGCTGCTGCGATACAGCGAAAATGCCAACTTGATTGGAGATAAGCTATTCGACATCTCGCATGACCTTCGTATCGCTCGAGACATCTTGGGTCAGGTCGGGATTCGTAAAGGTATCGCGGAGACGCAGGCAAGCATCTCCGAATTGGAGCTAGCTCAGGTAAACGCAAAGATGGATATCGTCGAGTTGCAGGATGAGCTTGCGACCTTCAACGCTTTCGCAGCTCCGGTGGAGCGTGGTGCCGCTTCCGGTCACGTCGGCGGCTTTTTTGCCGGCTTCTATGACACTGCGCGTGCCCTGCAATCCAAAGACCAGCTAGACCAGGAGAGGCGTATTCTTGCCATCGAGCGGGAGATATTGGCCAAGCAGGGGCACATTGCCCGCCAAGCGGCGGTGTTGGAAGCAATCGAGAAGAACAAGACGCTAGTTCAAGCACGTGCAAACGTGCGCCGGCACATGCGCAGTGTCGAGGGGCTGGTGACGGAAGCACGTGCCGGGTTTGAAGAGTTTGAAGCTTCTCTCCAGCGGTTGGAGAACCTGCGCGAGTCGGCAAAACGAGCGCTCCGCAGGGTAGTGCGCATAATGTCAAAAACGTCGGAGGCGTACGAAACGCATGCGACATTCTTGAATTTCGATGCCCAGCTCAAACGGCAGGCCTATGAGGAGGCCCGAGCCAGCGCTGTTCGTCAGGCCTTCCTAGCAAAGCGGGCGATCGAACAACGGCTGGGCATGCGTTTCAGTTCAATGCTTGACGATCTCCCATTGGTGGGCGCGCCAGCGCTGTGGGAAAACGATGTCTGCGTCGCCAGCGGCATTGATTTCCAACGATTGCAGGCGGAAGGGACGGCGCCGACGGGAGAGGCTTTGCCGTATGTATGGGAGTACGTAGACCGGCTGCGACGCACAGTCGAGTCGTATCGACTGCAGTATGGGTTTCAGGAAGGCACCGATGTTACGGTGCTGTCCTTAAAGGAGGATATCTATAACACGAAGCGGGAGTGCGAAGTTCCGCATCTGAACCTGCTGACGTGGTCATCGCTACTCGATCAGATAGATCGGGAAGACGGAACTGGTTGGAGCATCCAGGGCTGCCAAGGCTGCATAACAGTTTCCGAGCCAGGGGACATTGTGGAAGCGCCCTCCTATGGGAATCCGCCAATCGCCTTCACAATTTCCTTCGATGGTCCCGGTCGCCTTGCACAAGATGTGAACCTGTCAGCCGGCGATTATGTGCTTTCCTGGGTCCGTAGCGCTGACGCTGCGAGCGGCTCACTTGTGCTGTTCGACAATGCAGGCGCCGAGATACAACCTGTCTCGGGTCAGTCGATCGAGCTGTCCGGTTGGTACAGACACTGGGCCGTTTATTCGATCCCCGAGGCCGGGGACTATAAGGTTGCATTCGACAGCGGCAATCTTGGCTTACCCGGTTCGATCGGTCTTGCCGGTGCGATGTTGGAAGTACGCGAAGACGTTGACACCTTCCCGGAACCAAGTCTGTATCAAGAGCGCGGACTTGAGGCGACCCAGATTGCGCCGGTCTGCGCAGATCTCAATGGAGAAGTGTTCCGCGCGCGATGGCAGTATCGTTGCATTCCGCTGTGTCCCAATGGACTGGGCCAGGACTGTCCAGACGACTACGCTTCTCCTCGGTGCTTCTGGGAAACAACTTTCCCTTTGAGCCAGGCGAGATTTGAGTCGGGAGCAATCGGAAGCACAGCTGGATTCGCGATCGGCAACTTCAATTATCGAACCGAGCTGGTCGGGGTAAATTTTGTTGGCACTGAATTGCGCAGTTGCGACGCTAATTCGGGACTCTCGTGCTTCGGTATTGGTTCTATCCCGTACACCTTCGAGCATCACGGTGCGTTCGTGGTAAGAAATCATCGCGGTGAAGACTTTAGTGCATCCCTGTTCGATGGAAGAATCGAGCATGCGCGGGGGCTCGCAACGGAACGCTATCTGACGAATCCATTGTCCAGCGCAGACAGCGAATTGCTGAGCCCCTACTTGCGCACCGAATTTCGTGGACGGCCACTGGATGGCAACTACGTGTTGCGAGTCTGGAATGAGCAAGGAGTCGACTTCGAAGAGATCGAAGACATCCAATTATATTTGAAGTACCGGTACTGGACCCGATTCGATTGAACTAAACCTCACCCGGTTTGATGGACACCCAACGAGGAGAGTATCCTCGGGAGGCGT
>CBFGRJ010000209.1:0-12298 GCA_965651135.1 uncultured Myxococcales bacterium
CGGTCCAACGCCCGAGAAGGGCGGTGTTGTACGAAACTGTCAACACGCTGTAGCACCCCTACTGGGATAGGCTCCAAGACCGCCCCGTCCCGACAAGCTACCCCAGGCCCCTGGGCCAACCAGAAACTCCTTGCTCGCTGGCGCTTCAGGGCCTAGATCGCCGCGACCATGTACCTGTTCAAGACCGGTTCTCCGCGCAAGACAAACCGCAAGCGCTGCGTGCGGAAGAACGCTGCGCACAAGGCCAAGAATCGCCGCAGGCGCCGCCAGCTTCAGAAGTAACCGTCGTCGTCTTCGAGCGCTTCGACACCTAGAGCCTGGCGGGCGATTTCGTAGCTGAAGCCGGCTCGGGCCAAGGTCTGCAGATCTTTGCGCCGCGTTGCCGCAGTTGCGGGCGCGCCACGGTAGGGCCCAAGGCGCCGGCGCTTGATCAGCCGGCGCGCCGCTTCGAGCTCCGGCTTCGATGTCGGCTCATCGACCGTGCTCAGAGCGGCCTCGATCGTGCCGGCGGCTACGCCTTTGGCCGTAAGCCTGTGAACGATGGCGGTCTTGCTGAGGCCTCGCGCGCGAAAGCGCCGCACGGCCTGAGCGGCATAGCGCGAGTCGTCGACGATTCCCGAGCGCTGGTAGCGATTCACCAGCTCGTCGATTCGCTCCTGAAGGGTCGCCGGGGGGTACCCCTCGAATGCCGCAGCGCGTACTTTGCGAGCGAGCACCATTTTCAGATGCTTCGCGGTCGCATCGTGGCGCTCCAGGTACTTGAGCGCCATGGCCTCGAGCTGCTCCTGCAACCTGTTCGATTCCGACACGGCCTTCTCACTCGGCGAGTAGAGGGGTCTGCCCCTCCCGCGCGAAGGGTCCTTCACCGTGCCAGGGCGCGGTGAGCTCCATCCACAGAGCCAAACCTCGGTACTCTCCAAAGCCTTTGTAGCGGCGCGCCAGAGCGCGCTCGGTGGCGCCGAGGCCCCGCTCGGAAAGCTTGTTTTTGCACCAAGAGTCGAGCGCGTAGTCTCCGTAGTGCCCGGCAAGCCGCAGCGCTTGGCCGACCGCGTAAGGGCCGAAGCCGTGCAACGACGAAAGCTCCTCGCGCAACCCGTCAGCCGTGAGCGCTGCGCGCGATAGCGAGCGAGCGGCTCCGGGGCGTGCCAAGCGCTCCGCCAACTCGAGCAGCGCGCGAGCGCGATAGCCCACGCGTATTTCAGTGGTCAGATACCGCTCCGACACCTCAGCCACGGCTCGCGGCTCGGGAAAGGCGTGAGCCTTGCTGGGAGCGGTACGACCGAGCGCCTCGCACAATCGCGCCACCATCGCCCGCGTCTGCGACCACGAGCAGTTGGTGGTGAGCAAGAGCTTGGCCAGATCTTCGAACCAGCTGCTCGCTCGCAGCAGGCGCCCGCCACCCCTGCGGGCCACCCACGCAAAACCCGGTTGCCGGCGGCACAGGGCATAAAAGTGCGCGAAGTCTTCATCCAGGCGGACCATGCGCGCCACCGTCGAGACGAGCTTCTGCCGCGCCGCGGGGCCGAGCGGGGACCTGCTTTCGGTGCGAAGCTCGAGTCGTGCTCCGCGCTGTTCGAGCCTCACGTCGACCGCCTGTCGCCCCAGCGTCAGCACGGTAGCCAAAGCGTGAGCGTCTTCGTCCCAGCGGTTGGGAGCTAGGTCTACCCAGCCGTGACCAAAGAGCGCAAGCCTGAGCTCGAAGGGAGCCGGCAACGTCAAACGCTGGCGAGCGCGGGCCGTTCAACCACCCTTTTTCAGCTCGGTCAGCACCAGTTTGCTGACTGCTTTGAGCGTATCGAATACGCCGATGCCTGCGCGGGCGTTCGCCTCGTAGTCGGGCACCCCCATGGGGTTGAGCAGCTGCCGAAGCTCGTCGACCTCGACGACGTTGGGTAGGTCGCGCTTGTTGTACTGAATGACGTACGGGATTTTCTCGAGCGAGTACCCCTGCTCGGCCAGGTTCGTGCGCAGGTTTTCTACGCTTTCTTGGTTGGCTTCGAGACGCTCGATCTGTGAGTCAGCCACGAAAATGACGCCGTCGACCCCTTTTAGGATCAGCTTGCGGCTGGCGTCGTAAAAGACCTGACCTGGTACGGTGTACAAATGGAACCTGGTCTTGAAGCCACGAATCTCGCCCAGCGAAAGCGGCAAAAAGTCGAAGAACAAGGTGCGCTCGGTCTCGGTAGCGAGACTGATCATCTTGCCCTTCGCGTCAGGGTTGGTGCGTTCGTAAATATACTGCAGGTTGGTGGTCTTCCCGCAGAGTCCAGGCCCGTAGTAGACAATTTTGCAATTGATCTCCCGGGCCATGTAGTTGATGAAACTCATGCCCGGTCCCTCTAGTCGTTGAACAAGTTGTCGATGTCCTCGTCGGTGATCTCCGCAAACGGAGAGTCCGCTCCGGGCTCTTGCACTTTGCTTAACAACGACTCGAAAATGCGGTTGAGCTCATCGCTCGCTTTGCGAACCCGGAGCCGAACCAATCCAAGGCTCGACTTCGAATCGAAGATCACGACGAGAATCACGCGATTGCCTACCAGCTGAATGTGGATATTGGCTTTTTCGCCCTCGTGGAACTGAGTGGCGAATTCGTTCTCGCGCAGCAGCTTGGCGATCCCGCCGGTGGCGGCGATGTTGCCTGCCGTCAGCGATGCCAGCGAAGTGGTATCGATATTATCCACTTCCCCGCTTGCTGCGATCAATTGGCCATTCTTGTCGACGATGAAGACGACCTTGGCGTTCGCTTCCCGAACCAAGCGGTCCACGACCGCCTGGATCTGGTTGAACTCCTCTTCGTACATCACCATCTGTGGGTTAACCATCCGAGCCTCCGCGGCTTACCCGCTCTAACGGACAAAACATTACAGGGTTGGTACGACAGCCGGAAACAAAATTTGAGTCATCTGCGTGGCAGAGAGACTGTGCGAAGTAGTGATGCCACCTACAATTCCCTAAGGCCGGTCGCTTTCGTAAGCTATTGTGTTTCAACTCACAGTCTCTTGGGGGCACAAGCAGTTACGCGCAATATCGTCGAGGGGCGCCACGATTGACAGATTGGTTCGGCGAGCCCGGCGCTGAGGTTTGTGGCCGAGCGACCGCCACGGATTCAATTTGTCTTGTAACTGAGCGCACCCGAGCCAGCAAGGGGCTCGAGGCTCTTCCACATGCGAGTCGCCCTCTTATCGCGTGCTCGGTCAGCGACGCAGGCTACTTTTCGCGATGCTTGGGTGGACCCCTGAACAAGCGGTCGCCACCACGTCCATGGGTCCGTCCTCGGTAGAATTCAGCGAATTGCTCGCTCGCTGCGCTCCAAGGCGCGGCAGGGTCGGCCAACGGTTAGCCCGAACGGGTTTGCGGGCCGAAGGGCGAGCGGCTAAGGATGCCAGGGAGGAAACGAACCAGAGTGAAACAAGCGGCATTAGCTTTCGCAGGCGCTTTGGTGGCCGCGTTGATTCTGTTGTGCGCACCCTCCGCTAGAGCCGAGTCCTCGTTCCACCGGGACCTGCTGGAGGCCGAAACGGCGCTGGCCCGCGCCAAGGGGCCCGAAGCGTACTCCGCACTCAGGAAAATCTGGGCGGCTGCCGGTCGCGCCGATCCCGCTCAGGTCGAGGACTCGCTGATCCGAGCGAGTCAGTCAGCCAGATTGCCCGCACCGGTGCGCACCTACGCCGCCCTGCTGGCAGCCTACGCCCGCTCGCGGCGAGGCGATCTTGCCGGCGCCAAAACTCGCGTCGCAGCACTAGGCTATGTCGACCAGTGGTTGGTCGTGGGCCCCTTCGACAATGAGGGCAAAGAGGGTTTCGAGCGTGTCTTCGAACCCGAAACCGAACAAGCTCTGACAGACCCCATCGTGCCGGGCCGCGCCTTTTCGGGCAAGGAGCGCGCGGTGCGCTGGCGCACGGTGCCGAGCTCGGCGTTCCCGTACGGCTGGCTCGATGCCGGTGCATTGCTGCGGCCGGAGGAGAAAATCTGCTTTTACGCCACGACGTTCGTGCGTTCGAAACAGCCGAACCCTCGCAAGCGTAAGATTTCTTTGTGGGTGGGGGCCAGCGGGGCTTTCAAGCTCTTCTGGAACGGCTCGGAGGTGCTCTCCGACTCTGCCTATCGGGGCTTCGACAGCGACCGCTTCGCCGCCCCGGTGACGCTGAGCCCCGGCAGCAATCGGGCGACGCTCAAGGTTTGCGGTGATGAAGCATCCCCCGTGGTCTCTTTGCGCATCGCCGACGCACAGGGCGCCCCCGACGCTATGCTTCAAGCGTCCGCGGTCCTAGAAGACAGCGAACAAGCACCACCCAAAGGCAAACCAAAGCGCCTCGAGGGCGGCCCCTATGGACCGCTGCAGGCGTTCGAGCGCCTGCTGGAGAAGCAGGCCTCACCCGAGGTGCGGTTCGCCTACGCGGAGTACTTAGTCACTACCAACGGCGATGACCCCACCATTCACCAAGCCCGCGACCTAGCGCGCGAAGTAGCTGAAAGCGCTCCCAGCGTGGAGCGCCTGCTGTTGGCTGCCGAACTGGCCGAGGACCGCAACTTGGCCGCGGAGTGGATCCACAAGGCCAGCGCATTGTCGGAAAAGAATGGGCAGAACCGCTTGGACGTGCTCTTGGCGCAGGCCTGGCTCATGCGAACCGGCCCCAACCATCGCCTGGCTTTTCCCTACTATGACCGCGTGCTGGCCCTGGACCCCGACAACGTCAGCGCCGTGCGAGGGCGCGTCGAGCTCTACAACGAGGCTGGCTTGAAGCGAACGGCTTTGAACACGTTGGAGCAAGCCGTCATGCGCAACCCCAGCAGCGTCACCCTGCTGAACATGTACGCGTCACAGCTGCATGCCCTCGGTCGGACTACGGAAGCCAGCGAAGTCGAGCAGCGCTACGCAGGGCTCCGATTCGACGACCAGACGCTGATGCACAAAAACATCGAGCTGGCGCTGGCCCGCAGGAATCGAGCGGCCGCAGAACGTTGGATCGAACGCCTGCTCGAGGCGCACCCGGAAAGCCAGTGGAGCTACACCATCGCAGCCAAGAGCTTCCGGGCTCTGGGTCAGCCCGAACGAGCACTGGCCACTTACCAGCGGGCGCTCGAGCTCATCCCCGAAGAAGTGGGGACTCTGCGAACGCTGGCCGATCTGCACGGGGAGCTGAACAACCGCGAGGAGCAGGTGAGGCTGCTCAGGCAGATTCTCCAGCTCAGGCCGCAGGAAAAAGAGGTGCGCGAATATCTGGAGCACATCGAACCTGCCAAGGCACGGCCCGACGAGGCGTACGCCATGGCCCCCGAGCGCTTCCTCCCGCTCAGGCACGCGCCGGCCCGCGGTGACAATCGACGCACGCTCAGAGATCTGACGGTAACCACCGTTTATGCGAACGGTCTATCCTCGAAGTTCCGCCAGATCGTGTTCCAGCCTCTGACCGACTCCGCGGCGGCCATGTCGCGTCAGCACGCCTTTCAGTACGAGGCCGATCGCGAGGTCGTACAGCTCAAAGGCGCTCGGGTGTTTCGGGGTGACGGGCGCATCGACGAAGCCATCGAGTATGGCGAAGCGGCCGCCAACGATCCTTCGATCTCGATGTATACCTCCGCACGCAACTTCATCGTGCAGCTGCCCAGGCTCGACCCCGGTGACGTCGTGGAGCTGAAGTATCGCATCGACGACGTGACGCCTCGCAACGAGTATGCCGATTACTTCGGCGAGGTCGTCTACCTGCAATCGGACGAACCCGTACAGAACGCCGAGTACGTGTTGATCACGCCGAAGAGCCGCAAGTTTTACATCGACGCCAAGCTCGAAGGCTTGGTCCAAAGCCAAAAAACCACCGGTTCACAGCGCATTTATCGCTTCTTCGCCAAGCAAGTGCCGGGCATCGACCCCGAGATGTCCATGCCCCCCTGGCCGGAGGTGCTGGGCTTCGTCCACGTTTCGACCTACGAGAATTTCAAGCAGCTGGCGCGTTGGTATTGGGGGCTCAGCAAAGATCAGTTCGATCTGGACGACGAAACCCGCAAGCTGGTGCGTGAAATCACCAAAGACAGCCAGACGGAGCTGGACAAGGTGAAGGCGGTGTATGCGTGGGTCGTCAAGAACACGCGTTACGTGGCCCTGGAATTCGGAATCTACGGCCACAAGCCCAGGCGCTGTGTGCAGACAGTGGCGCGTGGCTGGGGGGACTGCAAGGACAAGGCGACGGTGATCGTGAGCATGCTGCGGGAGCTCGGCATCGACTCGACCATCGTCATCGTTCGCACTCAAATGCGCGGCGACTTCGAGTCGCGCGTGGCAAGCCTTGCTCCCTACGATCACGCCATTGCCTACGTACCGAAGTTCGACTTGTACTTGGACGGTACCGCGGAATACACCGGGGCCGACGAGCTACCGCGCATGGACCTGATGGCCCAAGCGATCTTGGTGAACGAAGGCGACGCCAAGGTGGTGCGGCTGCCCGCGCCGGATCCAGAAAAGAACGTGGTCACCCGTGAGGTGACGGCCAATCTCGATCAAAGCGGTGATGCCCGCCTCGACATCCGCTACGAAACTCGCGGTGTCGATGCGGCCAGTTGGCGGCGACGTTACGAGGCCGAAGCGACGCGGCGCGAGCGGCTCACGGCCGATTTGGGCGGCGAGTTTTCGGGGTTCGAAATCGACAAGGGGCCCGGTGCCATTCGCACGGGGGACTTCCAGAACTTCGACGTGCCGGTCACGCTCGAGATCAGCGGTCGGGCGCCTGGTTTCGCTCGTCGCGAGGGCCAGCAGCTCAGCCTTCCGGTCACCGTAAACACTCGGTTGACGCCGGCTTTCGCGTCGCTGTCGCGCAGAAAGCAAGACGTGCGCATCCTGGCCTTTTCGACCCGAGACGAGACCTATCGCATCAAACTACCTCCGGGGTCGAAGGTGGTGAGCGCGCCACCCCCCGTTCGCGAGGACACGGCGTTCGGCAGTTACTCGATCAGCGTCGACCAAAAGCCGGGCGAGGTGATCGTCAGGAGTCGGTTGGTGGTGAAAGCCGATCGCATCAAGCCCAACCAATACTCCGCCTGGAAGAAATTTTGCGCAGCAGCCGACCAAGCACTCTCGCACCGCCTGATAGTTTCTCGATGATGCTTTTTACCTTCGCCCGAGGCAGCTCGCCTCGCCTAGCCCGCTCGCTACGCCTTCGGTTGCGACGTGTGTCGTTCGCGCTCCTGATCGGCAGTGTGTTGTTGCTCTGCCCGAGCTGCTCCAGGCAAGGCGCCAAGAGCGCCGCCGACACGCCCCAAGGCCTGCGTGAAGCGGCCAAAGAAAGCAATGACCCCGCGGTGCTCGGGCGCTGGCTCTTGATCGAGCTCTTGGCTCCCAATGGCAGCGCCGAGCAAGCGCGGGCAGCGCGATCGAGGCTCGACGAAACCAAGTCACACGGACTGTACGCCGATTTTGCCAGAGGGGTGGACGATTCGGCGCACGGCAGCTTGGCCAAGGCTGCGGGTCATTTTTTGAAGGCCGTCGTAGCGGCGCAGACGTCGGACGACCCCTTGGCCCCGCTCATCGCTTGGTACGCCGCCCGTGAGGCGCAGGCTCATAGCCATTTGCAGACGAACTTCTGGAAAACCTCGCGCGATCAGGTTTTGGGCGCGATAGCCCACCCGGGCAACATTGGTTGGCGAGCTCGCGGTGAGCTGGTGGATTGGGCCGCCTCGGAAGCGTGGTCCGAAGCACAGCACGACCTCGACGCGCATATTGCCAAGCAGCTGGGGTGCCTGGGGCAGGTTAGGGTGGCTGGGCCTTTCGGGCGGGGCACGGCTGCCGATACGATCCGCGAGTTCGATGCCGAGCTACCAGGACCGTGGCCGAGCACCTGGCCCCCCGACGCCACCGTGTCGGAAGCGCCGCGCATCCTGAAGTCCAAGCAGACAGGCTGCGTGGTCTATGCAGACGAACCGACGAACGAGGGCGCCTTCTACGCAGAGAGCTTCGTCGAGGTCGACAAAACGCGCGAGCTGCTCGTTGCGGTCCAGGGCGCGCATCGGATTTGGATCAACGATACGCTGGTGCTCGATCGCGACATCAGAAATTGGGGTGCGTGGCTCGAGTTCGGAACTCTAGTGACGCTTGGCAAGGGGCGGCATCGAGTACTGGCCAAGCTCGGCGAGCCCGAAACCTCGATTCGCTTCATGACCCCCGACGGCAAGCCGGCAAACCTGAAGAGCAGCAAGGACGCCGCTCCGGGCTATGCCTTGACTCCCCCTCGGGTGATCGGCAACCCCAACGCACTGTCCAGCTACATCGTCGACGGCGACGTCCGCGCGCCAGCCGATCCGATCACACGCTTCGTCGCCGCTTCGTTGGCGCTGGTCGAGGGCGAGGCCGATGTCGCTGCTGTTTTGATCGAGCCGCTGGTGAAAGAGCCGAGCCGCGCCAGCGGCCTCGCGTTGGCGCGGGCCGCCGAAATCGTCGAATCCGATCCGATCTACGAAAGCAGCCAAGCCAAAGACCTGGTGAGAGCTCTGGGCGAACGCGCCGTCAAGCGTGACCCGAGGCTGTGGCGTTCGCGGCTTTCGGCCGCGATGTGGGAGATCGAGCGCAGCGGGCCCGTTGCAGCGATCGAGCCGGTGCGCCAGCTGCTCGCGCAGTTTTCGGACGTTCCACAGATTGGTCAGGCGCTGGCGCGGCTTTATGGTGAGCTCGGGTGGTCCGCCGAGTACAAGCGCACCGTGCTCGAGTTGGAGGCTCGCTTCCCCGACAGCCTCGAAGTGCTCATGGCCGCCGTCGAGGTTTACGATAGCGAAGGCAAGACCGACCAAGCCGATGCCTTGGTACGCCGCATCGAACGCCTCGATCCGGACTCGGAGGTATTACTGGGGCGAGCCCTGGCTCGCCAGGATTACGACCGAGCGTTGACAGAGCTGCGCCGTCTCGAAAAGCGCAGGCCCGACCGAAAAGACATCACCGAGCGCATCTTCGACGTCATGGTGCGCGCCGGTAACGAGGAGGAGACCTGGAAGAAGCTGGAAGCCGCGGTGAAGAAAGATCCGAAGAGTGGGCGAGCACGGCTGGCCCTAGCAGACGCACACTATGCCGCGGGCAAGCACGGCGCGCTTTCAAAAGCCTTGGCAGACGCGGTGCAGGCCGGTGGGAACGCGTCGATCTTGGAAGAAGCGCTCGATTTGGTCGACGGCACCACCGCGCTGGAGCCCTACCGTATCGACGGGCTTCAAGTCATTCGCGACTACGAGGCGCGAGGCGAGCACATGCCCGGCACGGCCGCGCGCGTGCTCGACTACGCCGCGGTGTGGGTCCATTCGGACGGCTCGAGCCGCATGCTGGAGCACGAAGTCATCCGCGTGCAAAGCGCGGAAGCGATTTCCAAGTTCGCCGAGCACCCTCCGCTGGCAGGTTTGGTCCTGCATATGCGGGTCATCAAGAAAGATGGCCGCATCTTGGAACCCGAGCTCGTTGCGGGCAAACCCACCGTAACGCTGCCGCACCTGGAGATCGGTGACTACATAGAAACCGAACACATCATGAGCATGCGGGGCGACGGCCAGCAGGGCAGGCGCTATCTGGGTCCGCACTGGTTCTTTCGCGAAGAGAATATCGCCTATGCACGCAGCGAATTCGTGGTGATTTCTCCCGAAGAAAAGGGCCTGGTGGTCGAGACCCGCAACACGGTGCCCGAGCCGGAGGTCACGAAAATCGGTCCGCTCACGGTTCGTCGCTGGCGCGTCGACTTCAGCGAAGCAGCTCCGTCCGAGCCCAACAGCGCACCCATACAGGAGTTTCTACCCAGCGTGCACATCGGCTGGGGTATCCGACTGGACGAATCGCTGCTCCGAGTCCACGACAACTTGGTCGACTTGACGCCGATGGATCCGAGAATCGCGCGCATCGCTCGCGGCATCGTGAAAGCCGTCCCGCAGGGTGACACGCTCGAAAAGGCTCGCCAACTCTACCGCTGGATCGTGGACAACGTGGAGGACGGCGAAGAGACCGACGGTCGCCGGGTGATCATCGGCAAGAACGGGAATCGCTGGCGAGGCTTCATCACGCTGTGCCGCGCGCTCGACATCGACGTCGCCTACGCCGTGGCCAAGAATCGCTTAGCCACGCCAGCCATCGGGCCACTTTCCGAAGCCAGTCAATTTACGGTCCCGTTGCTCAAGCTGCAGAGCGGCCCGAAACCCACTTGGCTCACGGTGAGCAGCAAGTACGCGCCCTTCGGCTACGTGCCGGCAGAGGTGCGCGGTATGCCGGCATACTTGCTCAGCGGTCCAGAGCCCCAGAAAACCAGCGTCCCCGCCGGCGGCGTCCGGGACGGCATCACCTATTCCGGTAAAGCCAAAGTGGACCGCGAAGGTTCGGCTCACGCCGAGCTGCTGCTGGAGTTTCACGGCAAATACGCCACCGGTTTGCGCTCCGCGCTGGCGCAAATGCCAGAAAGCAGAGTGCGCGATGCGCTCGAGTCGCGCATCTTGGGTAGCGCGCTCAGGGGCGCTCAGCTCATCGATTACCAAGTGAGCGATCTAGACGATCTGGACCGCCCGCTTACGTTTCGACTCCAAGCGAAGGTCCCGCACTTCGCTCAGAAGAGCGGCCAACGCTTGATTTTGGCACCTCCATTCATGCCAGAGCTCAGCCGCCTGACCGCGCTTCCGAGCCGGCGCACCCCTCTTTTGCTCGATCAGGCCAACTACCAACGCATCCTGTTGCACATCGAATTGCCCAAAGGTGCCCGTGTCACCAGCAAGGTAGCGAGCAAAGATCTCAAGCACGCCGATCGTCGCGTCAGCGTCGACGACCAGCTCGAGGACAATACCCTCACTTTGAAGCGCGTGATCGATCTGCCTGCGGGGCGCGTGCAGCCCGAGCAATACCCGAGCTTCGTCCAGTTCGCGCGAGAGGCCGACGACGCGCTCGCCTCGAGCATTCGCATTCAATTGTGAGCGGCTCGCTTATTGAGCGTTCTTTTTCGCGGCGTCGTCAGCTGCCTTGAGGCGCTTTTCGATGCGTTCTTTCACGGCCGCATAGTCTTGAGCCAATTGCTTGGCTGTCGCGATCCGCTTCTGACGCTCGGGCGGCGTGCGCTGGTGCACCTTCGCATGGGGCTGCTGCCGACCGAACTCTTGGTACTCTTTCCAGGCGGCCGTGGCGGCGTCGTAGGCTTTTTGGTCTTCTTGCAGCACTGCCAAGAGGAACAAGACCTTGGCCTTCAGCGAGGGGTCGCCTTCGGCGAAGCGCGCGGCGGCTTGCAGCACCTGTTCGGCTTCTTTGAGTGACTGTTTCTTCATCAGCGCTTCGGCCATGCGCAGGTGCCCGAGGGGGTTTCGTGGATCTTTGGTGATCGCGTCCCGGTACTGGCCGATGGCGTTGTCGTAGTCGCGAGCGAGGTAGGCGCTGTCTCCGAGCTTGAGGCTCTCCCAAAACGGGCTGATGCCTTTGATGCCCTTGGGATCCCGACGCACGTTGCTGTCGGCAGCCGAGGCGTTCGCGCTGGCATCGGCCTTCGGCGCCTCGCCTGCGGGCTCCTCCGGGGTTGGCTCTGGCGCCGCGGGCTCTTGCGCCGCTGCTGGCCACACTCCGAAGGCGCTACCGATCACTAACCAGCCAGCCAGTTTCCAACGCTTCATCTCCCTAACACCTTCGGATGACACGCTAGTGGTTTTCGAGCGCCCGGGCAACCAAGCGGCGTTGCACGCTCACGGGGTCCTCCCTGGCCACCAAGCCGAGCGTTGCGGGCCGCCCACGGGCCGGCGCACGCGGACCTCGTCGCCCAGCCGCCGGTGCACGCTCTCCAGCAGCGCGTCGCAGCGCTCCCGGTAGCCGGGGTTGGTGGCGTCGAGGAGCCGCTCGTGCTCGCCGCTGGCCAGCCAGCGGTGGGCGACGTGCTGGGTGAGGCTGGACGTGTGCGTGTCGCTGTGGAGCTTCACCCAGCTCAGGCGCTGGCGCACGGGGCCGCTGGCCGCGACCCAGCCGATGCGCAGGCCGCCGCCGATCGTCTTGCTGAGCGAGTCGACGTAGATGACGTGGTCGGGCAGCTCGTGGCGCAGCCGCGGGCGACGGCGGCCGTCGAAGCGGACGGTCGCGTAGACCCCGTCGTCGAGGACGAAGAACGAGCGCTCGCGCGCGAGCTGCAGCAGCCGCTGGGCGCGGGCGGGCGACAGGTCCTGGCCGGTGGGGTTCTGGCAGCCGGACTGGACGGCGACGAGCTTGACCTCGTGGCGGGCGAGGACCCGCTCGAGCGCGTCGACGTCCATGCCCTCGTCGTCGACGGGGACGCCGATGACGCGCGCGCCGCTGAACTGGAGGGAGCTGAGGATGCCGATGAAC
>CBFGRJ010000210.1:0-12290 GCA_965651135.1 uncultured Myxococcales bacterium
CTAGATGCACAGTGCGCCTGTTAAGATGCACTGTGCATCTGCTAGATGCGCCGGCCGGCCATGGCGAGCGGTCCGTGAGGGTCCACGCGGTCAACGTTTTGACCGCGACACGGACGACTAACTCCGGTTGACCTCCGGGATAGGGCTACAACTCATCTGCATGTCCGTATCACCTCCTCCGGCTTTCTGCCGGACACCCTGCGCGCAACAGCGCCACCAACCCGCGCGTTGATTCGAGCTTGCTGACCGACACCATTGCGGATTTGGGCGTTTCCGTTGACTGGGCCGCACATGGCGACCTCGGGGCTCTGCTCAGGTCGCCGAAGTGCTCCTCGGCTGGCTATCTCCAGGAGCACGAGGCTCCAGCCTGTGCGTTGGTTCAGATGTACCACGGCGCTTTGCTGCACGCCATCTGGCGACATCAAAAAATGCTGGCTCGCGCCGGAGTTGCCTTAGTCGTCCGCTAATTTCTCAGCGTCGAGCTCGTAGGTCATCTCACACGGCAACCTCGCAAATCCTCCCTCTACCCCCAAGAGCCCCGTGCAATCGGACTCCGGCACGGGCATGTAGGAAAACGTGAGCTTCCCCGAGAAGGATTCGACGTTTGCCTCGTCGCTGTCGTCGAGTCCGAGCTTGCCGCTGGCCCGGTCGAGCCGATCGAGCATGCAACCGGGCACGCCCGGCTTCGGCTGGGTCACGGTCACGCGCACGCGAGTATCGAACTCGAACGAGCGCCCATCGCTCGCGAGCACGCCTGAAATCACCTCACGACCATTCAACCAGAACAGCTGATCCAGGTCTCTGGAGAGCCTGATCTGAAACTCCCAGACATCCGTCGAACCCATGGCGCCGCTGCCGCAGTCGTTGGTGCGGAGCTCTCCGACTACCTGGAAGGCACCCAGCGGTTCGCCGGGTATCTTGGCGTCCCCTTCCCCAAACGCACAAGCGGTACACACCAGGGGCACGAGCGGGCTAAGCTTCCGCATCCAGCTCGGCTAACAGCACGCGACCCGAGCGGCCAACTTTTGACTCATGACCCCACACGATTCGCTGCTGTTCAGGCGCACGCTCGGGGGTTCGTTGCTCTTGCTGGTCCTCGTCACCGGGTTGGTCGTTGCCACGGACGAAGCCTACAGCACCAGGGGCATGCGAGTGGCGCGCTTGTGCGCCTTCAGCCCATTGATCGCGGCAGTTGCCATGGGCTCTTGCCTCGGCCTCGCCACACGCCGGGGCGAGCTCCGCGCTCTAGCCGTGCTGGGAGCTTCGCCCTGGACCGCGGCGTTCGGTGCGTTGTGCGCGGCATGGTTGTTCGGGACCGTCGCAGCCCTGGTCCTGTTGACCCCACTGGCCGACGTCAGCTCGCTTTTTCCCGCGCCTCCCATCGATTCCGGCTGGCACTGGCGGGGCGATGCCTTCGTCGAACCGCTGCGCGGCATTCGCATCGACTCCACCGGAGCGGTGAGTTTCATCGCTGAACGAGACCGGGCAAGCGAAGGCTTGGTCCCAGGTCGACTCGAAGCAGTGTCCGCCGTCTTGCCCCAGGCACTGGTGTTGCCACCCTGGCTGGCAGCTCCGCTTGCGCTGCGCGCTAGGGTCTGGGGGTTGGCGTTCAGCCTAGCCTTGACCTTGCTCGCTCTGCACGCGGTGGCTCTCGGTCAGATCCCACGGTTGCTGTTGCCGTTGGTTGCAGCGCCGCTCGGAGCGCAACTCGCCCTGTCGCTCGAGAGGGGTCAGCGCCAGGTCGCACTGTTCCGCGCCATGTTGGGACGCATGCCGCGCCAGCGGTAGACGGGCAGCAAACCGATGCCGCCTACCCTTGCCGACTCGAGACAAGCGCCGGCTACTCTTGTGCGCCTTCGGAGGGCGTTTCTGACGGCTCCGGGGCTCGCCGATCGAGCGCCTCTTGCAGCCCGTTGCGCAGGCGCGTGCGGCGCTTCATGCGCTTGCCCTTCTTTTCCTTCGTCAGGGACTCGTGGCGGAGACGGACATTCCAGACTGCTCGATTCGACATAAGCTCTTGCTTCCGAGGGGTGGGTTACTAGCCAAGACCGGCTGGTCGCGCAAGTCCCACGAAAATTGTGGCGAAAACCCGTTCGGAAGCCAGCTTTCGCCCCGGCAGATCCTTGGGAATTCGGGCAGGTTGCCTCACAATGCGGGCCATGGAACTGAAGCCGGGTACCTCGTTGAGTTCGCCGCGCGGGCGCGTCTACCTGCTCGGGGAGCGGTTGGGCGATGGCGGCTTCGGTGAGGTCTTCGATGCCATTGGGCCGTTCGATCAGCCCTGCGCCGTCAAGGTGTTCCGACCGCGCGATCAGCATGCCGTGGTGCGTGACCAGTGGCTGCGCGAAGCAAGTCGACTTTATCAGCTGCGGCATCCTCACATCGTCTACGTGTATGACTATTTCGAGCTCGGCGGCCTCTTCTTTTTGGTCATGGAGCGCTGCGACCACACGCTCGAGGTCATGCTCAGCGTCCCCTTCACCGACCGGTTGGTCATCGAGATCATGCGCCAACTGCTGTTCGCCGCCCAGTACCTCATGGACAACGACGTGCTGCACAACGACATCCATGCCGGTAACGTGCTGGTGGTTCAGGGCAACGAGCTCATCGCAAAGTTGAGCGACCTCGGCATTGCACAAGACCTTGCCGGGCGCGACCAAGTGCGCCCGGACCTGGTTCAGCATCGCATCATGGCGCCTGAGCTGATCCAAGGCGGTTACTCGACGCGGCAGAGCGACCTATATCAACTCGGTCTACTGATGTATCACATGCACACGGGGCAGAACGCGATCGACACCACCGGTGGTTACGAGTCAATCGTGGCGCAGATTCGGGCCGGCGTACCCCGAGCGCGCGCCGAAGCCCTCGGCACACCGCTGGGCGAGATCATCAGCGTCATGCTGCGCCGTCATGAACAGTATCGCTATGCATCGCCAGCTCAGGTGTGGCAAGAGCTCCGCAAGCTCGACCCTTGGTCCGACGCCAGGGACCTGGCGATTTCAAGTCGTGAAGAGGCTCGCGACACCTTGCCGGTGGGGGAGCCAGCGCTCGCCCCCCTCGAGCGAAGCTCGAAGTCGTAAGCCAGCTCAGGGATTGCCCAGGTCCGCGAGCGTGAGAGGCCGCCGCCCCTGGAGCAGCACGTCCCAAAAATGAAATGCCATGGCGATGATATGATCGAGCTGCCAGGTACCTGAGTCGATTTCGCCCTTCTTGCGTGCCACTCGGCGCAAGTCTTCACCGGGTAGGCAGTAGGCCGCCATTTCGGAGCTCTGCAGCAGGTGCAGCACGCCGAGCGAAAACCCGCTACCCGCATAGACGATGGCCGCGGGCATGCGCAGCGTCGCAAGATCTTGCAACGTATACGGGATTTTTTCGTCGGCTGTGCCGCTCGAGTCCTGGAACTTGCACTCGAGCGCCAGCGCGCGGCCGCTTTCGCGATGAAGCAGGAGCAGATCGAGACGGCGCTGTTTGCCGATCATCGACGTGCCGGCATTCACCTCGTCGTAGACCTCCACTCCGCGCGGGCCGTACTCGCACACGATGTAGCGAGCGATCAAGCGCTTGTAGCTGTGTCCGCTCAGCGGCAGTACTTTGTCACGAACGGGCGCAAGCACCGGTTGCTCCTGCCGAAAAATCCGCCAAGCGGGCGCTGGCGACCGCGACTGCCTGTTCGCAGATGTCCGACCCCGCAAATCGCCGACCGAGCTCGAGTGCGGCTAGCCCCGCCGAACCAGAGCCGGCGAACGGATCGATGACCAGCTCACCAGCGTGGCTGCTCTGTCCGATGAGCACCTTGGAGACCCCAACCGGTTTCTCCGCAGGATAGCCACGATGGACGCGCGGATGTTCGATGATGTCGGGTACCGACAGATCGGCAAGCTTACGCTTGCCTTTCTCGAAGAACAGGATCAATTCGTAGCGCGAGCGGTAGTGATAGCCCATGCCGATGCGGCGCTTGTCCCAGACCAACGGCTTCCAAAAGCGGAAACCTGCCGCTTCGGCCAGTGGCTTGACGACGAACATCGTTTCTTGATCGCAAAACAAGTAAAAGTGCCGGTGGTTCTTCAGCACTCGGTACGCTTCAGCGAACAACTCCGGAAAGCGGGCGTTGGGGAACACGGTGAACCAGTCGTTGCTCGAAGCCTTGCTGTGCTTCAGCCGCGTCGTGGTGCCGCGAGCGCGGTGCTTTTCTAACGACTCGTAGGCGGGATCGGTGACGATGAGGTCGACGCTGGCCGTCTCGAGGCTTTTCAACCAGACGACCGCATCCGCGTGCGCGATCGAGTACCGTGCGGGCTGCTCCCGGGGAGGTCGGGTCATGCCGGGGCTCGACTCACGCTCGGCGAAGAGGAACCTAGCCTGGGCACTGGCCGCAGTAGCGAGCGGTGCGGGCACGCCATCGAGCTTGATAGGATCGGCACAATCGCTCATCCGACAACCAACTTTCCAAGCTGTCGTAACACTGCTCGCCCGTCCAGTCCATGGTCTTCCATGGGCGCTCGCTCGCCACTCGGACATTGTTTGTCCGAGACTTGGCTGGCTGGGCCTTAGCCTGCGCTGCCGACCGAAGCGGTGTCGGGGTCGGGCAATGGTCGCAACGAGGAGACGCGGGGCGGCAGAGGGAGCGGCCCGCCGACTTCGGCCGCCTTGTCGCGCACGAACTGGGAGATCGCCACCATCGGCACCCGTGTGGGGCAGACCCCCTCTTTTTCGCGCAGGACCTCGAGGGGCACGAAGCTGAAGCTGTAGGCTGCTGCCCTGAAGTCGGGCATGCTGCGCGAAGCGGCCAGCATCAGCGGCATCACGCCGCGATAGGCGCCTCCAGACGCCGCAATGCGCGACGCCTCGCCGCGATCGCACAAGCCGCAGGCGATGCAGCGGCTGAAAGCCGTCATTTCTGCACGCTCCTGTGGGGTTACCGGCGGCAGGCCATCGGCGTCGTAGTGTTCGCGGAACGCGGTGAGCCCCGATCTCGGCCGGAACAAGCGTGACAACGTGGTTCGCAGGAGCGCCCAGGCGAGCAGCCACAGAGCTTTCAGGCGCGGAGGCACTCGAAGAAGCTACGTTCGGAGGCTCGCTCTGGCAAGCTGCCGGCACTTGTGGGGAGGATCGTCGGGGCGGCTCCGTAACAACGAATGGGTGAGGACGTTGCGTCACACCAGAGCGGCCGCGGGGTTACGCTGTGACGGGGGTGTTACGCTCATAACTCATTGAAATAATTCAATGATGCCCCTGGCACATCGACTGCAATGGGCCTCCAGTGCGCGGGCAAGAACCCCGCCGAATCAGGAGCCCCATCGATGCTTACCGAGTCCACTGCCCGACAAGAGCCCTCAACCGTCTCCCTGCGCCGGGAGGCGAGCAACGCCGAGCCGCTGTGCGCAGAAGCCCGTCTGTTGCGAGGCCTGCTGGCAGACGACCCTGCCGCATGGCGCACCTTCAACACGCGCTATTCGCGCTTGATCTACAGCTGCATTTCTCGGGTCATGGCCCGCTTCTCAGCCGTGACGTCCGGCGACGACGTGCGTGAGGTCTATGCGACCTTGTGCGTTCAATTGCTCGCCAACGACAAGAAGAAGCTCAAGAGCTTCGAGGTGGGTCGGGGAACCAAGTTGGGAAGCTGGCTTGGCATGCTGGCGGTCCACGCCGCGTACGATCACCTGCGAGCCGTACGGCGCTCGCCCTCGCAGTGCTCCTTGCTCGAGGCCGAATCGCTCTCCGCGGAGCAGTCGAGCCCCTACGAGCTGTCGTTGAGCCGCGAGCGCGCCGCGCACGTGTGGCGGCTGGTCGACTCGCTCAGCGACAAGGACCAGCTCTTCTTCAAGCTCTACTTCGCCGAGGGGCTCGCACCCGAAGCGGTGGCCGAGCGCATGGGCATCAGCATCAAGACCGTATACTCCAAGAAGCACAAGATCACGGCAAAGCTGGAAACCCTGCTACAAGAAGACCGTTTGGCCGCCTGAATTTCGGGTTGTCGGGGGCACGTGCCTGTGTGTTAGTCATCGCGACGTGCTCTCGAGACCGGCGAACGTCGTTGCCCTGCTGCTCGCTGCCGGCATGGCAGCCATGGCGTGCGGTCCAGCCCAGCCAGCCAGCGACGCATCCATGCAGCCGGCAAGCGCTCCGATCCGATCGGACCGCATCGAGGTCCGGGAGCTCGACGAGGGCCTGAAGCTCGCCTTGGTCGAGCGCCACGGCGATCCCAAGCCCGCGGTGGCGCTAGCGCTGGCACACGATCAGGGGTCTTGGGTCTCGGTGGCGCTGAGCGCGCTGTTCGAACGGCGCCTTGCACTCAGAGGCTACCCGACCGTCGTTCGTCAGGCTCACGACATGGGCTTTCAGCTGGCCACGCTGGTGACCGGGGGCCCCGACGCCGAGCGCTTCGTGATCGCCGCGCGCGCCTCGCTCGAGGGCCCGATCGCCGAAAATGACCCCGCGCTTGCCAGCGTGCAGCAAGCACTCGAGCTCTTTTTGGCTCAGCCTGAGCTCGACACGGGCGCTCGCGCGGTCTCGGCCTGCTCGGGTGAGCTGCACAAAAGCGGGCGCGCTGTTCCGGATATCAAAACGGCGGATGGGCGCGCGGAGCTCGAGCGCTGGCGGCGCGAGCTGGTCACGACCGCTGGAGTCAGTTTCGCTGCGGTCGGTCCTCGCGACGTGTTGGACCAAACCGCTCGCGCACACGAACGCGCTCTGTCTTGGCAAGCCGGCTCCCCACCAGGAGACCAATGGCCGGCCGCCGATGTGGCGTCCATTCAGACCGAGAGCGCGGTCGAGCCCACGATCACGGTGGCCCTGCGCGTTGCCGATGCCAGCCGCACCATCGTGGCGGCCAACCAGTTGGCGCGACCCGACTCCGGGCTCAAGCGAAAGCTCGAGGCGCTGGTACCCGGGTGGACGCTGGAGCGCAGCGTGGCCACCGCGCGCGTACGGGGAGCTTGTCTTCGGCTCGACATGCGCATCAAAGAAGGCGCTCCCAGCGTGATCGAAGAGGTCGCGCGGGTGGCGTTCCTTGCGGAGCGCGAGGCCGAGCTGGCGCTCGCTCGAGCCACCTCGGATTCCTTCGTCCTCGACCAGCGCATCTTGATGGCAGAAGACCCGCGCCAAGCGGCAGCTCTGGCAGCGTGGCGGGCGCACGTCAGCCGGCAACCCACCGGCCCGGCTCGTCGCGCCATTCACGTCTTGGCGCGGCCGAATCTCTCCAAGCGGGCGACCAGCGAGCTCCTCGCGCAGCTGGACAAATTCGCGGCCGGAAAGCTTGCGGGCAGCGAGCGCCGCGTGGCGGTGGAGCCAGGCCAAGGTGAAGTCTGGATGCTACTCGGTAGCCGCTGCGGCACCGCCAACGAGAGCGCCGACGACGCTGGCCATTCGGCTTTGCTGATGAGCGCACTCGCCGAGCTCGCCCACGGCAGAGACGGAGTCAGCATCGAACCCTGGGTGGCGCCCGAAGCCATTGGCCTCCTGGCGCACGCCCCACGCCTGAGCGTCCGCGAAACCCCAGCGGAGCACGCTGCGCGTGTGGGGCGCGCCTTGGCGGACGCCTTTGCGCTGACGCCCATCTCGTTTCAGCACACCGCCGTCGCACGGCAAGAGCTGCTCGCCAAGCTCGGACCGGAACCGCGCTTCGGGTGGTGGACCACCGTTCGCGCGTTGGCGCCCGAGCATCCATCTTGGCTGAGCCCGCTCGGCACGTTCGATTCCATAGGCGAGGCTTCGAAAACCAGTTTGGAGCGGCGCCGCCAGGCTCTGCTGAGCGAACCGCTGCGAGCCGCCATCATTGCCAACCGCGATCGCAATCAGGCGCAGGCGGGGCTTGCGGCGCTCGAGCGCTGGTTGTCGCCGATGCGCGGCAAGCTCATCAGCTGCGCCGGCGGCGACGTAGAGCCTCAGACTGGCCAGATCGAGCTCGCGCCAAGCTCTGGGGACCCCCAGTCCGATGCGGGAGCCTTCGTCGGTGTGCGCACGCCCGTAGACCGCATGGCCGCAGACGCCACTCGATATCTGCTCAACCGCAAAGGGGGGTGGCTCGACCAGGCGCTGGCAGTCCCGGGGCTGGTCACCAGTGCACGGGCGCATTCGCTCGGCGGCGCCCGGCAGCAAGCGCTCGTGGTCGAGGTGCATGCGCTGGACGGCAAGACGTCCCAAGCCGTCGACCAGGTGCGAGCGCTGCTCGACAGGCTCTCGCAGGGGGCCAGCACCGCTGCCGACCTCGGCCTGGCCCAGCGGCATCTCGAGGCACAGGCGACGATTTTGCGCCTGAGTCCGCGCGGTCGCATCGTCGAGCTTTGGGGCGACCCGGATCGCGATCAACCCTTGACCTTGGAGCGTCTACGCGAATTTCAGCGTTCGCTGGCGAGCAGACACCACCTGGTCGTCACCAGGAAACCGGGCAGCTGATTTTGCCGGTTTCCTGGACCAACAAGGCGTGCTAGCTCGACCGCACATGTCGGCACGGCAAAGCGTCATCATTCTGGACTACGGCGCGCAGTACACCCAACTGATCGCCCGACGCATTCGTGAAAGCCACGTCTACTGCGAGATCCATCCATTTTCGATTCCGATCGACAAGCTCCAGGCACTCGAGCCGAAAGCGATCGTCCTCAGCGGTGGCCCCGAAAGCGTGTACGGAGACAGGGCGCCCAAGAGCGATCCGAAGCTTTTCGACCTGGGCGTGCCCGTGCTCGGCATCTGCTACGGACAACAGCTGATGGCTCATCAGCTGGGAGGCGAGGTCCAGAAGAGCGATCACCGCGAGTATGGGCCCGCCACCCTGACGGTCGACGAGGCCGTGGGAATCTTGGCGCCCTTCGAACGCGGCGAAGAGCTGAGTGTCTGGATGAGTCACGGCGATCGGCTGGTCACACTGCCCAAAGGCTTTCGCCGCATCGGGTCGAGTGGCAACGCCCCCTTGGCAGCCATCGCCGATACGGAGCGCCGCCTGTATGGGATCCAGTTTCATCCGGAAGTCGCGCACACGCCGCGGGGCGCGGACCTCTTGCGCGCGTTTCTCTTCGACGTGGCCGGCTTGTCCCCGAACTGGACCCCTGGGTCGTTCATCGAAGAAACGGTGGCTCAGATCTCGGGTAGCGTCGCTCCCGACGAACGTGTCATTTGCGGGTTGAGCGGCGGTGTCGATTCATCGGTGGCGGCCGTGCTTTGCCACAAGGCGCTCGGCGATCGTCTGGTCTGCATTTTCGTCGACAACGGCGTCCTGCGCGAAGGCGAGTTCGAAAGCGTGACGCACACCATGCGCCAGAGCTTTCATTTGAACCTGGTCCCCGTCGATGCGAGAGCTCGCTTCATGCAGGCGCTTTCGGGCATCAGCGATCCGGAAAAAAAGCGCAAGACGATTGGACGAGTGTTCATCGAAGTGTTCGAAGAACACGCGGCCAAGGTCGACAACGCCAAGTACCTGGTGCAGGGCACGCTCTACCCGGACGTCATCGAAAGCGTGAGCGTCAAGGGGCCCAGCGCCGTCATCAAGAGCCATCACAACGTGGGCGGCCTGCCCGAGCGCATGAAATTGAAGCTGATCGAGCCGCTGCGGGAGCTCTTCAAAGACGAAGTCCGCGTGGTGGGCGATGCGCTCGGCATGCCCCACGACGTCATCTATCGCCACCCCTTCCCCGGTCCCGGCTTGGCCATCCGCTGCTTGGGCGAGATCACCGAAGAGCGCCTGGCCGTGCTGCGCAAAGCAGACCGCATCGTCGACGAAGAAATCCGCGCGGCAGGGCTCTACGATTCGCTGTGGCAGGCCTTCGCGGTATTGCTCCCGGTCAAGAGCGTCGGAGTGATGGGCGACGATCGCACCTACGAAGAAACGTGTGTGATTCGCGCCGTTGGCTCCAGCGACGGCATGACCGCCGACTGGGCACGATTACCGCACGATCTGTTGGCCAAGCTTTCGACCCGCATCATCAACGAAGTCAACGGGATCAATCGGGTCACCTATGACATCAGCTCGAAACCTCCGGCAACGATCGAATGGGAGTAGCTAGACTCGTTGGTTCCCTCTGTGCGCTCGCCTACCTGGCATGCCTCTCGGCGTGCGGGGCTACCAGCACCTATGCCGTGCACTTCAAGCGACACCCGAAGACCCCTGGCAGCGCTTCGGTCATCGTCGACGAGCAGTACGTCGGGCCGCTCGCCTACGTGGCCGCCCACGGCATTCGCGTCGAGTCCGGCGAGCACCGCATCAGCATCGAAAAAGACGGATACTTTCCTTACGACCAGCTGGTCCAAGCCGAGCAGGGCATCATCCAGCTCGAGGTCGAGCTGGTGCCGATTCCCGACTGAATTCACCCGCAACAACCCCCTCGACGTCCCGAAAACCGCTGCTATAGTCCGCCTCCCCTCGGGGTGTACCTCAACCTGGTAGAGGGCCGGCTTTGGGTGCCGGACGTTGCAGGTTCAAATCCTGCCACCCCGACTTGGATTCGCGATTCTGCCCCCCGACTTTTGCCCGAGACGCGGGCTAAAATGCCTGGCAGCGCCCGCTCTGGAATCCTCGCCACCTTCGTCGCACTTGCCAGGTAGCGCTGATGCACGTCCAGCGAAGCGTGGCCCGCTAGCGCCGTCGCCTGCTGTGCGTTGACGTCCGCCTCGGCCAAGGCCTGGCTGTAGCGCCGTCGCCATGAGTGGAAGTCGACGGGCAACGTGTAGGCCGTCTCCTCAAAGATCTCGCGCTCACGGGGCGTCATTTCCCGGACCTGCTTCCAGACGAACTGCGCCAGCTTTCGGCCATTGCTGCGCGTGCTGTCGACCTTGCAGAGCTGGTCGATCCCAAACGCGCGGCGAAGGTCTTTCCACATGGCCTCGGCGTGGCTCGTCTTGCCCTTGGCTACCGTCTCGCCCTTTTTGGCCGCGGCTTTTGCCCGGGCGCCCTTGCGCGACGGGAAGATCGGCCCGGTAGTGGGCCTACCGTGGCGTTTCCCACCAATCCCGGATGATCGGGCGCAGCATGCCGGGGATTTCCAGGGCCTGGGGCGTGCCGGTCTTTTGCCGCGGAGCCCAGCCACGGGTGAACGCTCCGCCCGCCGTCTCGAGCGATTCCCAGCGCAGTGCATCCAAGTCGCCCGTTCGAAGGCCGCCGAACATGCGCGCAATGCAGCTCATCGTCTGCCGTTCCAGCACCGCCATTTTGTGGCTCTTGTGCGGGTGCTCCCAGGCCAAGTACTTCACCAGCTCTTCGTCGGTGAGGGTCTCGCGGTGCGTGGTCGTACCCTTCGAGAACTTTGGGATCTCCGCCTCCGACGCTGGGTTCACCGGGATGGCGCCCTTTCGCTTGGCAGCGTCCAGAATGTTGGCAATGTCCTGCTTCAAATGAATGACGGTCTGCTTGCCCTTCCCTGCGGCTTGAGGTCGGCAGCAGACTCGACGATGGTGCCGAAACCAGCCGACGGCTCCCCACCGTGCGCGTGGGCAAGCTCCCGTCTACGGTGTGCGCCGTAGCGCCTGCCCCACCGCGGCCTTGGCAGCGGGGTCGCCTTGGCTATCGAGCACGGCCAGCGCACCCCGTGGACCGCTCCTAACCTTCTTGGCTTTGACTACGTCGTTACCCGGCGCAAACTTACCGTCCGGCGTCCGCTCGGGTCGGTCCGTATTCGGCGGCGAAGCGGCGGCCAGCTCGTCGGCTGGGCAGGTCTCCGACGCCACGATGCGGGCAGCAGTCTGATTGCCGTGGCTCGGTGCCCAGGGGTTGCGGGGCATCAGATTGCCCCCTGCTGGTGAGCTACAACGGTATCGGCGAATGCGCGTTGACCCCCAGTATCGTCACGCTTGCATCGTCGAAACGGTAGAACAACCAGAGCTGGCGACCGCCGACCCGTCGAGCCCATGCAGGCCCAGGGCGCGGCAACACGGTCACGCTGGTCAGCACGTCGCCAGGGCCAGGCAACGGCTTGCTTGCAAGTGCCGCAATCATGCGGGTCACTGCTGCCATATCTCCCCGGTCCGTAGTGACTCCGCAGCGCTCCAGCGACGGGCGCAGCGCGTCGCCTAGCGTGATTGTTCGGGCCAGGGATCCGGTCCTTCGCCGCGCATCCACGCCAAAGCAGCCTCGGTGTCCACTGGAGCAACGCGATCCATGCGTTCGAGCTCCTCGGGTGTAAACGCCCCCTCCGGCAAGCGGTGGGTTGGGCTTGCCTTGGAGTGGGTCGGACCGCTCGGCGCTCGGGCGGGGGTGGACATACGGCTAGTTTAGTAGGCGCATCATGCAACGCAATGGGCCTTGTCGGCCCCATGCCCAACTCAGGTGAAAAAGGCCCGCTTTGGGGGGCACCCAAGGCAGTGGC
>CBFGRJ010000211.1:0-12253 GCA_965651135.1 uncultured Myxococcales bacterium
CGTCGGCTGCTCCGGCAGCTGGCCTGCTTCGGAAGCTGGATGAAAAACACGCCCTACCTCGAACAAGCCGAGCTCGGGATAGTCGGTGGCATTCTTCTCCTGGCACAGGATTAGGCCGGTGGCCAAATCGCGACGCAGCCCCACCATTTCTTGAGAAATTGGGTTTTTCAGCAGGCAGCGTTGGGCAGGGCGAGCGCCGATGCGGTCGAGAAAGGGGTCGAAGCCGAAACTGTAGGTCACGACTTCGTCGAGCCCAGCGACCTGCGCCAAGTAGCTGCGCGCTTTCGCTTGAAACCGCTTGCGACGGTTCGGGTCAGGACCCTTCAGGGTCACCTGGGGAGGCGTGGGTACGATGTTGTTGAAGCCGACGTAGCGGCCGACCTCTTCGATGAGGTCGACTTCTTGCGTGATGTCTTTGGTGGCACGAAATGAAGGCACCTCTACCTTCAGCAGTCGAGGTTCGGGTTCTTCGAGCTTGAATTCGAGAGCCTCGAGGATCGATGTGACACGCTGCTGGGAAATCGTCATTCCCAGGCTCTTGTCCAGCGTGTCGAGCCGTAGGTTGACGATGGTCTTTGCGGGAGGCGGCGAGTCGCTCGCCATCAACTTCGAGGTGACGCGCATGCCGGGCACGAGCTCGCCGAGCATCTTGATGAAC
This sequence comes from uncultured Myxococcales bacterium, assembly GCA_965651135.1. Taxonomy (GTDB): domain Bacteria; phylum Myxococcota_A; class Polyangia; order Polyangiales; family Polyangiaceae; genus JAICQQ01. The sequence goes on from CBFGRJ010000211.1 coordinate 659, forward strand.
GCCCGGGTGGCTTGCTCCGGCAAGAGTGGGTCGAGGTCTTTCTCGAAGCGCATCGAGGCCTCGGAGCGCAACCCCAGCCGTTGGGCTGTGACCCGGACCCGCTTGGGGTCGAAGCTAGCGGCTTCGAGCACGACTCGCTCGGTCGCGTCGCTGATCTCGGAGTCCAAGCCTCCCATGATGCCTGCCAGCGCCAAGGCCCTGCTTTCGTCCGCGATCAACAGATCACCGCTTTCGAGAGTGCGCTCGACCCCGTCCAGTGTCGTGAACAGCTCGCCTTGCTTTGCGTGGCGGACGACGATGCGGTTGCCTTTCAGCGTGTCTGCGTCGAATGCATGCAGCGGATTGCCCAAATCGAGCATCACGAAGTTGGTGACGTCGACCACATTGCTCAGGGCGCGCACGCCTACCCGATGCAAGGCCACGCGCAACCACAATGGGGAACGCCCCACTCGAATCCCCTCAAGCGAGGTGGCGCAATACTTGCGGCACTCACCAGGCGCCTGATTGTCGATGGTGTAGTGCTCGTCGTTGCCGAAAGTCACGCCCGTGTCGAGAGGCAAGAGCGGGCGGTCCAGCATGGCTGCGATCTCACGCGCGATGCCCCGGTGCCCCCACAGGTCCGGACGATGCGTGAGCGATTTGTTGTCAATATCCCAGACTACGTCTTCGACGCGCACGACTTCGGACAACCGAGTGCCGGGCTCGACTGCCTGATCCAGCACGAGGATTCCTTCGCCGCCTTCGCCGATGCCGAGCTCGGACTCGGAGCAGATCATGCCGAAGGAATCGATGTTGCGCACCGGGCGCGCTGCAATCTCGATTTCGCCGAGCTTGGCACCCGGTAGAGCTACTATGACATGTTGGCCAACGCCGACATTGGCGGCTCCGCACACGATTTGTCGAGTGTCTCGGCCGACATCGACGAGGCACTTCTTGAGCTTGGTGCCTTCGACTGCCGTGGCTTCCAAGACCTTGCCGACCACGATGTGATCCGAAGCCTCGTAGCGCGTCGCGCCGTCGACTTCGGCCACGGTGAGCGTGAAGTTGCTCACGAGCTCATCGAAGTCCACGCCCGACAGATCGACATGGCGTGCTACCCAGTTGAGTGAAACGAACACCGTGCGCCTTTCAACCTTGGGCAAACTGTCGGATGAAGCGTAGGTCGCCGCTCAACAGTTGCCGAATGTCATCGACTCGATACTTCATCATGACCAGTCGCGATAGCCCGAGCCCGAACGCCCAACCCGACCATTGTTCCGGATCGAGCCCCCCGAACCTCAATACGTTGGGATGCACCAATCCGCAGGGCAGCAGCTCCACCCACGAGCTGTACTTGCAGACCGGGCAACCCGAGCCGCCGCAGACTTGGCACTGAATGTCGAGCTCGAAGCCGGGTTCAACGAATGGAAAGTACCCGGGTCGCAGGCGAATCTCGACATCACGTTCGAAGATGGCCCCCAGCAGCGTTCGCATCGAGTGGATCAGGTTGGCCACGCTGACGCCGCGATCGATCATCAGGCCCTCCACCTGGTGGAAGGTGTGTTCGTGTGAGGCGTCCGTACGCTCGTAACGAAAGACCTTCCCCGGAAAGATGGCGCGAAAGGGCGGCGGATACTCTTGCATCGCGCGCACCTGACCCGACGAAGTATGGGTGCGAAGGACCACGCCTTCTTCCAGCCAAAAGGTGTCCTGCATGTCGCGGGCGGGGTGCGCGGCTGGGATGTTCAGGGCCTCGAAATTGTAGAACTCGGACTCGGCCTCGGGGTAGTCGAGCAACAAAAAACCCATGGCCCGGAACACGCTCTCGATATGGTCCGTGACCAGTGTAATGGGGTGCAGAGCGCCGACATGCAACGGAGCCACGGGTAAGGTCGCATCGAAATGCGGATCACTGCACAGGCGCCGCATGCGTTCCGCTTCCAGATGATCGATACGCTCGCGGATTGCCGAGCTGATCGCGCCGCGTAGCTGGTTCACGCGTTGTCCGACCAATGGGCGCTGCTCGGCGCTCATCGACCCCAACGAACGCAAGATGCGCGTGACTTCGCCCTTTTTTCCCAGAAAGCGAATCTCGAGCTCTCTCAACTCGGCCGGATCAGCGCTTGCCCTGATCAGATCCAGTGCAGTTTTCTCGACCTGTTCGAGTTGGTCCAGCATCGGGCAACGGCTTCTAGTTGGCGCCTATTTTGTTGTCAATCGCAACACCATCTTGCTCTTGCTCATCACGCGTGCTCCCCCCGGCTTGAGCAGGTGGCACCACGACTCGAATGCCGAGCTCAGCGAGCGTTTCGGGATCGATGACGCTGGGGGCGTTCATCAATGGATCGTAGGCACTCTGGTTCAACGGGAACGCGATCACTTCGCGAATGTTGCGCTCCTTGGCCAAGAGCATGACGATGCGATCGACGCCTGGTGCAAGGCCGGCGTGGGGTGGAGTCCCGTACTGGAATGCCCGGTAGAGCGCGGGAAATTTGCTTTCCACGGTTGCGGCGTCATGGCCGGCGATCTCGAAAGCCTTGATCATGGTTTCGGGATCGTGGTTTCGCACTGCTCCCGACGATAGCTCCACGCCATTGCAGACGATGTCGTATTGGTAGGCCAGCACGTCCAGCGGGTCTTGCGTTTGTAGCGCGTGCAAGCCGCCTTGTGGCATCGAAAAGGGGTTGTGGCTGAACTGGATCTTGTTGGTTTGTTCGTCGCGTTCGTACATCGGAAAATCGACGATCCAACAGAATCGAAAAACGTCCTGCTCCAGAAGCTCGAACTGCTGTCCCAGGGTGGTGCGGATCTCTCCCAAGATCTTGCTGGCCATGATGGAGTCAGTGTGAGCCGAGAACAAAAGGTTGACGGGCGGAGTGGCCTTGGCGCGCCGGAGCATTTCTTGCACGACGTCCGGAGAGACGACCTTGGCGATGGGCCCCTTGGCTTGTCCGTCGGCATCCAGGGTCAGCCAAGCGAGGCCACCATGCCCCGCATTGCGCACGGACTCGTTCAACTTGTCCAAAAAGGCGCGTGACGGAATGCAACCACGGTCGCCCATGACGCGTACACTCTTGCCGGCGAACACCTTGAAGCCCGAGTCGGCGAACAAGTCGCTGACATCGGCTATTTCCAGGGGGTTTCTCAAGTCGGGCTTGTCGGTGCCGTAGCGCAGCATTGCCTCTTTGTAAGGAATGCGCGGGAACGGTCGTTCGGCGCCGCGGTAGTCAGAAAACTTGTTGAATACGTTGCACAGGACTTCTTCGATGACGTCGAACACGTCATCCTGCGTGACGTAGCTCATCTCCATGTCGAGCTGGTAGAACTCTCCCGGCGAGCGATCGGCGCGGGCGGGCTCATCGCGAAAGCATGGCGCGATCTGGAAGTAGCGCTCCACGCCAGAGGCCATCAGCAGCTGCTTGTACTGCTGGGGAGCTTGGGGGAGCGCATAGAACTTGCCCGGGTGCAGGCGCGAGGGCACCAAGAAGTCGCGAGCGCCCTCCGGCGATGAGTTGGTCAAAATCGGGGTTTGAAATTCGAGAAACCCAAGGCGGTGCATTTCTAGACGCAGCGCCAAGATGATCTCAGCGCGCAGCCGGATATTGCGGGCCATGCGCTCGCGTCGAAGATCGAGAAAGCGGTAGGCAAGCCTCAAGTCCTCCGAGACGGCATGCTCGGTCCCCACTTCGAAGGGCAGGGGGGCCGCCTTGGACAGCACGCGTAGCTCCGAGACGACCAGCTCGACTTCACCCGTAGGGCTGTTGGGATTGATCGCGTCCTCGGGCCGTCGCCGCAGGGTGCCCGTAACGCTGAGCACCGTTTCTTTGGTGATGCCCTTCGCCTGCGCGCGGCTCTCCGGCGTGAGAAAGCAAAGCTGCAACATACCGGACGCGTCTCTGAGGTCCATGAACAACAGGCCTCCGTGATCTCGACGTCGGTGCATCCATCCCGCCACCCTGATCTCCTGGCCCACGTCGGCCGCCCGTGGATCTCCACAGGCGTGGGTGCGATAAACATTCGGTTTCATGGTATCCTCTTCGTCTGGTCGTCCGGTGCCACGCGCCAGACTGCGGCTCATTTATCTCAAAGCGACTGGAAAACCAAGCTTCGCCGGCGACTGAGCCCAACCCGCTCCGAAGCCCAGGTAAAGCAGCCAGGCGCGGCACCCGACGCGGCACGTGGCATCAAAGGCGAGCTGGCTCGAGCTTGGTGGCTTCCAGCCACAAGCGCGAAGCGCCCAGGCGAAACTCTTCGTCCCCGTCACCCAGACAGCGAAAATCGTTCAGGCCGGCGTCGCCTAGCATGCCCAGCAACTCTCGGCACGAATAGATGCGTAGCGAGAACGGCCGCACCTCGTGCCGATCGGGGCCATCGAAGTACCAATGACCCTCCATCCGGCTTTGGGCGTAATTCCAGGTGACGTCTTCGGAGACACGTATTCGTTGGTCCCCCTCGCCCCACCAAGACCACTGTCGCTCTCGAAATCTGGGTAGAGCGCTCTCGAGTACCTGCGTGTCCAGAAACAGGTGGCCACCCGGCTTCAGGGCGGCGGCCAAGGCCCGCAGCGCCGCTTCGTTCTCCCGGTCGCTGAAGTAACCGATGCTGGTCCACAGGCACAAGACCGCGTCGAATTGCTCGTCCAAAGCCAGCGCTCGCAGGTCGCCCAGGCGAAACTCCGCGTCCAACCCCTGCTCACTAGCGGTGGCCGTGGCCACCTCCAAGACGTGCGGATTGAAATCGATGCCGACCACCGAGTGCCCTTGTCGAGCCAGAGCCAGCGAGTGCCGGCCAGCACCGCAGGGCGCGTCGAGTATGCGCGCCGGAAATGCACCGAGTCGCCGAGCGACACGAGCCACGTCTTGGTCCGTGCTGTGATGGTGTGCGCGGCGCACCTGTAAGTCACCAAAGGGCCCTTCGAAGAAGGTCCGCCACCATTCGGTATTCCGGCTCACTGCAGCGCGAGCCTCCTAAAACCCACGGCCCCCGTCAACCGGCATCAGGCTCGAGGGCCCGGTAACGCTGGCGCAGCCGAGCGGCTAGCGCCATTCTTTCTGGCGTGTCGGAGCTGTTCAAGTACGCGGTGCACGGCAGCCGATTGGTTCCCTTGGAGCTCCCCGAGCTCGGCCGGGATGTCCACGAGCTGATGCAAGACATGCCAGCGGGGATCTATTCCGCGCTCAGAAGCTACCATGGGTATCGCTTCGTGAAGCTGGACGCGCACCTGGCGAGAAGCGAGCGCTGCATCGAGCGTGCAGGTTGGTCCGTGCGCTTCGATCGAGATGACCTTTGCCAAGCCATCGATATCGCTGCTCGCGCGTACGCGGGGGATTTTCGTTTGAGGTTCGACTTGTTGGAGCATCCGATTTCGAGGGCCGGTGAACAGACGCAAGTCTTCATGGCTCTGGCGCCCCATGCACCCGTGCCGGATCGAATCGTGCGTGAGGGTGCGCACTTGGGGCTGGCACCCGATGGCCTCAGGCGTCGCGAGCCTCTGATCAAGTTCACGCGCTGGGTTGCCGAGCGGCGTGTCTGCGAACGAGAAGCGAGTGCCTACGAATACCTCTTGCTGGATGACGACGGGCGCATTCTCGAGGGAGTCAGCAGCAACTTTTTCGGGATTTCGGGTCGAGCTCTGCTCACTACTGCAAGCGACGCGCTCGAAGGCGTTACCGCTCGACTCGTGATCGAGCTTGCCCGGGCACGGGGCCTTTCGGTTGCTTATGAGCGCGTGTCCGTGGCGCAGCTCGGCCGACTCGACGAGGCGTTCATCACGAGCTCGACTCGAGAAATCGTGCCTGTGACTCGCATTGCGGGTACGCCGATTGGAACGGGCCAAGTCGGCCCAATCGTGGCCGAGCTCAGGGCAGACTATACGAGCTATGCAGAGACGCACAGCATGCCGGCGTGGGTGCGCTAGCGGGCGTTCGGGCAAAGCCGCGCAAAGAGCTTGCTGGTGGCGCTTCACCAGTAAAATGATAAGCGCGAGGCCATGCGGAGCTCCGAGGCATGGAGTGGCTTTTTGCCACGGGAAGTCGAGGCCCTGCTCAGTCAGGATCTGCTCGCAACCATAGCGCTTCTGTTGTTGGTGATGGGGGTGCAGCTGACACTCAGTCGCTTGATCCGCAGGACACGCTGGGCGAGCCCAGAGCTACAGGTGCGCTGGCGCTCTCAGTCGCGGCTGTTGGTGCTGGTGATCCTGGCATTCGGCTTCCTTCTGATCTGGGGTAAGGAGCTCAGGACCCTCGCGCTGTCGTTGGTGGCGGTGGCGGTGGCTCTGGTCATCGCAACGAAGGAGCTGATCAGTTGTGTGATGGGTGCGTTGTTTCGCTTTGGGTCAAAAGTGTTTTCGGTGGGTGACCGTGTCGAGATCGGTGGGGTGCGCGGCGACGTGATCGACACGGGGCTGATCGCCACACAGTTGCTCGAGACCGGGCCCGCTCACGACCGTACCGGCCGTTTGGTCGTGGTTCCCAATTCGTTGCTGTTGACGGGCCGAGTCATCAACGAGACGTTCACCGATGAATACGTGCTTCACGTTTTCTCGGTGCCGCTGGGCGAAGGCGCCGATTGGCGTCGCGCCGAACGCGCCTTGCTGCAGGCCGCGCGAGATGCGACGGCGGCCTATCGAGACGGCATGAGGACGTCGCTGGCCAAGCTCGATGCGAAGCATCAGTTGACCAGGGCGCGTGAGCTGCCGGAGCGCGGAGAACCTACGGTGTTGTTGCACGTGGCCGAGAAGGGGCTCGTCGAGCTGATTGCTCGAGTGCCGGCTCCTGCCCGTGAAAAAGGCGTCGTCGAGCAAGACATCGTGCGGCGCTATCTCACCCAAATGTCCGCGGCGAGTGAACCAAACGGCCGAATCGACGAGAGACCCGGCGCCTCTCCCGCCGAATAGGCACCTATTGACTCACGGCGTGTGTCGTTGGGGATCCATGCTTATGGAACACTAACGCTTCACTGCGTTGGTTCATTCGTCACTCGACCACTGCATCCCACGTTGTATGTCGCTGCAGTCCATAGAACACAAATTTCTCGCCAGCATAGATCATGCCGACGCGGGATCGCTGAAGGGGTTTCGTGTTGCATTCTAGTGACTTGAAGCCGAACCCTCACGGCGAAAAGTTCTCGCGTTACACTTGAATACAATTTCGAGGGTGACAAGCGCAGCGCGTGGGTCCTTACTGATTGCGGAAGGTGGTTGATTATGAGAGCTCATCACATCGCACTCGGTGCACTGTTTCTCGCCATGGGCAATGCCTGCAACAAGCCGGCCGAAGATCCGGAGGCCAAGGCTGAGGTCAAAGCCCTCGGGCACGAAGCGAAAGCCGGTGCGGAAGAATCCGAGGGGCTGAGCGCCAAGCTCCAGGCGCTCGTACCCAGATTGGGTGGCAGCCTGGTTGCCTTGGGCGATCATTGGCTCGAGCTGGCGATCCACAAAAATGGCCTCGTGGAGGGCCTGTTGTTCGACAAGCGCGGCGAGCTCGTGGCCAAGCCCGAGGCGGCGGACGTCAGCGTGAAGCTGCGCGCCCAAGGGGATACCGAGCCCGTGGCCCACCTCAAGTGGGAGGCCGCGAGCGGCCGCTTCGTTGGGCAGGCTACGACCGAAGCTGGTGCGGTCGCCAACGCAGCAGGCGACGCGAAAGCAGCGGGTGACGCGAAGGCAGCAGGTGACGCGAAGGCAGCAGGTGACGTGAAAGCGAAGGCCGAAGCCGACGCGAAGGCGAACGCGAAAGCCGATGCCAAGGCGAATGCCAACGCCGAAACACAGCTGAGCTCAGAGCTTGCTCTGGTACCCGAGCCAGTCGAAGTCACGGCGAAGGTCGATGGCAAGGCGCAAACGGCCACGCTGGCTGAGTACGCTTTGCTGTCGCCGCCCGAATTCGGCGGCACGATCTTGGGCGCGGGCGCCTACCAGGCCGAGCTCATCGCTCGCCCCGATGGAACGCTTCAGGCTTTCGTCGTGGACGCCCGCGGTGCCAAACTCGATGGTGCCGCCAAGGCGAAGCTCAAGGCCCGCTTTGGTGCCAAGGCGGATCAGGAGGTAGAGCTCGACTGGCATCCTGGGCACGCTTGCTTCATCGGCAAGCTCGCCGGCGGCGCGAAGCTGCACGCCAAACCAGTGGTGTTGTCGTTGAATGCCGATGGCAAGTCACACATGGGCGGGCTCGCGAAGCTAGCCATGACGGTTGACGCCAAGCCCGAGGCTGCTGTCGTGGTTGCCGGGGAGTTCCCCGTGGAGCTGTCGACGCATGCTGGATTCGTCGAGGCACGCGTCTTCGATGCAGACGGAAAGGCGCGAGCGGAAGGGGATCTGGACGTGCGCTTGTTTGCCGGTGCCGATGCGAAGAAAGCGCTGAAACTCAGCTGGCATGCCCCGAGCGCGTGCTACCGCGCCAAAGCAGACGCCAAGCTCGACCTGCACGCGCAGCCCGTTCGCATCGAGCTGGTGAATGCGGGGCGGCTTCACGCGGGTGCCGCGGCCTCGTTGAAGGCCGTGCGTAACGCTCATTTCGATGCGGAGGCGAAGCTGGCTAGCGATGCCAAGCTCGGCGCTGACGCAAAGCTGGCCGGCAAGCTACCGCAGCAGAAGGGACAAGCTGACCTCAAGGGTGGCGCCAAAGCCGACCTGAAAGCCGCCGCGGATGCCAAGGCCAAAGCCGAGGCGGCTGCAGCTGCCAAAGCCAATTCGGCGGCAAATCTCGGCGCCAAAGCGACGCTGACCGTTCCCCAGCCGAAGGTCGAGGTCAAAAAGTCGGCGTCCGCCAGCGCGGGCACTACCGAAAAGGGCACGGCGAAGGCTGGTGTCAAAGCGGGCTTCAGCCTTGGGACCAAGTAAAGCGCGGCCTGGCGATCAGGTCAGGTCTTGACGCAATTCGATCACGTTGGCGTCGGGGTCACGGATGAACAACGAAAGACCCCGACCCAACTGTTTGGGTCCCTCGCTGATGGCAACGCCCCAGCGTTTCAGGTCTTCGACCGCCGCTTGCAATGAGGCCACCTTGAATGCGACATGCGTGTAGCCCGGGAATTTCTCGGGGACATCCATCAGCCGGTTCTTACCGTCGAACGGCTGGCTGGCATTGACGACCAGGTTCAGCTCTACTCCGGTCGCGTTTCTTAGAATCGAGACCGGGTCGTGCTGATCGCGGTAGACGACCTCGAAGCCGAATCGACGATAGAACGCGAGCGCGCGTTGTTCATCGCTCACTCGGATCCCGATGTGGTGGACGCTCTGAAGCATGGTGACGAGCGTAGAGTACGAGGCCTTCGAGCGAAAGCGCGGCGGGCCCCAGCCACCTGAGGCTGCCGGCACTGCCCGGCCGGCGAAACCAGGTTGCGCAGTTTCCGCGCGGCCTTGGCGTACCTCTTGCGCGCAGTTTGCGACCCGGTGTGCTGGTTTGCCGCGCTCAGGTGCGACATCAGAGCGAAGCCTGCCGATTCTCGGTGTATATGTCGTTGGCAAGCTTTTTGCTTCGCACGGCATCGGATTCACGTGGCGCCATGTGGTTCAGCTGGGCAATCCCTCGCACGATTGCAGTCGTTGCTATTGCGCTCGCGACGCTGTCGAGTGGGCCGGCGCTAGCGCAATCGCCGCCTGCTTCGGTGGAGGGGCAGTCGGCACGAGAGCCGGTGCGCTGGAGCGAACGCTGGCGCAGAGTCGCGGCGTGGCAGTACGCGGTGACCGCGGGTGCGCTGGGCGGCGCGTTCGCGCTGCGGGTCTTCGGCCCCGAGCCTCCCGACAACTGGCGGGGGGGCATCTTGTTCGACGACGCCATCGGTGATCGAGTGCGCATCGAAAACCCCGGGATGGCCGATCGAGTCGAGTCGATGACCGACTATTTCTACCTCGGGAGCATGGCGTATCGCCTCGTCGACTCGGCGATCTTGCCAGCCGCCATGTACGACACCGATTTGGCCCTGCAGCTGAGCATGATCGACGTGCAGTCGTTCTCGGTGGTGGCGCTGACCGTGTTCGGCTCGCAGGTCTTCATCGGGCGCCAGCGGCCAGAGTACGACGAGTCCTGCGACGAATCCGGAGCGGAGGGTGAACCGACCCGCTGCCAGCGGCGCGGCTCTCGGCTTCGCAGTTTCATTGCCGGCCACCCCGCCATTGCTCTGACTGCAGCGGGGCTCACCTGCACGCACCACGCCAAGCTGCCGCTTTACGGACAACCTGGAGACACGCTCGCGTGCGGGCTGACCTTGGGCGCTGCGGCGTTTACGGCGGCCGGGCGCGTGGTGGCCAGCAAACACTATGCGACCGATTTGGTACTGGGTCTTGGCTTGGGAACCTTTGCCGGGTTCATCCTCCCTCGGTTGGCCCACTACGGATTCGGCGACCGGGGTCACCCAGCCAGGGTTGATCGACAACCCGCCGCGTCTGCTTGGCGATTCGGCGTGTACCCTTGGTTGGACGGCTCAAACCTCGGCCTGACCGCCGTGGCCATCCATTGATCCATCGCGGTGTTTGCGCCGGGGGATGCGCGCTCGAGTCGAGCTCAGCAGCCGTCGATATAGTCTGCGGCTTCGCAGTCGCAGCGATCATCGACGACGTGCAGGTCCTCTTTGTTCGTGACGCATTCCTCCGCCGTGATGTCATGGGGCAGGGGCGAGCTCGAACAGACTACGCGGCTGCCCGCAGTGACCATGCTCCCCCGACAGTTTTCACCGGACTTGAAGAAGATCACCTGACCTTCGATCGCGAGACAAGCGTATTCTATGTTGAACTCGCTGAACGTCACGTCGCAGCCCACCAAGTAGGGCGCGGAGTCCGGACACGCGAGCGTGACGCAATCGTCGTCTTCTTCGAACTCCAGGGTGACTACGGTGGGTTCATTGCCAGAGGAGCCTCCCGTTGACGAAGCCCCGTCCAGTGCCCCGGTGCCGCCGCTACCCAGGCTGCTTTCACCACCGGTGCCGCTCCCGCCAGTCCCATCGCTCCCGGAGCCACCGCCTCCGGAGCCGTTGCCGCCCGTGCCTTCGGCAGAGCCACCGCCACCTCCCGAGGCATCTGACCCGCCTGAAACCGCCGAGCTGTCAGAGCTGGTGACGCTCCCAGAGCCGCCGGCGGCAGTCGCAGTGCTCGCTGCCCCGCCGCTACCATCGGATGACGCAGCGGAGCTATCGCTCGTCGCTGTCACCGTAGCTTCGGACTCCATGCCTGTCGTCGTCGAACTGGTTTCGTTGGACGCGAACAGATCCGCTTCGTCGGGGGACGAGCACGCGATGAAGGCGAGGGCTATCCAGAGGCCCGTGCTCGAAGGCGCATGCATTCCCCCATTTTGCCATGCTCCTGCCAGCGGGCGGCACGAAGTTGGCCAGGCACAAGCTGGATGGAAACTTGAGGCCTGCATGTTCTGCCTACGCACACTCGCGCACTAAGCCTCGAGGCAAAGTTGCTCATGGCGGCCGGATTTTGCGTCTCGGTGCAAACGGAACGGAGGCGAGCTCCCGCTGTGCGCCAGCGTCTATCCCCTTTGTTACCCATGCGCCCGGAGCGGACAGCGGCCAGGCATTGGCAATGAGCGGCCGCGGGCACACCGCCACCGCCCGGGCCCGTCATCGTCGCCGACTCGGCCGCGGCCACGGAAGCGTTGGTGACCAGGTGCTATCTGA